>CAZUUU010000021.1:0-32619 GCA_964622685.1 uncultured Methylibium sp.
CGGATGTCGTAGCCGTAGCTGCTGGTGCCGTAGCTGACGATCTTGTGGCCGTCGGCCGCGTGGCGCACCTGGCCGGGCTCGAAGGGCTCGATCATGCCGGTCTGCTCGGCCATGCGGCGGATCCACTTGTCGCTCTTGATGCTCATCTCGGTTCCCTGGGAGGTGCACGGATTGTAGGCAGCGCCCCGGGCCCGCCCGGTTGGCGATCGGCCGCCGGCTGGCTAGCATCGCGCCATCGCCCGACCGGAGACGCCCATGCGCCAGGCCACCGAACTGATGGTGCAGTACGCCGCCTACCACCGCGATCGCCGCAACATCGCCACGCACTTCGTCGGCGTGCCGATGATCGTGCTCGGGGTCGGCGCGCTGCTGGCGCGGCCGGCGTTCAGCCTCGGCGGCATCGACGTCACGCCGGGCGGCCTCGGCTTCCTCGCCGCCGCCGCCTGGTACCTGACGCGCGGCAACCTCGCCCTCGGCCTCGCGACGACCATCGTCGTCGGCCTGCTGGTCGCCGCCGGCCACCGCGCCGCGGCCGCGAGCACCGGCATCTGGCTGGCGGTCGCGATCGGCAGCTTCGCGATCGGCTGGGTGATCCAGTTCATCGGCCACTACTACGAGGGCCGCAAGCCGGCCTTCGTCGACGACCTGGTCGGCCTGCTGGTCGGGCCGATGTTCGTGGTGGGCGAATGGCTGTTCGCGCTGGGCTGGGGCAAGCCGCTGCTGGCCGAGATCGAACGGCGCGTCGGCCCGACCCACCTGCGCGACCTGGCCCGACCGGCCACCTGATGCGCCGCCCGCTGCTGCGGCGCGTCGGGCTGATGCTGCTGGCGCTGGCCATGGCCGGCACCGGCTTCGCGCTGCTGCAGACCCTCCGGCGCCCGCCGCTGGAGCCTTACCGCAGCCTGGTCTTGCCCGGCGCCGCCAAGGACGCGACGCTGCGCGTGCGCTTCGCCGGCGTCTCTACGCTGCTGTTCGACGACGGCGAGACGGCCTGGATCACCGACGGCTTCTTCTCGCGCCCCGGCAAGGCCGCGACGCTGCTGACGCGCATCGCGCCGGATCCGGCCGCGGTGGAGCGTGGCCTGCAGCAGCTGGGCGTCACGAGGCTGGCCGCCGTGGTGCCGCTGCACTCGCACTACGACCACGCGATGGATGCGCCGCTGGTCGCGCAGCGCAGCGGCGGCCTGCTGATCGGCGGCGCCTCGACACTGAACGTCGGTCGCGGGCTCGGGCTGGCCGAAGCGCAGATGCGCCAGGTGCGGGCCGGCGACGTGGTCGAGCTCGGCCGCTTCAAGCTGCGCTTCCTGGCGTCGCGCCACAGCCCGACGCCCTGGAGCGACGGCGTGACGGCCGAGACGATCGACGCCCCGCTGAAGCCGCCTGCCCACGCCAGCGCCTGGCGCGAGGGCGAGGTCTGGAGCCTGCTCGTCGAGCACGCCTCGGGCCGGCGCCTGCTAGTGCAGGGCAGCGCGGGCTTCGTGCCGGGCGCGCTGGCCGGCCGGCGCGCCGACACGGTCTTCCTCGGCGTCGGCACGCTGGGCCGCAAGACCGAGGACTACCGCGAGGCCTACTGGACCGAGACGGTCCGCGCCGTGGGGGCCCGGCGCGTGATCGCCGTGCACTGGGACGACTTCTGGCTGCCGCTGGACGCGCCGCTGCAGGCGATGCCGCTGCTGCTGGACGACGTCGCGACGACGATGGCCGACCTCCAGGAGCGCGGCGCGCGCGACGGCATCGAGGTGCGCCTGCCGCCGCTGTTCACGCCCTTCGTGCCCTAGGGCGGCGCCGCGCGCGGCGGCTCGGGCTCGGCGTCGAAGCGCTCGAAGCCGCTGTAGCAGAGGAAGTGCTTGTTCATCGCGCGTCCGAACAGCGCCAGGCCGAGCCGGGTCGCCAGTTCGTGCCCCATCTGCGTGATGCCCGAGCGCGAGACGACGATGGGCACGCCCATCTGCGCCGACTTGATGACCATCTCGCTGGTCAGCCGGCCGGTCGTGTAGAAGGCCTTGTCGGCCCCGCCGAGGCCGCGCAGCCACATCCAGCCGGCCAGCGTGTCGATGGCGTTGTGGCGCCCGACGTCCTCGACGAAGAGCTCGAGCCGCGCCTCGTCGCCGGCCAGCGTGAAGATCGCACAACCATGCACCGAGCCGGCCGACTTGTAGGTGCTCTCCTGCCGGCGCACCGCGTCGAGCAGCGCATACAGGCCGCGCTGGCTGATGCGGGCCCCGGCCGGCGGCGGGAGGTCGACCGAGTCCAGCTCGTCCATCAGGCCGCCGAACACCGTGCCCTGGCCGCAGCCGGTCGTCACCACGCGCTTCGCGGTCTTGCGGTCGAAGTCCTCGATGCCGCGGCGCGTCTTCACCGCCGCCGCGCCGACCTCCCAGTCGACCGTGATCGACTCGATGTCGTGCACCGACTGGACCAGGCGCTGGTTGCGCAGGTAGCCCAGCACCAGCAGCTCGGGCTCGGCGCCCAGGGTCATCAGCGTGACGAGCTCGCGCCGGTCGACGAACACCGTCAGGGGGCGCTCGGCGGGGATGCGGATCGCGCTGCGCACGCCGTGCTCGTCGAGGACCTCGACCTCGCGGGTCAGCGGCGCACGGGCGGCAGTCAGGCGGGGCAGCGGGCTGGACATGGGAGACGGCAGCGAAGAAGAACAACGGGCCGCACGCGGCGGCCCGTAGCACGGTGGCCGATGCCCCGATTATTTCTTGGCCGCGCCCTGCTGCTCGGCGGCGGTGGCTTTGCCGCTCGGCGGCGCGACGGCGGTCTTGGCCGGCGAGTGCGCGCCCGCTGCCTCGAGCGGCGGCGCCGGCGCCGCGGCGACCGGCACGTAGGGGCCCGGGTCGGTGCAGGCCGGCGCGTTGGCCGACGGCTTGCCGTCCTTGGCCACGGTCTTGAAGTAGTGCGCGGCCGTCTTCTCCATCGACAGGCACAGCTTGTAGCCGGCGACCTTGTCGCCGTGCGCCGTCTTGGCCCGGGCCTCGTCGGCCTTGGCCTTGGCCTCGGGGCTCGGGGCCGGCAGCTTGGCCTGCACGGCCAGCGGTGCGGCCAGCACGGCGGCCAACAGGACACCGGTCAGCTGAAGCGGCTTGCTCATCTCGATTTCCTTCGACATCAGATCAGGCCTGCGCAGGCCGGTTGGACGTGCCCGAGGCCGAGCGTTGCGCCGGGATCTTGCCGGCGCGGATGTCGTCGTGCCACAGCTCGTGGTGTTCCCGGGCCCACGCCTCGTCGACGTAGCCGGTGGTCATCGCGCCGTAGGCGCCCTTCATGCCCAGCGTGCCCAGGTAGATGTGGCCGAGGAACATCGCCATCATCAGGATCGTCGAGACGCCGTGGATCATGTTGGCGATCTGCATGTCGCTGCGCGTGTAGGCCATGCCCGGGATCAGCTTGTCGAGCACCAGCCCGGAGCCGACCACGACGGCGCCGAGGAAGAACACGCCCGCCCAGAAGATCAGCTTCTCGCCGGCGTTGAAGCGGTGCGAGGGCACGTGCGCGCCGTTGAAGAGCCCGCCGCCCTTCTTCAGCCAGACCAGGTCGACCTTGTTCGGGAAGTTGTCGCGCACGAAGGTGATGAACACCACCACCAGCGACACCGCGAACACCGGGCCGGCGAAGTTGTGCAGGTTCTTCAGCGCGTAGGTGATCCAGCCGAACAGCGTGCCGCCGATCACCGGCAGCAGGAAGAACTTGCCGAAGGCCATCACGACGCCGGACACCGCCAGCGCCACGAAGGTCACCGCGTTGGTCCAGTGCGCCGCGCGCTCGAAGTAGGTGAAGCGCTCGATCTTGCGGCCGGTCTCCGGGCTGTGCAGCCCGATCGAGCCCTTGGCCTTGTAGAACAGCGCGATCGCCAGCACGACGATCAGCAGCAGCGCGCCGCCGTAGGGAATGATCCAGCGGTTGCGCACCTCGCGCCAGGCCTCGCCGGCGGTCGTGAACTTCGAGCCCGGGTACTGGACGAACTCCTGGATCAGCACGCCGTTCTCGATGCCGGGCAGGCTGGTGTAGCCGGCGTCCTTGCCGGATTCGCGCACCGCGCGCCAGAACGGCGCGTTGTTGTAGGGCTGGGACTTGGCACGCTCGGCGTTGGTCTCGTCGGCCGCGCCGGCGGGCCCTTCCGTGGCCGCCGTGACGGCCGGGGCGCTGGCAGCCGGCGCCGTCTGCGCCACCGCCAGGCCGGTCAGCGTCGCCAGCACGAACGCGGCCAGGCCGCGGAGGATCGAGGGATGGGTCATGGGCTTTCCCGCTGGACGTTGCGATGCGGTGCCGGCGATGCTCAGCGCGAGCGCGTGTACTCGTTCTGCTGCTGGTTGCGCGCCTTGAGCTGCTGCTCCCAGCTGGCCCGGTCGCCCGGCTTCCAGCCCGGCGAGGTGTAGGCCGCGGTCGCACCGCCGTCCCAGGCCTTGGCGTCGGCCTTCTTCGGCGCGGTCGAGCCTTCCTGCGGCTTGTCGCCGCAGGCCGCGAGCAGCGCCGCGGCGGCGATCAGGAGTGCGGGGGTCAGGCGCTTCATGACTTGGTCACCTCGGGCTTGGCCGGCTGCGCGCCGGGCTTGCCGTAGGCAGTGCCCCAGCCCCAGACCTCGGAGCCCTTGCCGCGCTGCAGGACCCGGGTGCGGAAGATGTCGGCCACGACATCGCCGTCGCCGCCCAGCAGCGCCTTGGTCGAGCACATCTCGGCGCAGGCCGGGAGCTTGCCTTCGGCCAGGCGGTTGCTGCCGTACTTGTGGAACTCGGCCTCCGAGCCGTTGGCCTCGGGGCCGCCGGCGCAGAAGGTGCACTTGTCCATCTTGCCGCGCAGGCCGAAGCTGCCGTTGGTCGGGAACTGCGGCGCGCCGAAGGGGCAGGCGTAGCTGCAGTAGCCGCAGCCGATGCAGATGTCCTTGTCGTGCAACACCACGCCCTCGTCGGTGCGGTAGAAGCAGTCGACCGGGCAGACTGCCATGCAGGGTGCGTCGCTGCAGTGCATGCAGGCGACCGAGATGCTGCGCTCGCCGGGCACGCCGTCGGCCAGCGTGACGACCCGGCGGCGGTTCACGCCCCAGGGCACCTCGTGCTCGGCCTTGCAGGCCGTGACGCAGCCATTGCATTCGATGCAGCGCTCGGCATCGCAGATGAACTTCATTCGGGCCATGGTTGCGTCTCCTTAGGCGGCTCGTTCGACCTGGCAGACCGTGGTCTTGGTCTCTTGCATCATCGTCACGCTGTCGTAGCCGTAGGTGGTGGCGGTGTTCACGGCCTCGCCGCGGATCACCGGCTTGGCGCCGTCCGGGTAGTAGGGCGCGAGGTCCACACCCTGCCAGCGGCCCGAGAAGTGGAAGGGCATCCACACCGTCTCGCGGTCGACCCGCTCGGTGACCATCGCCTTGACCTTGATGCGCGCGCCGGTCGGCGTCGTCACCCAGACGTCCTCGCCGTTGCGCACGCCGCGGTCGTTGGCGGTCGCCGGGTTGATCTCGACGAACATCTCCTGCTGCAGCTCGGCGAGGTAGGGGTTGGAGCGGGTCTCCTCGCCGCCGCCCTCGTACTCGACCAGGCGGCCGCTGCTCATGATCAGCGGGAACTTCTTGCCGATGTCCTTGTTGGCGTCCTGCACGGTCTTGAACAGCGTGGGCAGACGCCAGAAGGCCTTCTTGTCGTCGTGCGTCGGGTACTTGGCGACCAGGTCGGGTCGGGTCGAGTACAGCGGCTCGCGGTGCTTGGGGATCGGGTCCGGGAAGTTCCAGACCACCGCGCGCGCCTTGGCGTTGCCGAAGGGGTGGCAGCCGTGGACCTTCATGGCCACGCGGATGATGCCGCCCGAGGGATCGGTCTTCCAGTTCTTGCCTTCGGCCTTCTTCTTCTCGTCATCGGTCAGGTCGTCCCACCAGCCGAGCTTCTTCAGCAGCACGTGGTCGAACTCGGGGTAGCCGGTCGTGATGTCGGCGCCCTTGGAGTACGAGCCGTCCTCGGCCAGCAGGTTGACGCCGTCCTTGTCGACGCCGAAGTTCGCGCGGAAGTTGCCGCCGCCGTCCATCACGTGCTTGGAGGTGTCGTACAGGTTCGGCGAGCCCGGGTGCTTCATCTCGGGCGTGCCGTAGCAGGGCCACGGCAGGCCGAAGTAGTCGCCGTCGAGGCTGTAGCCGGTTTCCTTGTCGATGCCGCCCTTGGCCTTGAGCGTCTTCACGTCGAAGACGTTCATGTTGCGCATGTGGGCCTTCAGGCGCTCCGGGCTCTGGCCCGTGTAGCCGATGGTCCAGACGCTCTTGTTGATCTCGCGCAGGATGTCCTCGGGCACCGGCTCGTCCATGCCGGCGACCTTCTGCATCTTGTAGTTCTTGGTCAGCTCCTTGTCGAAGCCCAGCTTCTGCGCGAGCTGGTACATGATCATGTGGTCGGTGCGGCTCTCCCACAGCGGCTCGATGACCTTCTCGCGCCACTGGATCGAGCGGTTCGACGCGGTGCAGGAACCGCTGGTCTCGAACTGCGTCGTGGCCGGCAGCAGGTAGACCGCGCGGTTGGGGTTCTGGTCCTCGGGCTTGCCGGGCATCGCCGCCATCGCCGCGGTGGCCGACGGGAAGGGATCGACGACGACCAGCAGGTCGAGCTTGTCCATCGCCTTCTTCATCTCGAGACCGCGGGTCTGCGAGTTGGGCGCGTGGCCCCAGAAGAACAGGCCGCGCAGGTTGCTGTCCTGGTCGATCAGCTCGTTCTTCTCGAGCACGCCGTCGACCCAGCGCGACACCGTCATGCCGGGCTTGGTCATCATGCCCGGTGCGTACTGCTTCTTCATCCACTCGAAGTCGACGCCCCAGACATTGGCGAAGTGCTTGAACGAGCCCTCGGCCACGCCGTAGTAGCCCGGCAGCGAGTCGGGGTTCGGGCCGACGTCGGTCGCGCCCTGCACGTTGTCGTGGCCGCGGAAGATGTTCGCGCCGCCGCCGCTCGTGCCGATGTTGCCGAGCGCCAGCTGCAGGATGCACGAGGCCCGCACCATCGCGTTGCCGATCGTGTGCTGGGTCTGGCCCATGCACCAGACGATGGTGCTCGGGCGGTTCTTGGCCATGGTCTCGGCGACGCGCGCGACCGTCGCCTCGTCGACGCCGCAGGCCTCCTGCACCTTGTCGGGCGTCCAGTTGGCCATGACGTCCTCACGGACCTTCTCCATGCCGTAGACGCGATCGTTGATGTACTTCTTGTCTTCCCAGCCGTTCTTGAAGATGTGGTGCAGCACGCCGAACAGGAAGGGAATGTCCGAGCCCGAGCGGATGCGGATGTGCTCGTCCGCCTTGGCCGCCGTGCGCGTGAAGCGCGGGTCGACCACGATCATCTTGCAGCCGGTCTCCTTGGCATGCAGCATGTGCAGCATCGACACCGGATGCGCCTCGGCGGCGTTCGAGCCGATGTACAACGCAGCCTTCGAGTTCTGCATGTCGTTGTACGAGTTCGTCATCGCGCCGTAGCCCCAGGTGTTCGCGACGCCCGCGACCGTGGTGCTGTGGCAGATGCGCGCCTGGTGGTCGCAGTTGTTGCTGCCCCACAGCGTCATCCACTTGCGCAGCAGGTAGGCCTGCTCGTTGTTGTGCTTGGACGAGCCGACGACGAACACCGAGTCGGGGCCGCTCTGCTTGCGCAGCTCGAGCATCCGGGCCGTGATCTCGTTCAGTGCGGTGTCCCAGCTGATGCGCTCGTACTTGCCGTTCACGAGCTTCATCGGGTACTTGAGGCGGTACTCGCCGCGGCCGTGCTCGCGCAGCGCCGCGCCCTTGGCGCAGTGCGCGCCCAGGTTGATCGGCGAGTCGAACACCGGCTCCTGGCGCACCCAGATGCCGTTGTGCACAACTGCATCGACCGCACAGCCGACCGAGCAGTGGCCGCAGACCGTGCGCTTGACCTCGACCTTGCCGCCCTCGGCGGCCTTGGCCGGGTTGGCGGCCTGGGCCTTGCGGACCAGGGCCAGCTGGCCGGCCGCGAGGCCGGCACCGACACCCAGGCCCGAGCGGCGCAGGAAGGCGCGACGGTCCATCGTCGGGATCGCCCGGGCGACGCCGCGCGACAGGCTGGAGACGAGGGAAGAGACAGGCGAGCCGAGGCCCGCTTCAGGCGACTTGCGCGTGAGCAACATAGAGCCTCCGGGCACTCAGATCTTGGTGGTTTGGTAGTAGCGCTGAACGTGCGCCGTGAGGCGGTAGCCGGCCGGCTTCTCGGCCTCGGACTTCGCCTCGCCCGCCACGGGCTGGGCCTGCTCCTTCGCGACGGGCAGCACGGCAGCGGCAGCTGCCAGCGCCCCGAGCGTGCCGGCACCGGCGAACACACGGCGGCGGGAGAGCTTGGATTGCGGATCGTTCATCGCGGACTCCTGGGTTGCGGCGAGGCTTCGCCGCTGGCCTTGGCATATCGATTGACGCAACCAGCCACTGAGTTCGGCATGGTCATTCATATCTTAGCGTGCAGAGTGCGGCTTCGTGTACTCGCCAGGCGATTGCGGCGACGTGTCGAGTCGCGTGGCCGCGACGCTGCGCCGCACGCCGCCAGCTTGTCGCTCGGCCCCTCTGCGCAGGACAGCTTGACGGTGGCGACGCGACAAGCTGTCGCGCCGCACGGTCGCGCCGATCCGGGAAAGTCCGGGGGTGACCGTCGTGGACCTCGGCGTCGCGTGCGGGCGATGTGCCACAGTAGCGGCCGCCTTCCGCCACCCGCTCCATGCCTGCCAGCGCCGCCCTCCCTTCGGATCGATCCGCCCTCGACGACTGGCCGCGCGCGTCGGTGCTGCTGGTCGACGACGAGCAGGGCATGCGCAACTTCCTGGAGAAGACGCTCGCGCCGCGCTGCGGCGACGTGCAGAGCGCCGCCAGCGCCGAGGAAGCCGACGCCCTGGTGCGCCGTCACCGCTTCGACCTGGTGATCCTGGACATCACGCTGCCCGGCAAGAGCGGCCTGGCGTGGCTGCGCGAGCTGCGTGCGCAGGGCTACAGCGGCGAGGTCGTGCTGATCACCGCCTATGCCGACCTCGACACCGCGATCGAGGCGCTGCGCGCCGGCGCCTCCGATCTCATCCTGAAGCCGTTCCGCGTCACGCAGATCCTCAACGCGGTGAAGCACGGCCTGGACCGCACGCTGCTCAAGCGCGAGAACTGGGTGCTCAAGCACATGATCTCGCAGCGCGGCGAGGGCTTCTACGGCCTGGTCGGCAGCTCGCCCGCGATGCGCGACCTGCAGCGCGCCCTGCAGCTGGCCGCCCCGGTGGCCAGCACCGTGCTGCTGTCCGGCGAGTCGGGCACCGGCAAGGAGCTGGCCGCGGTCGCGCTGCACCGCCACAGCCCGCGCGCCGGCGCCCCGTTCGTGCCGGTCAACTGCGCGAGCCTCGCGCCCGAGCGCATCGAGAGCGAGCTGTTCGGCCACGCCCAGGGCGCCTTCCCCGGCGCGACGCACGGCCGCGACGGCCTCTTCTACTACGCCCAGGGCGGCACGCTCTTCCTCGACGAGATCGCCGAGCTGCCGCTGGCGCAGCAGGCCGCGCTGCTGCGCGTGCTCGAGGACCACCGCATCCGCCCGGTCGGCAGCGAACAGCAGATCCCGGTCGACGTGCGCATCGTCGCCGCGACCAACCGGCGCCTCGCCGACGAGGTGGCCGCCGGCCGCTTCCGCAAGGACCTGTACTACCGGCTGCAGGTCGTCGAGATCGGCCTGCCGCCGCTGCGCGAGCACAAGGACGACATCCCCGAGCTGGTGGCGCACTTCATCGCCACGCTGGCGCCGCAGCTCGGCGTCGAGCCGATCGCCGTCAGCGCGCCCGAGATGGCCTACCTGCAGCAATACGACTGGCCGGGCAACGTGCGCGAGCTGCGCAACCTGGTCGAGCGTTCGATGATCCTGGGCGCGCTCAACGTGTCGGCGCTCTACCCCGGCGCGGCCGCGCCGCGCGCCGCGGGCGGCCCGACCGACCTGCACACGCTGGAGAAGCAGCACATCCTCGCGGTGCTGGAATCGGTGCAGGGCGACAAGACGCGCGCGGCCGAGCTGCTGGGCATCTCGCGCCGCACGCTGGAGCGGCGTTGTGCGGAGTGGCTCGTCGCCTGATCGCGCCGTCGACATGACGTTCTACCAGCGCTTCGAGCGGCTGCCCATCCGCAGCAAGCTGCTGGTGCTGGCCTTGCTGCCGCTGGGCATCGTGTTCCCGCTGCTCGGGCTGATCCTGCTGGCCTGGGGCAACCTGGCCTTCGACCAGTTGCTGATCACCAAGGTGCGCAGCGACCTGGCGGTGGCCCAGGGCTACTTCGAGCGCGTGCTCGGCGAGGTCGGCAGCAGCGCGACCGCGGTCGCCGATTCGCACGCGCTGCAGCTCGCGCTCGACGGCGCCATCGCACGGGGGCTGCAAGCCCGGGCCGCGCCGCAGGGCCAGGCCGAGCTGGTCGAACTGCTGCGCACGCTGAAGGATCGCGAGGGCCTGGATTTCCTCAACCTGCGCGCCCCCGACGGCCGCCTGCTGCTGACCGACTCCGGCCCGGCGACCGACACCGACCGGCGCTCGCCGGCCTTTCGCGCGCTGGCGTCGGGCCGCCGGCGCACCAGCCTCGAGGTGCTGGCGCCCGACGAGCTGGCGCGTGTCGCACCGGCGCTGCAGAGCCGTGTCGCGGTGCCGCTCGTGCCGACGCGCAACGCCGCACCGACCGAACGCACGAAGGAAGACCGCGCGATGGTCGTGCTGGCCGTCGCGCCGGTGCGCGACCCGGCCGGCACGCTGCTGGGCCACGTGCAGGCCGGCATGCTGCTCAACCGCAACCTGCCCTTCATCGACCACATCAACGAGATCGTCTACCCGGAGGGCGCGCTGCCCTTCGGCAGCCAGGGCACGGCGACGCTGTTCCTCGACGACGTGCGCATCAGCACCAACGTGCGCTTGTTCGGCAGCGACCCCAAGGACCGCGCGATCGGCACGCGCGTCTCGCAGAGCGTGCGCGACACCGTGCTCGGCGCCGGCAAGCTGTGGCTGGACCGCGCCTTCGTCGTCAACGACTGGTACGTGTCGGGCTACCAGCCGCTGGCCGACGGCGCCGGCCGCCGCATCGGCATGCTCTACGTCGGCTACCTCGAGCGCCCCTTCACCTGGATCAAGTTCGGCACGCTGGCGGGCATCGGCCTGGTCTTCTTCGTCGTGATGATCGCGACGGCCGTGCTGTCTCTGCGCTGGGCCCGCAGCATCTTCAAGCCGCTGGAGCAGATGACGCGCACGATGCAGCGCGTCGAGGGCGGCGCGCTCGACGCGCGCGTCGGCGCCGTCGGCAACCCCGACGAGATCGGCCGCCTGGCCGGCCACCTGGACCACCTGCTCGACGTCATCGACGACAAGACGCAGGCGCTGCAGCGCTGGAACGCCGAGCTCGACGCCAAAGTCGCCGAGCGCACGCGCGCGCTCGAGCAGGCGCAGAGCCAGCTGCTGCGCTCCGAGAAGCTGGCGACCGTCGGCCAGCTGACCGCCAGCATCGCGCACGAGGTCAACAACCCGATCGCGGTGATCCAGGGCAACCTCGACCTGGTGCGCGAGCTGCTGGGACCGGACACCGCCAAGACCGTGCACGCCGAACTCCGGCTGGTCGACGAGCAGATCGAGCGCATGCGACTGATCGTCACGCAGCTGCTGCAGTTCGCGCGGCCCAGCGAGTACGCCGGCTACGTCGACAGCGTCGACGTCTCGCGCGCGCTCGACGACAGCCTGCTGCTGGTCGGCCCGCAGCTGGCGCGCACGCGCATCGAGCTGAAGCGCGAGTTCGCCGCGCGTGCGGCGGCCGGCATCAACCGCCAGGAACTGCAGCAGGTGCTGCTGAACCTGCTGATCAATGCGGTGCACGTGATGCCGGCCAGCGGCACGCTGACGCTGCGCAGCTTCGACTGGCCGGGCGACGATGGCCGCGCGATCGGCGCCGTCATCGAGGTCCAGGACACCGGGCCGGGCCTCGGGCCCGACGTCGAGGAGCGCCTGTTCCAGCCCTTCGTCACCACCAAGACCGACGGCACCGGCCTGGGCCTGTGGATCAGCCGCAGCCTGGTCGAGCGCTACGGCGGCGAGCTCACCGCCCGCAACCGCAGCGACGGCGCGACCGGCGCGGTGTTCACGATCCGGCTGCGGAGCGAGCCGAGGACCGAGGTCGTGGCGGGCTGAACTCGCTATCTGAGGCGCAAGCGGCGGAACGGACTGGGGCGCTGTACTGCGCTCATGTCCCCCGGCCAGGCTGCGCCCGGCCTCCTCCTTGACTTCGCTCCGTACAACACCCCAGCCCGCTCCGCTGCCAGAGCCGCTCGAACGGTCCACCGCCCGAGTACCCAGCGCGGTGAATGGCAGAGGGCGATGGGTGACCGGCGCAGTGAAGTCAAGGAGGAGACGCGAGCGTCCAGCAAGCGTCGGGGGACATGAACGGAGCCGGTCGCCCGTCGTCGTCTGCCTGCTCGGACCGCAGAGGGACTGAGGATCTACTCGATCAGATCGAAGCCCTGCGCCTCGACCTCGGCGAAGGCGCGCAGGAACCCCGCTGCCGCGCGGTAGAAGTCGGCGCGCGGATGCGCCTCGATCTCGCCGGCCAGCGTCTCGACCCAGGTCTGCAGGTGGATGCGGAAGAAGCGGCGCTGCTGCTCCAGGTTGCAGATCTCGACGTCGTCGCCGGCGATCAGGAAGCGCATGACCTCGCACAGGCTCGCGAGGTGGTCCTCGGTCTCCAGCACGCCCTCGGCGCGCTCCAGGCCCAAGCGCTTCAGGTCCTCGCGCAGCTCGACCAGCGGCTTGTCGTTCATCGCGCCGGCCAGGTGGTAGGAGCCGTACAGAAAGATCTCGGGCTTGCCGATGGCCTGGAACAGGGCGTCGTACTCGGCCGCGACCTCGTCCCGCGACAGCCGTCGCGCCGCCGCGACCACCTCGCCCCACGGCGCCTCGAGAAAGCCGCCGGCCGCCGGCGCCTCGGTCGGCGCGAGCTTCAGCTGTTCGTACAGCTCGGCCGCAGGCGGGCCGACGAAGAGATGGGCCAGCACGCCGTAGACCTCGGCGCGCGCGAGTTCCTCGCGGTCGTCGGTGCTGCTGAAGGCGATGGGCTGCGGCTTCATAGGTCGGTGATCTTCACTTCGTTCGGGTTCGTGTGCAGGTCGATGACGCGGCAGTCGCCGCACATCTTCAGGCGCTCCAGCGCCGCGCCCTGGAACATCGAGTGCCCCACCAGCTTGGTCAGCATGCCCTCGATGGCCTTCTGCGTGCCGAAGGGCTTGCCGCACTTCACGCAGTTCCACGGCGGCACCTCGTGCAGCACGCGCGCCTGCTTGCGCGCCTTGCCGCCGTCGGCGAGCCACAGGCGCGGCTCCAGCGCCAGCGCGCCCTCGGGGCAGGTGACCACGCACAGGCCGCACTGCACGCAGTTCTTCTCGGTGAACTTGAGCTGCGGCCGCTCGGGGTTGTCGCCCAGCGCGCTCTCGGGGCAGGCGCCGACGCAGCTCAGGCACATCGTGCACTTGCCGGTGTCGATCGCGAGGCTGCCGAAGGGCGAAGCGGAGCCGCGCTTCGGATTGGCCAGCGCCGGCAGCGCGATCGCTTCCGGCTGGCTGGCCGCCGGCCTGGGTGCCTGCGCCAGCAGGTGATCGATGGCGAGTTCCAGCGTGGCGCGCTTGTCCGCCTGCACCGCGAAGCCGGCGGCCCGCTCGACGGTCTGCGCCGGCGCGGCCTGCAAGGCGGCGTCCAGCGCCAGCGCGTCGCGCGCCTCGATCAGCCGCAGGTGCTGCCCGCGGTAGCCCAGGCCGTCGAGCAAGGCCTGCCCCACCGCCATCTGCGCGCTGACCGCGGCGCGGTAGTCGGGCGCCTCCTCCTCGGTCATCAGCACCCAGACCTGCGAGGCGCCGTGGGCGATGGCCGCGAGCCACAGGTCCAGGCCGACCGAGGCGGTGTGCCACAGGTCGACCGGGATCACGCGCGCCGGCAGGCCGCGCAGCGCGCGGCCGGCGGGCTGGGCGAGACCCGGCACCGGCTTGTCGCCGACGCGCGCGGCGCGCCCCAGCGCATCGATCAGTTGCGTGCCGGCCTGCTGGCTGTGCAGCAGCAGCACCGCATCCAGGCCGCCGGCCTTGCGGTAGGTCGTGACCAGGCTGCGCAGCCGCTGGCCCTGGTGCACCGGCGTCGGCGTGGCGTAGCCCAGCGCGCCGCTCGGGCAGACCGTCGTGCAGGCACCGCAGCCGACGCAGAGGCTGGGGTTGACGGCGATGCCGCCCTTCTCGGGCCCGTCCTCGGTGCGGCGGCTGGTGATGGCCTGCGCCGAGCAGACGTCGATGCAGGCGCTGCAGCCGAGCTGCTCGTTGCGGCTGTGGGCGCAGAGCTTGTGCTTGTGGTGGAAGAACTTCGGCTTCTCGAACTCGCCGACCAGCTCGCGCAGCTTGAGCACGGCGTCGACCAGTGCGCGCTCGTCGGCGCCGGGGGCCACGTGGAAGTAGCCCTGCGGCGGCTGGTGCAGCGCGATCAGCGGCTGCGGGCTCAGGTCCAGCACCAGGTCGTAGCGCTCGCTCGCCGCCTGCGGCGCGCGCTGGAAGTCGATCGCGCCGGCCGCGTCGCAGGCGCGCACGCAGTCGCGGTGGCTCTTGCAGCGCGGCAGGTCGACCTGGTAGCTGAAGTCGATCGCGCCTTCGGGGCAGGCCTCGACGCAGGCATTGCAGCGCGTGCACAGGTCCAGGTCGATGGGGTTGCCCGACTCCCAGCTCACGTCGAAGGCGCCGAGCCAGCCCGTCAGCGCCGTCACGCGACCGGCCGCGACCGGCAGGCTGCGCTGCTGCGGCAGCGTACCGCCGGGGCCGGTCAGCAGCAGCGACACGTCGAGCTTGTCCTGCAGCAGCTGCGCCGCGCGCCCAGCCGCGTCGGCGCTGCCGATCACCAGGCAACGGCCGGCCGAGCGGTAGGTCACCGTGGCCACGGGCTCGGGATCGGGCCGCTGCGCGGCCGCGATCAGCGCCGCGATCTTGGGTTGCACCGACGCGGCCTGCGACTTCGCCTCGTGCGACCAGCCGCCGGTCTCGCGGAGGTTGACGAAGCGGATCGGGCGCTCCTGCAGGCCGGGCGCGCCCTCGGTTTCGGCGTTCAGCTCGAGGAAAAGGCGTTGCTCCTGCGTGCAGGCGATCAGCAGGTCCTCGCCCGACTTGGCGGCGCGCTGGAACGCCGCCGCCTCGCGCCGGCACAGCAGCGTGTGGACGGTCTCGAGGCCGTCAGACGCTGTCGGGCCGAGCGCGCTCTTCAGCGCCGCCGGGTCCAGCGGGATCGTCTGGTTGCAGTTGCAGATCAGGGTCTTCATCGGTGGCCTGGGTGGCGTCGTCCTGCACGGCGGCGGCCGGTTCTCCGGCGCCTGCGTCCTCGGCAGGGGGTGGGTTGGCAATGGCGGCCTTCGCCGGGTCGGTGCGGGCCGCCGCGGCGGCCGCTTCCTCGGCGGCCTCGTCGGCCGCGAACAGCCCGAGGGCCTTGGACTGGTTCATCTGCCGCAGCATGGCCATCGGGATCGGGTCGGGCTTGCCGTAGTCGTCGATGTAGATGTCCAGGCCGTCCATGACGTTGAAGTGCGGATCGGTGAAGAGCTTCTTCACCGCCGCGCGGCGCACCGTCTCGTCGACGCCGCGCGCGACGAAGCGCGAGACCTCGTCGCCCGGCGCGAGCGCGGCCACGTCGTCGAGCGTCGGGGCAGGTGGACCGACCGGCGCCGCATCCCGTTCGGGCTGAGCTTGTCGAAGCCCCGTGAGCTCGGGCGCAGACCCTTCGACAGGCTCAGGGCGAACGGTGTCATTCCGATCGTCCTGAGCCTGTCGAAGGACCGGCTCGGCCGGCGGCGGCCTGCCGCTCTTCACCTCGGCCTTGCGCCGCGACCAGCGCGACAGGAAGCCGTCGTCCTTGCGCTCGCCGCTCACTTGCGCTGCTCCGGCGGCAGGAAGGAGGCGGGCCGCTTGCGCTGCTTGGGCTCGGGCTTGTAGTGCTCGTCGGTCCAGGCCTGCAGCCACTCGGCGACGTCCGCCGGCAGCGGCAGGTTGTCGACGCGCTCCTGCGCGTCGAGCCAGCGGCCGGCCTCGTTGTACGACACGCTGACGATCTCGGGCCAGGCGCGCGAGGGGTCGTCATCGGCGATGCGCCACATGACGAACCAGACCGGCTGGCCCGAGCTCAGGTTGAGGTAGTAGCCCTCGGCCTCGTCACGGAACAGCTCGAGCCGCAGGCCCGGATGCAGCCACTGCGAGCGCTTGCCGTCGTCGCGCAGCAGGCGCGGCTCGCTGCCGAAGGCCGGCTCCTGCGGCAGCACCTCGGCGATGCGGAAGCGCCAGTCCTCCCAGCGGTTGGGCCGGGCCTCGCGTTCGATGACCACCGCGACATCGAGCGCCGGGCGATCGGTCTTGTCCATCTCAGGTCGTCTTGGAGATCGAGATCGTCGGGAACTTGGCCGAGTAGTCCTTGGCCTTCTCGGCGATCTTCACGGCGATCTGGCGCGCGACGGCCTTGTAGATCGAGGCGATCTCGCCGTCCGGGTCGCTGACGACGGTGGGCCGGCCGGCATCGGCCTGCTCGCGGATGCTGAGGTTCAGCGGCAGGCCGCCGAGGTAGGCGACGCCGTACTCCTCGCTCATGCGCTTGCCGCCGTCGGCACCGAAGATGTGCTCGGTGTGGCCGCAGTTCGAGCACACGTGCACGGCCATGTTCTCGACCACGCCGAGGATGGGCACGCCGACCTTCTCGAACATCTTCAGGCCCTTGCGCGCGTCGAGCAGCGCGATGTCCTGCGGCGTCGTGACGATCACCGCGCCGGTCAGCGGCACCTTCTGCGACAGCGTCAGCTGGATGTCGCCGGTGCCGGGCGGCATGTCGACGATCAGGTAGTCGAGGTCGCGCCAGTTGGTCTGCTTGAGCATCTGCTCGAGCGCCTGCGTGACCATCGGGCCGCGCCAGATCATCGGGTTGTCGGGCTCGATCAGGAAGCCGATCGACATCACCTGCACGCCGTAGTTCTCGAGCGGCTCCATGCTCTGGCCGTCGGCGCTCTCGGGCCGGCCCGAGATGCCCAGCATCATCGGCTGGCTGGGGCCGTAGATGTCGGCGTCGAGGATGCCGACGGCCGCGCCTTCGGCGGCCAGCGCCAGCGCCAGGTTGACCGCGGTCGTGCTCTTGCCGACGCCGCCCTTGCCCGAGGCCACCGCGACGATGTTCTTGATGCGCGGCATCAGCTGCACGCCGCGCTGCACGGCATGCGGGATCACCTTGGTCGCGAGGTTGGCGCTGACGTTCTCGACACCGGGCACGCTGCGCGCCGCGGCGATCAGCGCCTTGCGCAGCGCCGGGATCTGGCTCTTGGCCGGGTAGCCGAGCTCGACGTCGAAGGCCACGTCGCCGCCCTCGACCTTGAGGTTCTTCAGCTGCCGCGTCGAGACGAAGTCGCGGCCG
Organism: uncultured Methylibium sp.; assembly: GCA_964622685.1. Taxonomy (GTDB): domain Bacteria; phylum Pseudomonadota; class Gammaproteobacteria; order Burkholderiales; family Burkholderiaceae_C; genus Methylibium. The sequence goes on from CAZUUU010000021.1 coordinate 17,413, forward strand.
GTGTTGGGGTCGACGACCTTCGTCAGTGCGGCAAGCAGACCGGCATCGGTCGGGGACTGGGACATGAAAGCCTATGCAAGGGGGTACAGAACAGGCGGCGAGTCTAGCCGAGCGCCTCCTCCCGAGCCGGCCGTGTGCGCTACCGCCCCCCGGTGCGCAGGGGCAGGGAAATCCACAGCGCCGCGCCCCGTCCCTCCTGCGGCGCGCCGATGCCGATGCGGCCGCCGGTCCGCTCGACCAGCAACCTGCAGATCGGCAGGCCCAGGCTGCTGCCGCGACGCGCGCCGCCCTCGGCGTCGCCGGGCGCGAAGGGCTCGAACAGCTGCTCGGCGGCCGTATCGGGCAGGCCGGGGCCGCTGTCGATGACCCAGGCCACCGCCTCGTCCTCGCGCCGGCCGGTCACGATCTCGACCTCGCCGCCCAGCGGCGAGGCGTCGATCGCCCGCGCGACCAGCCGGTCCAGCGCCTGCGCCAGGTGCTCGGGGTCGGCCTGCACCGGCAGCGGCTCGCCGTCGCCCAGCAGACGCAGCTCGACCTGGTGCCGCTGCGCCGCGGGCCGGCCGGCCTCGAGCGCGAGCCGCGCCGCCTGCCCGAGGTCCAGCGCCGTGATCGCCATCGGCTCCTCGCCGCTGCGCAGGCGCTCCATCTCGAGCAGGTCGTCGGTGAGCTGCAGCAGCCGCTCGCTGTCGCGGCGCGCGATGCGCAGGCGCGCCTCGGCCGGGCTGTCGGCCGGCCCGTCGATCGAGGCCAGCGCGTCGCGGATGCTGCGCAGCGGCTCGTGCAGCTCGCCGCGCACCGAGTCGAGGAAGCCGCTCTTCAGGCGCTCGACGCGGTCGGTCTCGCTCAGGTCGCGGCACAGGCAGATGCCGATGCGGTCGCCCTCGACCTGCGTCTGCACCAGCGCGATCTCGAGCGGGAACTCGCCGTCGGGCTGCGGGCGCAGGCCGGTCACGGTGTCGCGCCGCGCGGTCCACGGGGCCGGCGACAGGCCGTCGAGCTCGGCCTGCGGCTGGGTCACCGGCCAGTCCAGGTCCTCGGCCAGCGCGGGGATCAGCACGGCGATCGGCTCGGTGCTGACGCTCTGGCGCGAGCGGCGGAACAGCAGCTCGCCGGCCGGGTTGAGCCACTGGATCTTGCCCTGGGCGTCGAAGGCGATCACCGCGTCGGAGATGTGCTCGAGCAGCATGCGCAGCCGGCGCTGCGAGTCCAGCAGCTGCTCCTTGGCGACGCCGCGCTCGGTGGCCTCGCGGCGCAGCGCGCGGCTCGACTCGGTCAGCTGCGCCGTGAAGCCGCGCATCGCCAGCAGCGACACGATGCCCAGCAGCAGCGCCGCCGCACCGGTCAGGACGAACAGCCGGCGGTTCGCGTCGGTGCTGGTCTGCAGCTGCGCCGCCAGCGCCGACTGCTGGCCCGCGGCCGCGTTCTGCAGGCCGGCGATCGTCGAGACGGCGCGCGCGCGCGTGTCCTCGGCCACGCGGTACAGCGACTGCACGTAGGCCGAGCCCAGGCGCTGTCCCTCGCCGCAGGCGCGCTGCAGCGGCTGCACGTAGAGCTGCTGCCACTCCTGCAGCAGGCCGTCGAGCGTGCCGATGCGCTGCAGCTGCGCCGCGTCGCCCGCCACCAGGCGCCGCAGCACGACCAGCGTGCCGGCCCAGTCGCCGGCGGCCGATGCGGCGGGCGCGCCCGGCATCGCGCCGCTGGCCGCGCACAGCGCCAGCGCCGCATCGGGCGTGACCTGGCGCTCCAGCGCGGCGAGCTGCGCCAGCAGCTTCTCGGCCTGGAGCTGGGCGCGCTGCGCGGACTGCCATTCGCCGTAGCTGCGCCAGCTGACGAACAGCAGCACGAACAGGCACAGCACCAGCGCGCCGAAGGCGAGCGGGAAGCGCCACGCAAGATCCGAACGTTCGGCCATCGGCGGATTATCGGAGGGCGGGACCTACAATCTTTTCGTCATCTTCGACCACGAGCCGCACCGGCTGCGGCGCCCCTCGCCTCGTCCCACGTCCATGTCGCGCCAGCTGTTCGTCACCACCGCCCTGCCCTACGCCAACGCGCCCTTCCACGTGGGGCACATGATGGAGTACATCCAGGCCGACATCTGGGTGCGCTTCCAGCGGATGCAGGGGCACGAGGTCCACTTCGTCTGCGCCGACGACGCGCACGGCGCGCCGATCATGATCGCGGCCGAGAAGGCCGGCAAGACGCCGCAACAGTTCGTTGCCGATATCGCGGCGGGCCGCAAGCAGTACCTCGACGGCTTCCACATCGGCTTCGACAACTGGCACTCGACCGACGGCCCCGAGAACCACCAGCTCGCCCAGGACACCTACCGCGCACTGCGCAAGAACGGCCTGATCTTCACGCGCCCGGTCGAGCAGTTCTTCGACCCCGTCAAGCAGATGTTCCTGCCGGACCGCTACGTCAAGGGCGAGTGCCCGCGCTGCGGTGCCAAGGACCAGTACGGCGACAACTGCGAGGTCTGCGGCGCGGTCTACGCGCCCACCGAGCTGAAGAACCCGTATTCGACGCTGACCGGCGCCACGCCGGTCATGAAGAGCAGCGAGCACCACTTCTTCCAGCTCAGCTCGCAGCGCTGCATCGACTTCCTGAAGGACTGGACGCACGGCACGGCGCCGAACGGCGCGCCGCGGCTGCAGCCCGAGGTGCTCAACAAGATCAAGGAGTGGTTCGTCGTCGACGAGCAGGGCCACGGCGGCCTGGCCGACTGGGACATCAGCCGCGACGCGCCCTACTTCGGCATCGAGATCCCCGACGCGCCGGGCAAGTACTTCTACGTCTGGCTCGACGCGCCGATCGGCTACCTCGCGTCGCTGAAGAACTACTTCGACAGGATCGGCACCCGAGCCAACGGCGAGCCCATGTCGTTCGACGCCTTCATGGCCGACCCGAACACCGAGCAGGTGCACTTCATCGGCAAGGACATCACCTACTTCCACACGCTGTTCTGGCCGGCCATGCTGCACTTCAGCGGCCGCAAGACGCCCGACCACGTCTTCGTGCACGGCTTCATCACCGTCAGCGGCGAGAAGATGAGCAAGAGCCGCGGCACCGGCATCTCGCCGCTGCGCTACCTGGAACTCGGCATGAACGCCGAGTGGCTGCGCTACTACATCGCGGCCAAGCTGAACGGCAAGGTCGAGGACATCGACTTCAACCCGGACGACTTCGTGGCGCGGGTGAACAGCGATCTGGTGGGGAAGTACGTCAACATCGCCAGCCGCGCCGCAAAGTTTCTGAACGACCGCTTCGGCAGCACGCTGGTGACGTCGAACTTCGAGTTCGACTCGAACATGAATCCCAGGGCTCTGCTCGACATCGTCCAGGCGAACTACGAAGCGAGGGAGTACGGCAAGGCCATTCGGGAGATCATGGCCTTTGCCGATCGCGTCAACCTCGCTTTCGACAGCTCGGCGCCCTGGAAACTGGTCAAGGAGGGCAACGAAGCGAAGGCACAGGAGGTTTGCTCGGCATGCGTTGAGATGTTTCGCGTCATCACTGCATGCCTCAAGCCCATCCTTCCGGCCTTGGCCGCGAACGCCGAACGTTTTCTCAACTGCGATCCGCTGACCTTCGAGAACGCCTCGCAGCCCCTCGGCGCGGGGCACGTCATCAATGGCTATACCCACCTCATGCAACGCGTCGACCCCAAGCAACTCGACGCCCTGTTCGAGCCCCCCGCCGCCGAAGTCGTCCAGCCCGGTGGCGAGGACCTCGCGCCGACGATCACCATCGACGACTTCGCCAAGGTCGACCTGCGGCTCGCGAAGATCGTCGACGCGAAGCGGGTCGAGGGCAGCAGCAAGCTGCTGCAGCTCACGCTCGACGTCGGCGAAGGCAAGACGCGCAACGTCTTCAGCGGCATCCAGTCCGCCTTCGCGCCCGAGGACCTGGTCGGCAAGTTCACGGTGATGGTCGCCAACCTGGCGCCGCGCAAGATGAAGTTCGGCCTCAGCGAAGGCATGGTGCTGGCCGCGTCGCACGCCGACGAGAAGGCGCACCCGGGGCTCTACCTGCTCGAGCCCACGCCCGGCGCGGTGCCGGGACTGCGCGTGCGCTGAGGCGGCACGGGGCACCCGGTGAAGCTGCCGGACCGGCTCCTCGGCATCGAACTGGCGCGCTTTCGCCCGCGCCTGCTCGATGACCTGGCCGGCTACGACCGCCATCGCTTCGGTGCCGACGCCGGCGCCGGCATCACCGTCGCGATCGTCGCGCTGCCGCTGGCGATGGCCTTCGCCATCGCCTCCGGCCTGAAGCCCGAGCAAGGGCTCTTCACCGCGATCATCGCCGGGCTGCTGATCTCGCTGCTGGGTGGGTCGAGCGTGCAGATCGGCGGGCCGGCCGGCGCCTTCATCGTCATCGTCTACGGCATCGTCGAGCGCTACGGCCTAGCCAACCTGCTGATCGCGACGATGCTGGCCGGCGTGCTGCTGTTCCTGCTGGGCTGGCTCAAGCTGGGCGGCCTGGTGCGCTACATCCCGGTCGCCATCGTCATCGGCTTCACCAACGGCATCGCGGTGCTGATCGCGCTGTCGCAGCTGAAGGACCTGCTGGGCCTGACCACGCCCAAGCTGCCGGCCGACTTCTTCAGCCAGATCGGCGTGCTGGCGCGCCACCTCGACAGCTTCAACCCCTGGGCCCTGGCGATCGGCGCGCTGTGCTTCGGCGGGCTGATGCTGTGGCCGCGGCTGTGGCGGCGCGACACCGGCCCCGCGCTGCCCGGCGCGCTGGTCAACAGCGGCGCCGGGCGCGTCGCCGCGCGCCTGCCGGGGCCGATCGTCGCGCTGGTCACGCTGACGCTGGCCACGCTGCTGCTGCACCTGCCGGTCGAGACCATCGGCTCGCGCTTCGGCGCGATCCCGCAGGCGCTGCCGCGCTTCGACTTCCCCGAGTTCAACTGGGCCACCGCCAAGCTGCTGTTCGTGCCGACGCTGACGATCGCGCTGCTCGGCGCGATCGAGTCGCTGCTGTGCGCGCGCATCGCCGACAACCTGGGCCCGCAGCGCCGCCACGACCCGAACCAGGAGTTGATGGCCCAGGGCATCGCCAACTTCGTGACGCCGTGGTTCGGCGGCATGCCGGCCACCGGCACGATCGCGCGCACCGCGACCAACGTGCGCGCCGGCGCCACCAGCCCGGTCGCCGGCATCGTCCACGCGCTGGTGCTGCTGGCCATCGTGCTGGTGGCCGCGCCGCTGGCGGTGCACGTACCGCTGGCGGCGCTGGCCGGCATCCTGCTGTACGCGGCCTGGAACATGGGCGAGTGGCACGAGTTCGCGCGACTGCGCCACTTCAGCCTGTCCTACCGCGTGATCCTGCTCGGCAGCTTCGCGCTGACGGTGGTCTTCGATCTGACGGTGGCGGTCGAGGTCGGCCTGGTGCTGGCCTGTGCCTTCTTCATCGTCCGCATGAGCGCGCTGTTCCGCGTCGACCCGCTGCCCGAGTCGCCGCCGGGCATCGCGGTGCGCCGGCTCTACGGCGCGCTGTTCTTCGGCGCGGTGACCAAGATCGAGGCGCTGGCCGACGAGCTGCCGGCCGGCACGCGGGTGCTGGTGCTGGAGATGCACCGCCTGATCTCGCTCGACGCGAGCGGCCTGGAGGCGCTGTCGCAGCTGCACCGCACGCTGCAGCGGCGCGGCATCGCGCTGCTGCTGTGCGAGGTCAACGAGCAGCCGCTGGAGAAGCTGCGCCGCAGCGGCATCGCCGCCGGCCTGGGCGACGCGGCCATCGCCGCCAGCCTGGCCGATGCACTGGCGCGCGCGGCGCCGCTGGCCGACGCCGCCGGGTCCTGACCCCGCGCCGGAATCAGCGCCAGAACGGCTCGACCTTGCGCAGCCGCTGCAGCGCGGCGGCGCCATCGGCCAGCGTCAGGTCGCGGCGCGCGGCCAGCCAGCCCAGCGCGAACCAGGCCTGCGGCACGCCGTCGGCCAGCGACCGGCAGGCCGCCTGGGCCACGCAGACGTCGTTGAACTCGCCCAGCCGCTCCTGTGCGGCGCGCAGCGGCGCCATGAAGCGCTCGACCGCGCGCTTCGGGAACAGCGCCGCGCTGAACTCGGCCGCATAGCGCAGCCGCTTGACGCGCTTGCGCAGGCGGTGCCGGGCCTCGTCGTCCAGCGTGTCGAAGCGCTTCGCGTCGCGGCGCACCTGGGCATGCCAGGCCTGCAGCCGATCGGCCGCCAGCGTCGCCAGGGTCGCGTCTTCGGTGCGGCTGCCGGCCAGCTGCTGCATCTCGGCCGCGTAGGCCAGCAGCTCGATCAGCACGATGCCGGGCTCGTGCAGGACCTGCCCGGTCCAGTCGGGCGCATGGGCCGTCGGCCAGGCCATCGGCGGCAGCCCCTGGGTCGCCAGCGCCGCGTCGATCTCGGGTTGCAGGCCGGAGGCCAGCACGTCGCGGTCGCGCGTCGCGCCGAGGGTGCGGAACAGTCCGGCCACCGCCTCGCGCCACGGCGCCTCGGGCACGCCGGGCCAGCCGGCGAAGCAGCGCTCGGCCGATCGCAGCCGCCGCAGCGCCACGCGCAGCTGGTGCACGTGCTCGGCGCGGCCGCTGCCGCCGGCCAGCTCGCTCCAGTTCGGCAGGGCCTGGGCCAGCAGATTGCGCAGCACGGCCGCCCAGGCTTCGAGGGGCGCCATGTCCTTGCGCAGGCGCACCGGCTCGGCCTTGACCGCGGGCACCCCTTCGCCGGCCGCGAGGCCGCGCGCCAGGCGGTCACCGCGCTCGGCCTTGGTCCGCGTGTCGAGCCACAGGCCGTGGGACCGCGCGAAGCGGCGCGCGACCTCGGCCACGGCGAGCGGGCTGCCGCTCAGCAGCTCGACCTCGAGTTCGCACACCGGCCAGCGGCGGTCGACGCCATCGGCGCCGCGGGCGACGATCTCGCCGCGATCGAGCGCCAGCTCGACGCTGCCGCGCCGGCTGCGCAGCGGCCGCGCGAGGCGCGTCACGTCGGTGCGGTACAGCGGCAGCAGCGCGGGCGCCACCTCGCCGTCGCGCGGCTGCAGCGCGACGGCCAGCGCCCGGCCGATCGGCGTGTCGGCGTGCAGCGCGGGGTCGAGCGCGGGCTGCAGGCCGGCCGGCACGCGCAGGTCGACGTTGTGCTCGCCGCGCGCCATGCCGTGCGCGGGCCCGAGCTTGAGCGTCTGTACCCAGCGCCGGCCCTCCTTGCGCAGCCGCAGCGCGATGCCGGCCGCCGCCAGGCGCCGGTCGGCGGTGTCGAAGTAGATCGCCTGCAGGCGCTGGCGTCGCGCGGTGGCCGTGCCGACCGCGCGCGCGACGGCCGCCAGCGCGGACGGGGGAATGGCCAGCTTGAGCTCGATCTCGGTCACCGGCTCACTATGGCATGCGCAGATGACAGTGACGGTTCAGTGACACCGACACCTGCGCATCGCGCGCTTGCCCAAGCAGCCGCAACGGGGGGGCGTCAGTACCCGCCCTGCTGGATCTCGCGCGGATCGATGGCGCTGGACGCGTGCAGCACGCGCCCCTGCGCATCGAAGGTGGCGCTGAACATCATGCCCTGCTGGCCGTCGCGCCAGCGCCAATCCCAGACGCTCTCCTGCTTCAGCGGGAACTCCCACTCCTTGGCCGGCTGGCCCAGCAGGCGGCGCACCTCCTCGCGCGTCATGCCGGGCTGGACCCTGGCGAAGTAGGCCGGCGCCAGCACCTGGCGCAGCGCGCTCATCACGCCGTCGGGGCCGATCGTGATCATGTAGTTCGCCGTGCCCTCGGGCTGGCGCGTGTACTCCAGCGTGCGTGCCCCGCCGGGCTCGGCATGCACGGCCAGCGGCTCGCCGAAGGCGGCACGCACCTGCGCCTCGGTCGAGACGCCCTCCTCCAGCTTCGCGATGCGGTTCTGGTCGCAGCCGACCAGCGAGGCCAGCAGCGCCAGCCCCGCGCCCACGACGATCCACCCTGGCCGCATGATCACCCCCGGTAAAATGCGGCCTCGACTCTAAGGCCGCCCGCCATGCCCCTGTTCTGGAAGCCCTACCGGTCCGACGTGACCGACTTCATCGCGACGCTGAAGCAGCGCGACCCGAAGCTCGAGGAAAAGCAGCGCCAGGGCCGCGCCCTGCTGTGGGACCGCCCGCAGGACCCGCAGGCCACGGCCGAGCAGCGCGAGTCGCGCGTGCCGCAGCAGCCCTACGTCTACCAGACCAAGGGCTGACGGCCTTGTCCGGGACCTTGTCAGCGGATCGGTCCGCCGATTCGACCGTGCTGCCGCCGCCGGTCGCCCCGGTACCCGAGACGATCGACCAGATCGCGCTGGCGCGCCTGTACGGCGAGCCGCTGTTCGCGCTGCCGACCGACCTCTACATCCCGCCCGACGCGCTGGAGGTCTTCCTCGAGACCTTCGAGGGCCCGCTGGACCTGCTGCTCTACCTGATCCGCAAGCAGAACTTCAACATCCTCGACATCCCGATGGCGGATGTCACGCGCCAGTACCTGACCTACGTCGAGCAGATCCGCAAGCGCAACCTCGAGCTGGCGGCCGAGTACCTGCTGATGGCGGCGATGCTGATCGAGATCAAGTCGCGCATGCTGCTGCCGCCCAAGCGCAGCGAAGAGGGCAAGGAGCCCGAGGACCCGCGTGCCGAGCTGGTGCGCCGCCTGCTCGAGTACGAGCAGATGAAGCTGGCCGCCGCGAAGATCGATGCGCTGCCGCTGCTGGGCCGCGATTTCCTGCGCGCGCAGGTGCACGTCGAGGCCTCGCTGCAGCCGCGCTGGCCCGAGGTCGCCGTCGACGAGCTGCGCGAGGCCTGGCTCGACATCCTCAAGCGCGCCCGGCTGGTGCAGCACCACCACATCACGCGCGAGGAGCTGTCGGTGCGCGAGCACATGAGCATCGTCCTCAAGCGCCTGCAGGGCCGGCGCTTCGCGCTGTTCGAGGACCTGTTCGACGCCCGCCGCGGCCCGCAGGTCGTCGTCGTGACCTTCATCGCGATGCTCGAGCTGGCGCGCGAGCACCTGATCGAGGTCACGCAGGCCGAGGCCTTCGCGCCGTTGTACGTGAGGCTCGCCTACACGCCGAGCTGACGTGACCCACCCCCGTTGCGGCTTCGCCGCTCCCCCTCCAGGGGGCGCCGCTGGCGGACCGGCGGAGCCGGATCCACGGCGGCTGCTGGGCGGGCGCTGCCCGGTCGGTGCACCTGGCACTTGCGCGCTGGCTTCTTCCCGGCCGCCAGCGGGGTGAGAGCGCCTCGCTAGAATCCGCCGCCCCAGAGTTCGTCATCACCGCCCCACTCGTCGCGCCCGCGCAGCAGCATGCAGGATCGTCTTGGTCTGTCGTCCGTCTGCCTCGCCATCTGCGCCGCGCTTTACGCGGCGCTGAGTTCGTTCCTGCACGGACAGACCGCGACGTTCGGTATCGCATGGCTTGGCTTCGCTGCATACGCGCTGTCCGTCTACGTCGTCGTCATGTTCCTCGGCATCGAGCTCAGGCGCTGGGCCTGGAAGGCATGCACGATCGTCCTGTGCTTGCACCTCGTTATGGCTCCTCTGGTTCTGGTGCGGCTGCCGGTGTCGGCGATCTGGGCCGTGCTGATCGCGGTGTTCTGGTGCTTCCCGGCCGTCCTGGGTCTGTGGGCGAACCTTCGCTCGGCGTCCCGCGTGGTCGTCCGGGCTTGAGAGCCCGCAGAATGCGACCGAAGCGTCCGCAACGGCCGCAGACCACTTCCTCCACACTCGAGGGCCTATGAGCAGCCACGCCTCGCCCGCACAAGCCAATGCCACCGCCCCGGCGCGCAAGCCGGTCACGCTGCACACGCTGCGCGAGATGCACGCGCGCGGCGAGAAAATCGCGATGCTGACGGCCTACGACGCCAGCTTCGCCGCGCTGGTCGACGCGGCCGGCATCGACTGCATCCTGATCGGCGACTCGCTCGGCATGGTGCTCAAGGGCCAGCCGAGCACGCTGTCGGTGACGATGGAGCAGATCGGCTACCACACGCGCAGCACGGTGCGCGGCAACAAGTCGGCCTTCGTGATCGCCGACATGCCCTTCGGCAGCTACCAGGAGAATCCGGTCCAGGCGCTGCGCAACGCCGGCACGCTGATGGCGGCCGGCGCGCAGATGGTCAAGCTCGAAGGCGGCGGCTGGACGCCCGAGACCGTGCACTTCCTCGTCGAGCGCGGCGTCCCGGTCTGCGCCCACCTCGGCCTCACGCCGCAGAGCGTGCACGCGCTCGGCGGCTACCGCATCCAGGGCAAGGACGCCGCCGGCGCCGAGACCCTGCGCCGCCACGCCAAGGCCCTGGCCGACGCGGGTGCCGCGATGATGGTGCTGGAGCTGATGCCCTCGGCCGTCGCGAAGCAGGTGCAGGCCGACAACCCGGGCCTGATGACCATCGGCATCGGCGCCGGCGCCGGCACCGCCGGCCAGGTGCTGGTGCTGCACGACATGCTGGGCGTGTCGCGCGGCAAGCTGCCGCGCTTCGTCCGCAACTTCATGGAAGGCGCCACCTCGATCGAGGACGCGGTGCGCCGCTACGTCGCCGCCGTCAAGGACGGCAGCTTCCCCGACGAGGCGACCAACGCCTACTGAACCCGAGAACATGCGCGTCGTCCACACCATCGCCGATCTGCGCCAGGCCCTCGCCGGGGCCAAGGCGCCGGCCTTCGTGCCGACCATGGGCAACCTGCACGACGGCCACCTGGCGCTGATCAAGCTGGCGCGCGAGCACGGCGGCCCGGTGGTCGCCAGCATCTTCGTCAACCGCCTGCAGTTCGCGCCGCACGAGGACTTCGACCGCTACCCGCGCACGCTGGAGCGCGACTGCGAGCTGCTCAAGGGCGTGGGCTGCAACGTCGTGTTCGCGCCCGACGAAGCCGAGCTCTACCCCGAGCCGCAGACCTACAAGCTGCTGCCGCCGCCCGAACTGGCCGACATCCTGGAAGGCCAGTTCCGGCCCGGCTTCTTCACCGGCGTGTCGACGGTGGTGATGAAGCTCTTCCAGTGCGTGCAGCCGCGCGTCGCGGTGTTCGGCAAGAAGGACTACCAGCAGCTGATGGTGCTGCGCGGCCTGGTGCGCCAGTTCGCATTGCCCATCGACATCGTCGCCGGCGAGACCGCGCGCGCCGACGACGGCCTGGCGCTCAGCTCGCGCAACGGCTACCTCAGCGAGGCCGAACGCGCCGAGGCGCCGCAACTCGCGGCCGCGCTGCGCAAGATCCCGGCGGGGCTGGACTACGGCGAGCGCGACCTGGGCGCGATCGAGCAGCGCGCGATGGACGGCCTGCGATCCCGCGGCTGGGTACCCGACTACGTCGCCCTGCGCCGCCGCAGCGACCTGCAGCCGCCGACGGCCGGGCAGATCGACGCCAAGGAGCCGCTGGTCGTCCTGGCGGCCGCCAAGCTGGGCAAGACCCGGCTGATCGACAACCTGGAGATCTGACCCGGGACGGGCTGACCGCCGGGTTGCGGCGCAGCCACAACGGGGGCATGCGTCACGATCGCTCCGTGCCACCGACGCCCGGCATCGAGATTTCCCCACAGACGCCCGCGGGGCCGCGGAGGACACTGCGGCCGCCGCCCACCAACGTTCGTATCCGCCAAGCCGGGTCCGAAGTCCCGCATGCACGCTGCCGATCTGCTGCTCGTCGATGACGATCCGACCGCGATCCGCGTGCTGAGTCGCATCCTCCCGCAGCACCGCCATCGGTTCGCGACCTCGGGCTACGAAGCGATGCGCCTTGCGCGCGAGTCGCGGCCCGACCTGGTCCTGCTCGACGCCGAGATGCCCGGCATGAGCGGCTTCGACGTCTGCCAGGCCTTCCGGGAAGACGCCCTGCTGCGGGACGTCCCGCTGATCATCGTGACCAGCCATGACGATCCGGCCTTCGAGGCCTCGGCCCTGCGCCAGGGCGCCTGCGACTTCATCGCCAAGCCGGTCCAGCCCGCCCAGGTGACGGCCCGCGTGCGGCTGCAGTTGCAGTTGCGCGACCTCCAGCTGCAGCGCCGCCTGGAGGCGCCGGCCGCCGGGGACGACGCCGCGTCCCAGCCGACGCTCCCGCGCATCCTGATCGTGGACGACGACATCACGGCGATCAAGATGATGAGCCAGAGCCTCAAGGGGATCGCCGACTGCTACTTCGCCACCGACGGCTCGCAGCTGCCTTCGATGGCCGAGAAGATCCGGCCCTCCCTGGTCCTGCTCGACGCGCGGATGCCCGGCGTCGACGGCTACAGCGCCTACCGCAGCCTGAAGGCCCGGCCCGAGACGTCGCAGATACCGGTGGTCTTCGTGACCCGCTACGCCGACCTGCAGAGCGAGATGCACGCACTCGATCTCGGCGCCGCCGACTTCGTCGCCAAACCCTACGTCGCCTCGGTCCTGCGCGCCAGGGTCAACAACCTGCTGCGCCTGCACCGCGATGTCGACGATGCCCTGCTGGCAGTCCGCCAGCACGGGCGCCGCATCGCGCAGGCGCGGGTCGCCGACATCCTGGCTTCGGCCCCCGATCCGATCCTGTGCACCGACGCGCAAGGCCGCATCGTCCTGTTCAACGCCGAGGCCAGCCAGCTGTTCGGGCGTTCGGTCGAAGGCACGATCGGCTGCGACGTCACCAGCCTGTTCGCTCCGGCGGACGCGGCGACCTACCGTGCCGGCGCCGAGGCGGCGGCCACGGCACCGATCGGCGACGTCCGGCACCCCGCGACGAGACTGCAGGCGCTGCTGGCCAACGGCGATTCGGCGATGGTCGAGGCCCGCTGGTCGCACATCGACGACGGCCCCGAGGCCCTGACGACGGTGACGCTGCACGACATGCGCGACCGCGATCGGCTGGAGGCCGAGCAACGCGCCCGCGGCGCCGCCGAATCGGCGGCACGCGCGACGGCCCTGACGCTGTCCACGCTGGCCCACGAGATCGGCAACCCCTTGAACGTGATCCAGGGCTTCGCCCAGCTGATCGCCGACGACGCCACGCAGCCGCCGACACCCGAGCAGGCCCACCGCATCGGGCTGATCCAGTCGGCCGCTCGGCACCTCCAGGCGCTGATGCGCGACGTCTCCGACCTCGGGCGGCTGGCAGGCGGCCAGTTCAGCGTCGAACACAAGCCGGTCGACCTGGCCCAGGTGGTGCGCGAAGCCCTCGCCGCCGTCGGCCCGCAGGCCCAGGCCGCCGCCGTGACGGTCGAGGTGCGGCTGCCGGATGAGCCGGTCGTCGTCGTGGCCGACCCGGCCCGCTGGTTGCAGTGCCTGCTGAACCTGCTGTCGAACGCGATCAAGTACAACCGGCCGGGCGGCTGGGTGGGGGTGACGGTCGCGTCGAGCCGCGGCGGCGCCCAGGTGAAGGTCGAGGACAACGGCCTGGGCATGGATGCGCAGCAGCTGTCGGCACTGTTCGAGCCCTTCAACCGGCTGGGTCGGGAGCAGTCGGGCATCGCCGGCACCGGGCTCGGGCTGGCGCTGACCCGCAAGCTGGTCGAGGCGATGGGCGCCCAGCTCAGCGTCGCCAGCCGCATCGGCAAGGGCAGCCGTTTCACCGTGCGATGGTCCGCCGCGTCCGCCCATGCTCCATGAGCGCGCGGCACCACCTCCTGTCCGCGCAGGCCTCCGCCGGGAAGCTCCTGCTGGTCGACGATGATCCGTCCACGATCCAGGCCCTGCGGCGGACCCTCGACGGCTATCCCGACCTGCGCTTCGCCACGCGGGGCCACGATGCCCTGCGGCTGGCGCTGGAGGATCCGCCCGACGTCATCCTGCTGGATGCCGAGATGCCCGAGCTCAGCGGCTTTGCGCTGTGCGTCGAACTGAAGACGCATCCGCAGCTGGCCGACACCGCGATCATCTTCGTCACCAGCCACAGCGAGGCCCACGTCGAGGCCTCGGTCTTCGACCTGGGCGCCGCCGACTTCATCAGCAAGCCGATCAATCCCGGCGTGGTGCGCGCCCGCGTCGCGATGCAGCTGCGCCTGCTGCAGATGATTCGCGCCCTCCGGCGCCTGGCCGACGAGGACGGGCTGACCGGCCTGGCCAACCGGCGGATGTTCGACGACCGGCTCGCGGTCGAGTGCGACCGATCGCAGCGCAGCGGTGCGCCCCTGGCCTTGATCATGATCGACATCGATCACTTCAAGCGCTACAACGACCACCATGGTCATCAAGCCGGAGACGAATGCCTTCGCGTGGTGGCCCACCTGCTCGTCAATTCCTTGCGGCGCCCGGCGGACCTGGCGGCGCGCTACGGCGGCGAGGAGTTCGTGGCTTTGCTCCCCGACACCTCAGCTGCCGGCGCCATGAACCTGGCCCATCACTGGCTCGCGGCCGTCGCCGCCCGCGCCCTCCCGCACGGCGCGTCGCCGAGCGGCCCGATCCTCACGACCAGCCTCGGGCTGGCCTGCATCGCGCCGGCCGAGCCGGGGCGACGCACGGTCGACCCGGAGACGCTGGTCGCCGCGGCCGATCGGGCGCTGTACCGGGCCAAGGCCGCCGGCCGCGCTCGCGCCTTCTGGACCCTGATCGGCAGCGACGACGTGCCGCAGTCCATCGGCGACTGACGGGGGGCTCGTCAGCCTCGACGCGATGCCTGCCTTCGACCGGAGTCTTCGCTTCGCCGTCCTGGTCGCGCTGGTCGGCCTGGCCGTCAGCCTCGGCGCGGCCCTGCAGCTGCGCGCCTCCAACGAGGCCTCGCTGGCCGAGCAGTTCGATGCGCTCAGCAACGAGTACGAAGCGCTGATCCGCGAGCGCCTCGGCCTCTACGAGTACGGGCTGCGCGGACTGCGCGGCGCCGTGGTGGCGGTCGGCCCCGACCGGCTCACGCGCGCTGCGGTCGAGCGCTACACGAGCACGCGCGACATGGACCGCGAGTTTCCGGGTGCGCGCGGCATGGGCTACATCCGGCGTGTGCCGCGTGCCGGCGAGGCCGACTTCGTGGCCGCGGCGCGGGCCGACGGCGCCGGCGACTTCGCGATCCGGGAGCTGGCCGCCCACGACGGCGAACGGCGTGTCATCCAGTACATCCACCCGACCGACCGCAATGCCGGCGCGACCGGGCTGGACATCGCGTCCGAGGCATCCCGCCGCACAGCGTCCGAAGCGGCGATGGTGGAGAACGCGCCGCACCTCACCGCACCGATCACGCTGGTCCAGGCCGACGGGCAGCCCGGCCGGGGTTTCCTGCTGCTGTTGCCGGTCTACCGCCCCGGGCCGGTGCCGCAGGACGACGAGGGACGGCGGGCCGCCGCCGTGGGC
>CAZUUU010000022.1:0-31126 GCA_964622685.1 uncultured Methylibium sp.
GCTGTTCTACGTGTTCTTCGAGGCCACGCTGATCCCGATGTACATCATCATCGGCATCTGGGGTGGGCCGCGGCGCGTCTACGCGGCCTTCAAGTTCTTCCTCTACACGCTGCTCGGTTCGCTGCTGATGCTGGTGGCGCTGATCTACCTGTACTACAAGTCGGGCGGCAGCTTCGAGATCCTCGAATGGCACACGCTGCCGCTGCCGATGACGGCGCAGACCCTGCTGTTCTTCGCCTTCCTCGCCGCCTTCGCGGTCAAGGTGCCGATGTGGCCGGTCCATACCTGGCTGCCCGACGCGCACGTCGAGGCGCCGACCGGCGGATCGGTCGTGCTGGCGGCCATCATGCTGAAGCTCGGGGCCTACGGCTTCCTGCGCTTCTCGATGCCCATCGTGCCCGACGCCAGCCATGCCTGGGCCGGGCTGATGATCACGCTCTCGCTGATCGCGGTGCTCTACATCGGCCTGGTCGCGCTGGTGCAGAACGACATGAAGAAGCTCGTCGCCTACTCCTCGGTGGCGCACATGGGCTTCGTCACGCTCGGCTTCTTCGTCTTCAACGAGCTCGGCGTGGCCGGCGGCATCGTGCAGATGATCAGCCACGGCTTCGTCTCGGGCGCGATGTTCCTGTGCATCGGCGTGCTGTACGACCGGGTGCATTCGCGCGAGATCTCGGCCTACGGCGGCGTCGTCAACACCATGCCGAAGTTCGCCGCCTTCGCGCTGCTGTTCGCGATGGCCAACTGCGGCCTGCCGGGCACGGCCGGCTTCGTCGGCGAGTGGATGGTCATCCTCGGCGTCGTCAAGTTCAACTTCTGGCTCGGCCTGTTGGCCGCGACGACGCTGGTGTTCGGCGCCGCCTACACGCTGTGGATGGTCAAGCGCGTCTACTTCGGCGCGATCGCCAACGACGACGTGCGCGCGCTCGTCGACATCGGCCGGCGCGAGTTCTTCATGCTGGCCCTGCTGGCCATCGCGGTGCTGTGGATGGGCATCCATCCCAAGCCCTTCACCGACGTGATGCAGGTCTCGGTGACCGAGCTGCTGAAGCACGTGGCCCAGTCCAAGCTGAACTGAATGCCAGGCCACACCATGAACGACATGAACTGGCTCGCCGTCTACCCCGAGATCCTGCTGCTGGCGATGGCCTGCGCGATCGCGCTGGTCGACCTCTTCGACACCACCCCGAAGCGCTCGCTGACCTGGGGCCTGACGGTCGCGACCCTGGTCGCCGTCGGCGGCCTGCACCTGGCCTACTTCGACGGCGGCTTCACGCTCGTCGCGATGCAGGGCATGGTGGTGGCCGACCCGATGGGCCACCTGCTCGGCTTCTTTGCCTGCGTCGCGGTGCTGGTGTCGCTGGTCTACGGGCGGCCGTACGCGGCCGATCGCGAGCTGCTCAAGGGCGAGCTCTTCACGCTGTCGCTGTTCGCGCTGCTCGGCATCCTGGTGATGATCGCGGCCAACAACTTCCTCGTCGTCTACCTCGGCCTGGAGCTGATGTCGCTGAGCCTGTACGCGATGATCGCGCTGCGTCGCGACCACGCGGTGTCGACCGAGGCGGCGATGAAGTACTTCGTGCTCGGCGCGCTGGCCAGCGGCTTCCTGCTGTACGGCCTGTCGATGATGTACGGCGCCACCGGCTCGCTCGATCACGGCGAGGTCTACAAGGCCATCGCGGTCGGCCAGATCAACAAGCAGGTGCTGGTCTTCGGCCTGGTCTTCGTCGTCGCCGGCCTGGGCTTCAAGCTCGGCTTGGTGCCCTTCCACATGTGGGTGCCCGACGTCTACCACGGCGCCCCGACCGCGGTGACGCTGATGGTCGCCGGCGCGCCCAAGCTGGCGGCCTTCGCGATCACCTTCCGCCTGCTGGTCGAGGGCATGATCGAGCTGGCCGCCGACTGGCAGCAGATGCTGATCGTGCTGTCGGTCGGCTCGATGGTGATCGGCAACCTCGCCGCGATCGCGCAGACCAACCTCAAGCGCATGCTGGCCTATTCGGCCATCGCGCAGCTCGGCTTCATGCTGCTGGGCTTCACCGTCAGCAAGATCTCGGGCAACACCTTCTCGGCGGCCAACGGCTACAGCTCGTCGATGTTCTACCTGGTCACCTACCTCCTGACCACGCTGTGCACTTTCGGCGTGATCATGCTGATGGCGCGCCAGGGCTTCGAGGCCGACCAGATCGCCGACCTGAAGGGCCTGAACCAGCGCAGCCCGCTGCTCGCCGCGATCATGGGCGTGTGCATGTTCTCGCTGGCCGGCATCCCGCCGACGGTCGGCTTCTACGCCAAGCTCGCGGTGCTGCAGGCGCTGGTCTCGACCAACCTGACCGGCTACATCGTGCTGGCGGTGGTGGCGGTGCTGCTGTCGCTGATCGGCGCCTTCTACTACCTCCGTGTCGTCAAGGCGATGTACTTCGACGATGCCGAGGCCACGGCACCGTTGCTGCCGACCGGCGGCGGCGTGCGCGCGCTGCTGGCCGCCAACGGCGCCGCGGTGCTGCTGTTCGGGCTGCTGCCGGGCGGGCTGATGGGCTGGTGCGCCGACGCGGTGCGCCTGGCGCTGGCCAGCTGACCGGGCGGCCCGCGATGCAGCGGCACGAGGACGCGAACGCGCCCAGCCATCTGCGCGAGACGCAGGTCGACAGCCGCCAGGTCTTCCGCGGGCGCCTCCTCGACGTGCGCCTGGATACGGTGCGCCTGCCCGATGGCGGCCAGGCCGAGCGCGAGTACGTCGTCCACCCGGGCGCGGTGATGATCGTGCCGCTGCTCGACGACGGCCGGCTGGTGGTCGAGCGCCAGTACCGCTACCCGGTCGGCCGCGCCTTCGTCGAGTTCCCGGCCGGCAAGCTCGATGCCGGCGAGCCGGTCATCAACTGTGCGATTCGCGAACTGGCCGAGGAGACCGGCTACCGGGCCGCCGAATGGGCCCGGGCCGGCATCCTGCACAACGCGATCGCCTACTCGACCGAGGGCATCGAGGTCTGGTTCGCGCGCGGCCTGGTGGCCGGCGAGCGCCACCTGGACGCCGGGGAGTTCCTGGACGTCGAGATCACCACGCTGGAAGCGCTGGAGGCCCAGGCGGCGCGCGGCGAGCTGACCGACGCCAAGACCCTGATCGGCATGCTATGGCTCACGCATTGGCGCGCCGGTCGTTGGGATTTGCACTGGCAGGCTGGCCCGAACGCCGCCGCTTGACGCATCATCGCGCCATGAAGGTCCTGAACCTGCGCTGCGAGCACGACCACGCCTTCGAGGGCTGGTTCGGGTCGGACGAGGACTACCGTTCGCAGTGCGAGCGCGGCCTGGTCGAGTGCCCGCTGTGCGCCAGCAGCGTCGTCAGCCGGCTGCCCAGCGCGCCCCGCCTGCACCTGTCGACGGTGTCGGCCGAGCGGCGCGAGCTGTCGTCGGCAGCGTCCTCGGCGGCCACGCCCGAGCAGCAGAGCGTCGAGGCCCTGTGGCTGCGCGCGGTGCGCCACGTGATGGCCCAGACCGAGGACGTCGGCGACCGCTTTGCCGTCGAGGCGCGGCGCATCCACTACGGCGAGACCCCCGAACGCGGCATCCGCGGCCAGGCCAGCGCCTCGGAGGCGCAGGCGCTGCGCGACGAGGGGATCGAGGTGCACTCGGTGCCCGTGCCCAAGGCCCTCAAGGGCCCCTTGCAGTGACCCCATGGACCTCAAAGTACCGATCACCATCCACGACGAGCTCGCCGAGTCCGTCATCACCTCGACCGGCCTGCTCGACCTGGCCAGCGGCGAGATCCGCAGCCTGAAGTACGCCGACTACGACCTCGAGGCGAGCGGCCTGCCCGCCGACCGCGAGGACTACGAGTTCACCTGCGGCGTGCTGTCCAACGACGGCAAGGATGTCGAGTTCCGCGTCGAGGTCGACATCTTCAGCGGCAACTACTCGGTGAGCGCCGGCGAGCTGCTGGAGATCAAGATCCGCGCCGCCAAGCTGTTTGCCGGCATCGAGGGCAAGGCCCTGCTGGCCGGCGCCTCGGCCGCCCCGCGGCCCGCCGCCAAGGGCGGCACCGGCGGGCGCGGCAAGCTGCACTGAACGGGCGCGACGCGGCTCACAGCAGCCGCCCGGGATTCATCAGGCCCTGTGGGTCGAGCGCCTGCTTGATCGCCCGCATCAGATCCAGCGCCACCGGCGACTTGTAGCGCGGCAGCTGCTCGCGCTTGAGCGCGCCGATGCCGTGCTCGGCCGAGATCGAGCCGCCGTGCGCCAGCACCGCGTCGTAGACCGCTTCGTTGACGGCGGCCTCGTGCTCGCGCAGGAAGCTGGCGGCGGCCACGCCTTCGGGGGCCTGCACGTTGTAGTGCAGGTTGCCATCGCCCAGGTGGCCGAAGTTGACCAGCCGCACGCCGGGGAAGCGCGCGACCAGCAGCGCGTCGGTGTGCGCGACGAAGGCCGGGATGCGCGACACCGGCAGCGCGATGTCGTGCTTGATGTTCAGGCCTTCCTCGGCCTGGGCCAGGGGGATGCTCTCGCGCAGGTGCCAGAGCTGGCGCGACTGCTGCACGCTCTCGGCCACGGCCGCATCGCCGATGCAGCCGGCCTCCAGCGCGGCCTCGAGCAGGCCCTCGAAGGCGCTGCGGGCGTGCGCCTCGCTCTCGGTGTCGCTGTGCTCCAGCAGCACGGTCCAGGGGCTGGGGGCCAGCGGCCGCGGCAGCGCCGGGAAGTGCTTCTCGACCAGCGACAGCGCGAAGCGCCCCATCACCTCGAAGCCGGTCAGCCCGGCGCCGAGCCGCGCCTGCGCCAGGCCCAGCAGCGCGACCGCAGCGTCGATCGTGGCGCAGGCCGCCAGTGCCGTGCCGCGCGCCGCCGGCTGCGGGTAGAGCTTCAGCGTGGCGGCGGTGATGACGCCCAGCGTGCCCTCGCTGCCGATGTAGAGGTCGCGCAGGTCGTAGCCGGTGTTGTCCTTGCGCAGGCCCGAGAGGCCGTCCCACAGCTCGCCGGCCGGCGTCACCACCTCCAGGCCCAGGCACAGGTCGCGGGCATTGCCGTAGCGCAGCACCTGCGTGCCGCCGGCGTTGGTGGCCAGGTTGCCGCCGATGGTGCAGCTGCCCTCGGCGGCGAGGCTGAGCGGGAACAGCAGGCCCGCTGCGCCGGCCGCATCCTGCACCGCCTGCAACACGCAGCCGGCCTCGACCGTCATCGTCAGGTTGGCGGCATCGAGGGCACGCACGCGGTTAAGCCGGGCCAGGCTCAGCAGCACCTGGGTGCCGCTGGCGTCGGGCACCGAGGCGCCGACGAGCCCGGTGTTGCCGCCCTGCGGCACCAGCGACGCACCGTGCGCGGCGCAGGCCTTCACCACGGCGGCGACCTCGGCCGTGCTGCCGGGCCGCACCACCGCCAGGGCCTTGCCGCGGTAGCGCCGGCGCCAGTCCAGCTCCCAGGCCGACAGGTCGCCGTCGATCAGCACCTGGGGCGCGCCGACGGCGGCGCGCAGGGCCTCGAGCAGGGCACTCATGAGGCCACCGGCGAAGCCGCAGCCTTGAGCCGCGCCCGCACGTGCAGCGCGCAGGCGCCGAACAGCAGCAGGCACAGCGCGATCTCGATCATCGCCAGCTTCGCGCTCAGCCCGCCGTCGCCGAAGGCGCGCACCACGCCCTCGGTGAAGTACAGCCATACCAGCAGGCTGACCCAGCGGTAGGTGTAGAGGCGCCGCTTCAGCAGACCGGCCAGCGGCAGCGCGAGCGGCAGCACCTTCAGCGCCAGCATGCCGCTGCCGGTGGGTGCGAGCCGCAGTTCCCACAGCAGCCCGAGCACGATCAGCGCCAGCAGGCTGCCGACCGCGAGCGTGCGTGTCGCGTCGACGACGGGGGCGCTGGACATGGCTGGCATCATAGCCAGCATGACCGTACCGGATGCCCTGCAGCCCGGCTGGCGCGGGCGGCTGGCCATGCTGGTGCAGACGCTGCAGACCTGGCCCTGGCTCGACACGCTGCGCACGCTGCGCCAGCGCTTTCGCGAGGACCGCCTCGGCGTCACCGCCAGCAGCCTGAGCTTCACGACGATGATCGCGCTGGTGCCGCTGGCGACGGTGACGCTCGCGATCTTCAGCGCCTTCCCGATGTTCGGCCAGTTCCAGGGGGCGCTCGAGAAGTACTTCATCCAGAGTCTGGTGCCCGAGGCGATCGCCCGGCCCGTGCTGACCGCGCTGCAGCAGTTCGCCGGCAAGGCCAACCGCCTGGGCACCGCCGGCCTGCTGATCCTGGGGCTGACCGCGCTGGCACTGATGCTGACCATCGACCGCACGCTCAACGCCATCTGGCGCGTGCGCAAGCCGCGGCCGATCGCGCAGCGCGTGCTGGTCTACTGGGCGGCGGCGACACTGGGGCCGCTGCTGCTGGGCGTGAGCCTGACGCTGACCTCGTATGCGATCTCGGCGTCGCGCGGCCTCGTCGGCGCCATGCCGGGCGGCCTGGGCCTGCTGCTCGACGGCCTGCAGTTCGTGCTGCTGGCCGCCGCGATGGCCGGGCTGTTCCACTACGTGCCCAACACCGACGTGCGCTGGCGCCATGCGCTGGCCGGCGGCGTGTTCGTCGCGGCGGGCTTCGAGCTGGCGAAGAAGGGCCTGGCCTGGTATCTGGTGCAGGTACCGACCTACGCCACCGTCTACGGTGCCTTCGCGACGCTGCCGATCTTCCTCGTCTGGATCTACCTCGGCTGGGTCATCGTGCTGCTGGGCGCGGTGATCGCGGCCTATGCGCCCAGCCTGTCCATGCACATCGTGCGCCGGCCCAACACGCCGGGGCAGCGCTTCGCGCTGGCGGTGCAGCTGCTGCGCGAGCTGGCCCAGGCGAGAGTGCTGGCCGGCCACGGACTCGCGGCGTCGGCGCTCGCCGTGGCGCTGCGCGCCGATCCGCTGCAGGTCGAGGCACTGCTGGAGACCCTGGTCGGCATCGACTGGGTCGGTCGCCTGGACGAGGAGGGCGAGCGCCGCTACGTGCTGCTCAGCGATCCGGCCACCACGCCGGCCCAGCCGCTGCTGGCCGCGGTGCTGCTCGAGCCCACGCCGGCGGTGCGCGCCTTCTGGCAGCACGCCGGCTTCGGCGACCTCAAGCTCGACGCGGTGATTCGCTGAGCGGCGTGGTGCGTGCCGCGCAGTGCAGCACGCGGTCGCGGCCGAGCCGCTTGGCGGCGTACATCGCCTCGTCGGCGCGCTGCACCAGGCGGGCCGCGTTCTCGGCGTCGTCGGGGGCGAGCGCGTAGCCGATGCTCGCGGTCACGCGATGGCCGCCCGGCAGGCCGCCGTCGCTGCGGCGCACCGCATCCAGCAGGTGCAGGGCCAGCGCATGCGCACCGGCCTCGTCGCGCACGCGCGCCAGGACCAGGAACTCGTCGCCGCCGATGCGGCCGACGGCGTCGTCGACCCGCACCGCGGCCTGCAGCGCCACCGCCGCGGCCACCAGCAGGCGGTCGCCCTCGCGGTGGCCGAGCGTGTCGTTGACGGCCTTGAAGCCGTCGAGGTCGACGAAGAACAGCGCCACCGGGGTGTCGCGCGCGGCCGGCAGCGCGGCCTCGATGCGCTCCATCATCGTGCGGCGGCTGTAGGCGTCGGTCAGCGGGCAGCGCTCGACGTTGCGCTGCAGCTGCTGCTGGGCAACCGTCAGCTCGTGGACGTCGATGGTCACGGTGTAGAGGCCGATCACGCGGCCGGCCTCGTCGCGATCGGGGACGTAGCTGGTGCGCATCCAGCGCGAACCGATGCCGGCCAGGTCCACGAGCCGCGTGTACTGCGCCGCCTCGCCGGCCAGCGCGCGCTCGAACCAGGGGCGGTGTTCGTCCCAGCGGCGCGCGCCGCGCACCTCGCCGATGTGCCGGCCGAGCACCTCGTGCGCCGTCATCCCGGACGCGTCGACATAGGCCTTGTTGACGAAGCGCACGATGAAGTCGCGGTCGACGTAGGTGAGCGGGTAGGGGATGTGCTCGGTGAAGCGGTCGAGTCGCCGGCGGGCCGCTTCCAGCGCCTGGCGCGCGACCACGTCGTCGTGGATGTCGAAGGCGATGGTGTAGATGGCGTCGACCCGGCCGGCGGGATCGCGGTCCGGGAAGGCCTGGATGCGTGCCCAGCGCGGCGATGCGTCGCGATGCGTCAGCAGCCGCTCGTAGCACACCGTCTGCCCGCCGAAGGCCCGCGCGAAGGCGCCTTCGGCCGCGGCCCAGGCCACTTCGCCGTAGATCTGCGCCAGGGTGCGGCCCAGCAGATCCTCGCGGGCGCGGCCGGCCCAGGCGAGGTAGGGCTCGTTGCAGAAGATCAGGCGGCGGTCGGCATCCCAGCGGCCGATCGGCAGGTCGATGGCGTCGACCAGCCGCTCGATGTGGCCGATGCGGGGATCGCCGGCGGTCGTCTGCATGGCGTCGGTCCCGTGGCGGGCGGCCTCAGAGCGGGATGCGGCCGCGCCAGATGTCGGCGTACATGCGCCAGTCGCCCAGGAAGCTGTAGAGCGGACGCTTGAACGAGGCGGGCTTGTTCTTCTCGAAGAGGAAGTGCCCGACCCAGGCGAAGCCGTAGCCGCACAGCAGGCCGTACAGCAGGTACTGCGGCCGGCCGGTCGCGATCAGCATGCCGAAGCAGACCAGGGCCAGCGTCGAGCCGACGAAGTGCAGGCGACGGCAAGTGCGGTTGCGGTGCTCGCCGAGGTAGAAGGGGTAGAAGTCGGCAAAGCGCCGGAAGGCCCGCGGGTCGACCGCGGCCAGGTCCTCGGTGGGGGTGCGGTCCATCGTCGGCCCTCGGGGTTCAGCGCTCGGCGAGCAGGAAGTCCTTCAATGCATTCAACACGTCGTCGGGCGCCTCGGCCATCAGGGAATGTCCGGCGGGGATCGTCACGATCCCGGCCTCGAGGGCCTCGGCCAGCCCGGCGGCGGCCTTGGGCACGGTCATGCTGTCCTTGCCGCCGAGGATCAGGCGCACCGGACAGCGCACCCGTTTGGCCGCCGGCAGCGCGCCGGCGTAGCGGTCGCAGACGCCGAAGTCGTGGTGGAAGAGATTGCCGTGACCGGCCGCCGCATACCCGGCCTGCAGGCGCCGCATCAGCGCGCGGTTGGCGCCGTGGGTCCAGGTGCCCGGCCCCGGATTGGCCGGCTTGGCGGCCAGCGTCGAGTGCGAGTAGGCATTGACCATGTCGATCGCCGTCAGCGGCGCGGCCGACGCGGTCTCCAGCAGCGCCGGCGAGACCTTCATCGGGAAGGCGGTGGCGACCATCGCGAGCTGCGTGACCTGCAGCGCTGCATCGCCGGCCAGCCGGGCGGCCGCCTCGAGGGCGATCAGCGAACCCATGCTGTGCCCGGCCAGCGCGACGCGCTGCGGCCCGGCCGTGTGCAGCAGCGCGACCAGCCAGTCGGCCAGCGCCTCGACGCTGGGCAGCGCGGGTCCGGCACTGCGGCCGTGGCCGGGCAGGTCGACGGCCAGCACCGAGCGGCCGTGATGCGCCAGGTAGCGGCTCTGCAGCGCCCAGACGCTGTGGTCGTGCATCGCGCCGTGGACCAGCACGACGCAGGGCAGGGCCGGATCGAAGGCCTTGCCGCCGGTGTAGGCATAGGCCTCGCGGCCGTCGATCTGGAGGCGCATCAGGAGGCCTTCGCCGCGACCTTCAGGGCGCGCGACAGGTCGTCGATCAGGTCGTCGGCATCCTCCAGGCCGATCGACAGGCGGATCGTGCCCGGCGTGATACCGGCCTGGGCCAGCGCGGCATCGTCCATGCGGAAGTGCGTGGTCGAGGCCGGGTGGATGACCAGCGAGCGGCAGTCGCCGACGTTGGCCAGGTGCGAGAAGATCTTCAGCGCCTCGATGAACGCGCGCCCCTGGGCCCGCGAGCCCTTCAGCGCGAAGCTGAACACCGCGCCGCAGCCGCGCGGCAGCAGCCGCTGCGCGAGCGCGTGGTCGCGGTGCGTCTCCAGCTCGGGGTAGCCGACGCCGTCGACCATCGGATGCGCCGCCAGGTAGTCCACCACCTTGCGCGTGTTCTCGACATGTCGCGCCATGCGCAGCGGCAGCGTCTCGATGCCCTGCAGGATGGTCCAGGCGGTGTGCGGGCTCATGCAGGCACCGAAGTCGCGCAGGCCCTCGCGGCGCGCCCGCAGCAGGAAGGCGCCGGTGCTGCTCTCCTCGGCGAACACCATGCCGTGGAAGCCGTCGTAGGGCTGGGTCAGTTCGGGAAAGCGCCCGGACTTCTCCCAGTCGAAGGCGCCGCTGTCGACCAGCACGCCGCCGACCACGGTGCCGTGGCCGCACAGGAACTTGGTCGCCGAGTGATAGACGAGGTCGGCGCCGTGGTCGAAGGGCCGCATCAGCCAGGGTGTGGTCAGGGTCGAGTCGACCAGCAGCGGCAGGCCGTGCTCGTGGGCGATCGCGCTGACGCGGGGGATGTCCAGCACGTCGAGGCCGGGGTTGCCCAGCGTCTCGCCGAACAGCAGCCGGGTCTCGGGACGGATCGCCGTGCGCCAGCCGTCGATGTCGTGCGGCTTGACGAAGGTGGTGGCGATGCCGAAGCGCGCCAGCGTGTAGTGCAGCAGGTTGTGCGAGCCGCCGTAGAGCGCCGCGCTGGACACGATGTGCGAGCCGGCACCGGCCAGCGTCGCGATCGCGAGGTGCAGGGCCGCCTGGCCGCTGGCGGTGGCGATGGCGCCGGCGCCGCCCTCGAGCGCCGCGACGCGCTCCTCGAGCACCGCATTGGTCGGATTGGAGATGCGCGAATAGACGTGGCCGGCGCGCTCCATGTTGAACAGCGCCGCGGCATGGTCGCTGTTCTCGAACACGAAGGACGTCGACAGGTGCAGCGGTACCGCGCGCGCGCCGGTGGCGGGGTCGGGGGCCGCACCGGCATGCAGCGCCAGCGTGTCGAAGCCGGGGTCGGAGGCACCGGGCATGAGGGGACTCGGCGATGGTCGGGGAAGGGCATTGTGGGCTATATTGAATCGACGGCGGCAGCGTGGAGGCTGCCCCGGTCCGGTCAAGGAGGCATCGATGAAGGTCAGCGACATCCTGCGCGTCAAGGGCGGCACCCTGTACACCGTGACGCCCGACCAGCCCCTGGCCGACGCCGTGCGCACGATGGCCGAGCGCGACATCGGCTCCCTCGTCGTGATGGACCACGGCGACCTGGTCGGCATCCTCACCTTCCGCGAGGTCATCCTTGCGATCGTCGGCAACGACGGCACGGTCGGCGACACGCGCGTGCGCAGCGTGATGGACGACGCCCCGCTCACCTGCACGCCCGAGACCGAGATCGACGAGCTGCGCCGCCTGATGCTCGGCCGGCACGCGCGCTACACGCCGGTCATGTCGCAGCGCACGCTGATGGGCGTGATCTCCTTCTACGACGTCGCCAAGGCCGTCGTCGACGGCCAGGACTTCGAGAACCGCATGCTCAAGGCCTACATCCGCGACTGGCCGGTCGGCGAGGAAGAGGCCGCCCAGCAGCAGCAGTGAACCGCGCCCCCCGGTCGCGGGGGTGGCGGCGCGTGCGTTAGTTGACGCCGGCCCATATGCCCTGTCTCGGGGTGTTACGGGGGCTGACACGCCGACCCGGAAACGCCGATGCTTCATGCATGGACTGCAGGAGCATCGCCATGAGCACACCGTCGGCTTCCAGGGGTTTCGCGCGCTGCGGCTTCGGCCTCGCGATGGTTGCATGCTGCGCTGCGGCACGGGCGACCGAACCCGAAGCGGCCGAGCCTGTGGTCGAGCCGGCCCCGGTCGAGGCTCAGGCGCCGATGCAGTGGAGTCCGCCGCGCTCCGTGCCCTTGTGGTCGGCGCGCGCCGCCGAAGAGCTGCGGCCGCAGAAGGCCGCGGCCGCCAGCAGCTTCAGCATCGTCGAGCTGCCCTCGCAGGCCATCCCCGGCACGCGGGCACCGCGGCCCCAGCATGCGCTCAGCATCCGCTCGCAGGCGCCGCAGCGCATGCTGCGCTCGATGGGCATCGAGGCGACCGAGTGCGCGACCCGGCTGCGCATGCCGTCCAAGCTCAAGCAGAGCGGCGGCGGCATCAACATCAGCGTGCAGGCGCACATCGGACTGGCCTGCCGCTTCTAGCGGCCGGCGCGTCCCGCGGCGCGGCTGCAGGCGACAATGGGCGTCGTTTGCAGCCCTGCGTCCCGCGTCGCCCACCATGTCCGGCTCCACCCTCGGCCACCTCTTCCGCGTCACGAACTTCGGTGAATCCCACGGGCCGGCGATCGGCTGCGTGATCGACGGCTGCCCGCCGGGGCTGAGCCTGTCGGAAGCCGACATCCAGCCCGAGCTCGACCGTCGCCGTCCCGGCACCTCGCGCCACGTCACGCAGCGCAAGGAGCCCGATGCGGTCGAGATCCTGTCGGGCGTGTTCGAGGGCCAGACCACCGGCACGCCGATCTGCCTGCTGATCCGCAACACCGACCAGCGCAGCAAGGACTACGGGAACCTGCTCGACACCTTCCGCCCCGGCCATGCCGACTACACCTACTGGCACAAGTACGGCCTGCGCGACCCGCGCGGCGGTGGTCGCAGCTCGGCGCGCCTGACCGCGCCGATGGTCGGTGCCGGCGCCGTAGCGAAGAAGTGGCTGCGCGAGCAGCACGGCGTCGCGTTCCGCGGCGGCATGGCCGCGCTGGGCGGGATCGACATCGCCTTCGAGGGCTGGCAGCACGTCGACGCCAACCCCTTCTTCGCGCCCAACGCGAGCCAGATCGCGCAGCTGGAGGAGTTCATGGACCAGCTGCGCAAGGACGGCGACTCGGTCGGCGCGCGCATCGTGGTCGAGGCCTCGGGTGTACCGATCGGCTGGGGCGAGCCGCTGTTCGACAAGCTCGACGCCGACATCGCCCACGCGATGATGGGACTCAACGCGGTCAAGGGCGTCGAGATCGGCGCGGGCTTCCGCAGCGTCGCGCAGCGCGGCTCGGAGCATGGCGACGAGCTCACGCCGCAGGGCTTTCGCAGCAACCATGCCGGCGGGATGCTGGGCGGCATCAGCACCGGGCAGGACATCACGGTGTCGATCGCGATCAAGCCGACCAGCTCGATCCGCGTGCCGCGCCAATCGATCGACCGCCAGGGCGACCCGGTGACCGTCGAGACCTTCGGCCGCCACGACCCCTGCGTCGGCATCCGTGCGACACCGATCGCCGAGGCGCTGCTGGCGCTGGTGCTGATGGACCATGCGCTGCGCCACCGCGCGCAGTGCGGCGACGTGAGCTTGCCGGTGAAGCCGATCCCGGGGTCGGCGGGCTAGGTCGCAGGAACCGAGCGGCAGCGGCGCCGGCTGCGGGGCTGTACTCCGCTCATGTCCCCCGGCATCGGCCTGCGGCCGGTGCCTCCTCCTTTACTTCGCTGCGCACAGCCCCGCAGCCAGCCCCGCTGATCACCGCTGGTTCGTGTCGCCATGAACAGCGAGCGGAGGATCGCCCGTGGCCCTCGGCGCTCGCTCGATGCAGCAAACCACAAGCGGCAGTACGCTCGGAACCTATGCAAACCATCCGCCTCGGCCGCACCGGCCTCGTCGTCTCGCGTCTCGCGCTCGGCATGATGACCTACGGCACGCCGAAATGGCGGCCCTGGGTGCTGGACGAGGCGGCGAGCCGCCCGCTGGTGCGAAAGGCCGTCGAGCTTGGGATCAACTTCTTCGACACCGCCGACATGTACTCGGCCGGCGAGAGCGAGCTGCTGACGGGGCGCTTCGTGCGCGAGTTCTGCCGGCGCGAGGAAGTCGTGATCGCGACCAAGCTGTTCTTCCCGGTCGTCATGGACCCGAAGACCGCGAAGCCCGGCCCCAACACCCAGGGCCTGGGCCGCAAGCGCATCTTCCACGCGGTCGACGACTCGCTGCGGCGCCTGGGCACCGACTACATCGACCTCTACCAGATCCACCGATTCGACCCGCAGGTGCCGGTCGAGGAGACGATGGAGGCGCTGCACGAGGTCGTCAAGGCCGGCAAGGTGCGCCACCTGGGCGCCAGCTCGATGTGGGCCTGGCAGTTCGCGAAGATGCAGGACGCGGCGCGCCGGCACGGCTGGACGCCGTTTGCCAGCATGCAGAACCACTACAACCTGGCCTACCGCGAGGAAGAGCGCGAGATGCTGCCGCTTTGCCGCGACCAGGGCGTGGCGGTGCTGCCCTGGAGCCCGCTGGCGCGCGGCTTCCTGGCCGGCAACCGCACGGCGGCCGACAAGACCGCCGGCGTCACCTCGCGCGCCGCCACGGACGACCTGGCCCAGAACTACTACTACCGCGCCAGCGATTTCGCCACGGTCGACCGGCTCAAGGCCATGGCCGCCGACAAGGGCGTCAGCCCGGCGACGCTGGCCTATGCCTGGCTGCTGCACCAGCCGGCCGTCACGGCGCCGATCGTCGGTGCCAGCAAGCTGCCGCAGCTGGACGATGCGGCGGCGGCCGTCGAACTGCGCCTGAGCGCCGACGAGCTGAAGGCCCTGGGCGAGGGCTACGAGCCGCATCCGGTGCTCGGCCACGCCTGATCCGCCCGTCGCGGCCGGGTTCCGTCGGCCGGTCGGCCCGGACGGCAGGTCGGCCACCGGGACTTGCAGTTCGTCGCACGAGGGACGGTCGGGAGCCCGGCGCGGACCTAGACTCGCGCCCCATGACGAAACACACCCCTGATGCCACCCCCGGCCTGTTCACGAGACGGCGCCTGTGGGTCGGAGTCTCGGTGCTGGTGCTGGCCGCGGCCGGCGCTGCCCTGGCGACCTGGCCCAAGGGCCGCAAGGCCGAGACCGACAAGACCCCGCCGCCGCTGCAGTTCGGCGCCACCGAGGTGACGCGGCCGCTGCTGGCGCCGATGCCGCAGCGTGTCGAGTTCTCGGGGCCGCTGGTCGCGCCGCGCACCGCGGTCGTCAAGGCCAAGGCGGCCGGCACGCTGCTGTCGCTCGAGACCGCCGAAGGCCGGCGCGTCAAGGCCGGGCAGCCGCTGGGACGGATCGACCTGGCCGACCTGAACAGCCGCGTCGACGACCGCGCCGCCAGCGTCGAGTCGGCCCAGGCGATGCTGGCCGAGGCGCAGCGGCTGCACGACTCCAACCAGCGGCTGGCCGAGCAGAATTTCATCTCGCCCATCGTCCTGCAATCCTCGCGCGCCAAGCTGGACGCCGCGCGCGCCCAGCTGCGCTCGGCCGAGGCGCAGCTCAGCAGCACCCGCATCGGCGTGCGCGAGGCGGCGCTGGTGGCACCGATCTCCGGCATCGTCGGCAAGCGCCACGTCGTGCCGGGCGAGAAGCTCAGCGCCGAGCAGCCGATCTTCACCGTGGTCGACCTCGGCACGCTCGAGCTGGCCGGGACCGTCGCGACGCACGAGATCTCGCTGCTGCAGGTCGGCCAGCCGGTGCAGGTCACGGTGGAGGGGCGTGCCGAGCCGGTGCAGGGCCGCATCGACCGGATCGCCCCCATGGCCGAGGCCGGCACGCGCGCCATCGGCGTCGTCGTGAGCATCGCCAATGCCGACGAGCGCCTGCGCGCCGGCCAGTACGGCCAGGCGCTGGTGCAGCTGGACGACCCGACGCCCCGGCTGACGGTGCCGGCCACGGCGCTGAGCCAGGCCTCGGGCCAGGACCAGGTGTGGACGATCGAGAACGGCGCGCTGGTCCGGCGCATCGTCATCACCGGCCGCAAGGACGCGGCCAGCGGCCGCGTCGAGGTGCTGAAGGGCCTGGACCCCGAGGTGCAGGTGCTCGTGCAGCGCTTCGACAACCTGAAGGAAGGCGCGCAGGCCCGGGTCGGTGACGGCGTGCCTGCAACGCCGTCGACCGCGGGCCGGCGAGCGGACACCAAGTCCTGACGACGGCCGCAGCATGTGGATCACCCGCGTCTCGATCAACAACCCGGTCTTCGCCGCGATGATGATGATCGCGCTGTGCGTGCTGGGCCTGTTCTCGTATGCCCAGCTGCGCGTCGAGCGGCTGCCGGACATCTCGCCGCCGATCGTCTTCGTCAGCGTCGCCTACCCCGGCGCCTCGCCCGAGGCGGTGGAGGTCGAGGTCACCAAGCCGGTCGAGCTGGCGCTCAACGGCATCGCCGGCGTCAAGATGATCCGCTCGAACAGCCTCGAGGGCCGCAGCGAGACCGTCGTCGAGTTCAACCTGGACGCCGACATGGCGCGCGCCGTGCAGGACGTGCGCGACAAGGTCTCGGTGCTGCAGGCCGGCTTTCCCGAGGACGTGAAGCCGCCCTTCATCTCGCGCTTCGACGGCGACAACGCCCAGCCCATCGTCTTCCTGTCGCTGATCGGCCCCGACCGCAGCGCGCGCGAGCTGTCGCTGCTGGCCGACCAGGTGGTGCGCAAGCGCCTCGAGCGCGTCGGCGGCGTGGCCCGCGTCGACGTCGGCGGCCTGACGGTGCGGCAGGTGCGCGTCGACCTCGACCCGCAGCGGCTGCGCGCCCACGGCCTGACGCCGGCCGACGTGGCCGCGGCGATGAAGCGCGCCAACACCGACGTGCCGGTCGGCATCCTCAAGGGCAGCAGCACCGAGGCCGTGGTGCGCGTCGAAGGCAAGGTGCGCGATGCCAAGGCCTTCGCCGACCTGGTGATCCGCGCGAAGGGCGGCACCGTGGTGCGGCTGGCCGACCTCGGCCAGCTGGTCGAGCGCGAACAGGAGCCGGTCTCGATCGCGCGCGTCGACGGCGTGCCGGCGATCAACTTCAACGTCTTCAAGCAGCAGGACGCCAACATCGTCGAGGCCGGCGAGGGCATCAAGGAAGCCGCCGCCGAACTGCGCAAGGCCATGCCGCCGGGCGTCGAGCTGAAGCTGGTCTATGCCGACAGCGACTGGGTGCGCGACTCCCTCTCGGGCGTGAAGCGCACGCTGATCGAGGGCGCGCTGCTGACGATCGCGATCGTCTTCCTGTTCCTGCACAGCTGGCGCAGCACGGTGATCACCGGGCTGACGCTGCCGATCGCGGTGATCTCGAGCTTCATCGCCGTCTACGCCTTCGGCTTCACGCTCAACTTCATGACGATGATGGCCCTGTCGCTGTGCATCGGCCTGCTGATCGACGACGCGATCGTCGTGCGCGAGAACATCGTGCGCCACATCCGGCTGGGGGCCGACCACCACACCGCGGCGCGCGAAGGTACCGACGAGATCGGCCTGGCGGTGCTGGCCACCACCTTCGCGATCTGCGCGGTGTTCGTGCCGGTGGCCTTCATGAAGGGCATCGTCGGCAAGTTCTTCTTCCCCTTCGGCATCACGGTCACCGTCGCGGTGCTGGTGAGCCTGTTCGTCAGCTTCACGCTCGACCCGATGCTGTCCAGCCTCTGGAAGGACCCGCCGACCTCGCGGCTGGCCCGGCTGCCGGTGCTGGGCCACCTGATGCGCGGCACCGACCGCGCGCTGGACGGCCTGCACGCGATCTACGAGGCGCTGATCCGCTGGATCTTCAGCGGTCGCCGCTACCGCCTGCCGCTGCCGGCCTACGGCCACGGCTTCGCGACCGACGGCTCGCGCGACCGTGCGAGCCCGCGGCGCCTGCGCCTGGCCACGCTGTCGCCGCGCGGCATCGTGCTGGGCCTGGGCGCGGCCAGCTTCGTCGGTGCGATCGCGCTGGTGCCGGCGGTCGGCAGCGAGTTCATCCCCGAGACCGACAACAGCTACATCCAGCTCAACGTGCGGCTGCCGGTCGGCACCAGCCTCACGCGCGCCGGCGACAAGATCGCGCAGGTCGAGCAGGCGGTGCGCGCCATGCCCGAGGTGCGACTCGTGTCGTCGACCATCGGCGAGGCCGGCGACGGCCAGCAGCGCAACCAGGCGCAGCTCGGCGTGCAGCTCAAGCCGCGCGACCAGCGCGAGCGCTCGCAGAAGCAGGTCGAGGAGGCGATCCGCGAGGCGCTGTTGCCGATCCCGGGCATCGAGGTCTCGCTCGGCCAGCGGCCGATCTACATCGCGCTGCTCGGGCCCGACCCGGCCGTGCTGGACGCCGAGTCGCTGAAGCTGGCCGAGAAGGTCCGGGCCATCAAGGGCGTGACCGACCTCGAGACCTCGGTCAAGCCGGGCCTGCCGGCCTATGCGGTGCGCCTGAAGCCCGATGCGGTGCGCCAGCTCGGCATCACCTCGACCGACCTGGCCGCGAGCCTGCGCGCCTTCGTCAACGGCGACATCGCGACCTACTGGACGGCGCCCGACGGCGAGCAGGTCGAGGTCGAGCTGCGTCTGCCGACGGCATCGCGCGAGAACGCGGCGCAGCTCGAGGCGCTGCCGGTGGCCTATGCGCCCGACGGCACGCCGATCGCCCTGGGCCGCGTGGCCGACATCGTCGCCATCAGCAACCCCGACGTCATCAAGCGCCAGGACCTGCAGCGCCGCCAGGCGATCTATGCCGGCGTGCAGGGCCGGCCCTCGGGCGATGTCGGCGCCGACGTGCAGAAGCTGGTCGATGCCACCACGCTGCCGCCCGGCTACCGCTTCGACGTGCGCGGTCAGACCCGCGAGCAGCAGGAGGCCTTCGCCGCGATGCTGGCGGCGCTGGGCCTGTCGGTGATCTTCATCTACATCGTGCTGGCCTCGCAGTTCGGCAGCTTCCTGCAGCCGGTCGCGATCATGGCCTCGCTGCCGCTGGCGCTGATCGGCGTGATGCTGGCGCTGCTGATCACCGGATCGACGCTGAACCTGTTCTCGATGATCGGCCTGGTGATGCTGATGGGCCTGGTGACCAAGAACGCGATCCTGCTGGTCGACTTTGCCAACCATGCGCGACGGCGCGGCGCGAGCGTGCCCGACGCGCTGCTCGAGGCCGGCCTGGTGCGCATGCGCCCGATCATGATGACGACCGCGGCCATGGTCTTCGGCATGTTGCCGCTGGCGCTGGCGCTCGACGAGGGCGGCGAGATCCAGGCGCCGATGGGCCGCGCGATCATCGGCGGGCTGATCACCTCGACGCTGCTGACCCTGGTGGTGGTGCCGGTGCTCTACAGCTACCTGGCGCGCGGGCGCAGGACGGCGGCAGTCCCCGCCAGCGGCTCCGCCGCCCAGCCGGGCACGCCGGCGATCGCCGAGTAGCGGCGGCGGCTCAGGCCGCCAGCCGCAGGGGTTCCGATTCGGGCGCGGTCACCGGGCGCACGCCGCGCCGGTCGAACAGCGCGCTGGTGAAGAAGCGCAGCACGATGCGCGAGTAGGCCGCCGGGTCCAGGGCGTAGGAGCCGAGATGGCGGTTGCTCGGGGTGACCCACAGGCGGGCGCGGGCCGCGGCCGCGATCGCGCGCGCGTGGCTGCAGGGCACGAAGGGATCGTCGCTGCCGTGCACCACCAGGGTCGGTCGGCCGCACAGCGATGCCGCTGCATCGATCGGCCGCAGGCGCTGCAGCGCGACGCCGGTGACGCAGCGCGCCAGCATCAGCGCGCCGGGCAGGAAGTGCCAGGGCAGGCCGGAGAGCTTGTGGTACTGCTGCTCCAGCATGGTCGCGAAGTCGGCAAAGGCGCTGTCGATCATCAGTGCGCCGATGCGCGCATCGGCGGCGGCCGCCATCAGCGCCGCGCTGCCGCCCATCGAGGCGCCGAGCACGCCGATGCGGCCCGGCTCGTAGCCGCGGGCCACCAGGTAGTCGATTGCGCCGCGCACGTCGAACTGCTCGTGGGCACCATAGGTGAGGCGTGCCGCGCCGCTCTCGCCGTGGCCGCGCAGGTCCAGCATCAGCACCGACGCACCGGCGGCGCGCAGGCGCAGCGCCAGCTCGAGGGTCGGCGACTTCAGTTCGTCGCCACGGCAGGCGTCCTTGCCGTGCACGAAGACCACCGCCGCACGCTGCGGCCGCGCCGGCAAGTACCAGGCGCGGATCAGCACCCGGCCGTCGGCCGACGCGAACTGCACGCGGTCACGGCCGTCGACGCCCGAGTGCGGCTCGGGCTGTCGGCGCCGCGCGCGGGTGAAGCGCTGCATGATGCGGGCGCACACGGCCAGGTAGGCGATACCGGTCAGCAGCGCCAGGGCGGCGGTGCACAGCAGCAGGATCGAGGTCATGGTCGGTACTCGGTGGGTGGGTGATCAAGGCGCGGCGAAGGCCCAGTGCGGCGCTCGCTGCGGAAGGGACAGGCCGAGTCCGCGCGCCGCTCGCCGGGCACAGCGCCGCAGCCGCGCCGGCAGGCCGCGCGGCGGGGTCAACGGCTGGTTCACCGACCGCTCGACGCGCAGCACGCCGGCGTCGGGACGGCAGGGCGAGACCGCGAAGCCGCAGGCGCGCATGCAGGCCAGCATCGGCGCGTTGTCGGCGAGCACCTCGCCAACCAGCCAGCGCAGCCCGGCGCGGCGCGCCAGTTCGGCCAATGCCGCCAGCAGCTGCAGCGCCAGGCCGCAGCCTTGCCACTCGTCGGCGACCGCCAGCGCGAACTCGGCGCTCACGCCGTCGTCGTCCACCGCATAGCGTGCTTCGCCGATGACGCATTCGCGGCCGTCGGCGGCCAGCGTCAGCAGCAGGCCGACGTGGCGCTGCTGATCGACATCGCACAGCCGGCGCAGCGTCGCCTCGCTCAGCCCGCGGATCGCACCGTGGAAGCGGTTGCGCCGCGCCGCCGGCGAGAGCTTCTCGACGAAGGCCTGCTGCGCGGGGGCGTCCTCCGGGAACACCGGTCGCAGGGTGGCGTGGTGCCCGTGCGGCAGGGCGAGGTCGCGCCACAAGGGCAGGACGGGCGGCGCGGCGCGGCGCGAGGGGCAGGCGATGACGGCGTTCATGGCGCGGGCTCCACGGAGATGCCGGAGGCGATGGACGCAGTGTTCCGAGCGGGTGCCCGGCCGTCCTTGGGCCGCCTGAAGCGCACCTGAAGCGTCCTGAAACCGGGGCCGCGCGCCACGCCGCTGCGGTTTCAGCGAGATTTGAGGGACGCTTCAGGACTTCCGGCGCGCGGCGGCCGACAGTGAGGCCATCGCTTCCGGGGGCTTCGAATGGTTCGGGGCCCCGAGGGGGCGACTCCCAGGAGATCGCCATGAAGAACGCCGCTCTGTTCGCTCCCCTCTCGATGGTCGTGTCGCTCGCGCTGATCGCTGCGGCCAGCGCGATGCCCGCCCAGGCGCGAGACTTCGACCCCGTCGACGCCGAGCTCGGCGCGCTGCCGCCGCCCGACGTGACGAAGGCCGACGGCGCGGTCGTGTTCGCCGCGGCGACGGGCGGCCAGACCCGTGCCCAGGTCGTGGCGGAGCTCGTCCGCGCCCGCGATGCCGGCGAGCTCGACTGGGCCTATGTCGAGGCCCATCAGATGCGACTCGAGCCGCGCGGCATCGTGCGTCCAGGCGCGCTGCAGCTGGCCCGCACGCGGCGCTGAGCCGCGTCGCGACCGGCGGGCGTCGCGGGCGCACGTCGCGAGCCGATCGGGGGCGTGCGTCCGCGCGCTTCCGATGGCAAGCTCGCGACGTGACGACCCGCACGCCGCCCCGATGAGCCTCGCCGCCGACGATCTCCCCGCACCCCTGCGCTTCGGCCGCTTCGAGCTGCAGCCGCTGGAACGCCGCCTGCTGTCCGACGGCGCCGCAGTCGCCCTCGGCGCGCGCGCCTTCGACATGCTGTGGCTGCTGGCCTCCAACGCCGGCCGGCTCGTCACCAAGGATGAACTGCTCGACGGCGTCTGGCGCGGGCTGGTCGTCGAGGAGAACAACCTGCAGGTCCAGGTGTCGACCTTGCGCAAGCTGCTCGGTGCGCAGTCGATCGCCACCATTCCAGGTCACGGCTACCGCTTCACGCTGCCGGTCGTGCGGCCGCTGGTCGCCGAGGGCGCTGCGGGCAGCGCGGTCGCGCCCGTGACGGCGGCGGCGCCGGCCGCCGCACCGGCGACCTCACCGATGCCGATCGACGAGCGGCTGCCGCAGCGCCTGCCGCCGCTGCACGGCCGCGAGGCGGATCTCACCGCACTGTCGGACCGCTGCGGCCACGAACCCCTCGTCGCGCTGGTCGGCCCGGGTGGCGTGGGCAAGACGCGGCTCGCGCAGGAGATGGCGCGCCGGATCGCCGGTCGCGGCATGGCGGTGGTCTGGGTCGAGCTGGCCTCGCTCGACGACGGCGCGCTGCTGCCGGCGCGCGTCGCGACCGCCGTCGGGCTCGATCGGGCCGACGACCTGATCGCGGCACTCAGGCCGCTGGAGCTGCTGATCGTGCTCGACAACGCCGAGCATCTGCTCGACGCGGTCGCAGCCTTCGCGCAGACGGTGCGTCAGGCCACGCGCGGCGTGCGCCTGCTCGTCACCAGCCAGGCGCCGCTGCGCGTCGACGGCGAGGTGGTGTGGCGGCTCGAGGGACTGGCGCGAGCCCCGGACGAGGCCGACGTCGACCAGGCGCTGAGCCACGGCTCCGTCGCCCTGTTCTGCGAGCGGGTGCAGTCGCTCGATCGGCGCTTTTCGCTGCGTGCGGACAACCTCGCCGCGGTGCTCGAGATCTGCCGGCGGCTCGATGGCGTGCCGCTGGCGCTGCAACTGGCGGCGGCGCGCGCGGCCAGCCTGGGCGCGGCGGCCGTGGCCGAGCGGCTCGATGCGCGCTTCGCGCTGCTGAAGTCCGGCGCCCGCGACGCCGCGGCGCGCCACGGCAGCCTGCATGCGGCGCTCGACTGGAGCCACGATCTCCTGACGCCGGTCGAGCAGGCGGTGTTCCGCCGGCTCGGCGTCTTCGCCGGAGACTTCGGTCTGGACGCGGCCGCGGACGTGGCCGTGGCGGTTGCGGTCGCCGGTGCGCCGCTCGATCGCTGGGACGCGATCGACGGCCTGGCGGCCCTGGTCGACCGCTCGCTCGTGGAGGTGAGGGCGACCGAACCGCCGCGCTATGCGCTGGCCGAGACGGCGCGCGCCTACGCGCTCGAGCGGCTGGCCGGCGCGGGCGAGTCCGAGGCGGTCCGCGACGCCCATGCCGCCACCGTACGGCGCGGTCTCGAGCCGGCGTCAGACGACTGGCTGCGCATGACCGATCGCGACTGGCTGACCGTCTACGCGGTCGAGATCGACAACCTGCGCGCGGCCTTGGCACGTGTGCACGAGCGCTTGGTCGCAGCGCCCGGCGATGCCGACGCTGCCGAGACGATGGTCGCGCTGTTCGGGGCGACCGCGCCGCTGTGGCATCACCTGGCGCTGGACGGCGAGGCGAGGCGCTGGGCCGCGTTGACGGCGGCGGCGCTCAGCGGCCCCGCGGCGTCGACGCTGCCGGCGGTACTGGCAGCGCGCGCCTGGCGCGGCATCCAGTGGGCCTGGGCGGCGGCCGAACCGGGCCGCTCGCGCGCGGCGGCGAGCGAGGCCGCACGGCTGTACCGCGAACTCGGCGACGTGCACGGCCAGTTCGCCCAGCTCACCGGCGAAGCCGGGCTCTATGCCGGTCCCGACCCGCGCGCGCGCAAGGCGCTCGAGGCGGCGCTGGCGCTCGAGCGCGCCGACTGGCCGGCGCGCGAGCGCGCCTGGGGGCAGCGCGCCCGCGCCGACGTGGCCCGCGCCGAAGGGCGCTTCGCCGACAGTCGCGCGGCCCGCGAAGCCGAGCTGGCGCTGCGCACCGAAGCCGGCGACGAACGCGGCCGGCTGCGTGCGCTCGCGCACCTGGCCGATGTCGCGCTCGCGCTCGGCGATGCCGACGACGCGGTCCGGCGCGGTCGCCAGCTGCTGGCCGAACCGGCGCTGCAGCGGCCGTCCTCGACCCGCTCCACGGCGCTGCTGAACCTGATCCACGCGCTGCTGGTGCAGGGCGAGGTCGACGCCGCGGTCCGCTGGGCCGACGAGGCTGCGCGGGTGGCCGCCGACTTCGGGCTGCTGTGGCTGGCGGCCGACCACCTGGCCTGGATCGCCGCACTGCAGGGTCGTGCCGATGCCGCCGTCGTGCTGACGAGCTGGGCCGATGCCGCGCACGCCGAGCGCGGCGAGCAGCGGCCGCCCGCGCGTGCCGAGGCGCGGGCCCGCGTGCGGGCGCTGCTCGGGCCGGCACACGACCGCGGGCCTCTCGACGGGCCGGTCACCGCGACCGCGGCGCGCAGCGAAGTCGACATCGCCGCGCTCTGGCGGGCCCGGCCCTGAGAACGCGTGCCGGGCGTCGCTCAGCGGCCGCCGCCGGGGTTGGTGATGCGCGGATCGACGCCCAGCGTCTGGCCGGTCGACGGGTTGGTCAGCTGCGCCGTGTACTGGTAGGTGGTCGTCGTGTCGTCCAGGTCGGTGATCGTCACCACGGTGCCGTCCGTCGAGCGCGTCGGGCTCGAGAACTCGCCGTTCGGGTTGTCGGCCAGCGAGATGCCGTAGAAGTGGGTCTCGCCGTCGTTGGTGGTCGGGAAGACCCAGCCCGGCGTGGTGCTGACGAAGGTGATCACGACCGCAGAGCCGGGCGCGCTGGCGTCCACGATCAACTGGTCTGGATCGCAGGCGACGATCGGGTTCTGCGGATTCGTGTTGTCGATGCTGACGTCGACGGTGTTGGGTGCGGGCATGAGAGGCTCCTTGTGGTTGGTGGGGGGTGAAGGGTGGCGGCCGGCGCCGCGCTCAGCGGGCCGCGCTGCCGGCGATATCGTTCTGCAGCGCGGCCAGATCGGGGTGGCGGAAGCTCGTGGCCTGCAAGCGGTCGCGCCAGGCCCGGGCGGCGTCGCGTTCGCCGAGTGCCCATTGCGTGCGCGCCAGCGTCGCGGCGATCTGCGGCAGGCCTTCGGCCGCCAGCGGTGTGAGGTCGGCGACGACGGCGCGCCGCAGCACGCCGGCGCGTTCGGCCTCGCCTTGCGCGGCCGCCAGCTGCGCCAACTCGAAGCGCGCCGCGGAGGCGTTGAGCAGCGCGTCGGCGTTCAGCGTCCTGCCGCCATCGCGCAGGCGCTGCAGCGCGTCGTCGTAACGAGCGAGGTCGTCGATGCGCTGCGCCAGCGGCGTGTCACCGTGGTGGGCCGCCAGCACCAGGTAGCGGCCGCGCATCGACACGGTGATCTCGATCTTGCTCGGGTCGAGCGCGACCAGCCGGTCGAGGTCGGTGCGCAGCGTCGGCAGGGCCGCGCGTACCGTCGACAGGTCGCCGCGCGCAGCCTGGATCTCGGCCAGCCGCAGGCGCGACCACCACAGGTTCGTCGAGCGCCAGGCATTGCCGGCGTCGCGCCGTGCGACCGTCTCCGCCAGCACCAGGCTCTGCTGCTCGTGCGCCAGCGCCTCGTCGAGCCGACCTTCGAGCAGGGCGAGCTGGGCGAGCTCCTGGCTCACGTTCTGCAGGCCTTGCTGGGCCTGCTGGTTGCGCGCGGCGTCGGGCAAGCCGAGATAGAGCGCCTGCTTGGCGCGTTGCAGCTCGGCGGCGTCGCCGTAGCGGCCCAGCCGGGTCTGCGCCAGCGCCATCCAGCCGAGCGTCTGCGCCAGATCGTAGGCGCGCTCGGCGTTGGCGCTGACCAGCGGTGCGGTCAGGCTCCGCGCTTCCTCGAAGTACGTCAGCGCCTCGGCGGGTCGAGCGGCGTCGAGCCGCAGCACGCCCAGGTTCTCGGCCGCGTAGGCCGCTTCCATCTGCCAGTCGGCCTGCTGCGGGTCGATGCGCCGCAGCTGGCCGGCAAGCAGGCGGTATTGCTGGAAGGCCTGCTCCGCGGCCTCGCGCTGGCCGCGCTCGCGCGCGACGTAGCCGACCCAGAACTCGCTCTGGGCATGGTCGAAGATGCGCTGCGGATCGCCCGGGGCGGCGGCCAGCAGGCGCTGCGTGGTCGCCGCGGCCTGCTGGTAGGCCTGCAGCGCCGCGTCGAGGTGGCCGCGCTGCTGGCGGATCTCGCCGATCAGGTGCTGGGCGCGCGAGCGGTGGCCGAGCGCCGCCGTGTCGAGGCGCTCGGCCGGCTGGGCCTCGTAGTGCGCCAGCGCCTTGTGCCCCACTGCGTCGAGTGCGTCGAGCCGCCCGACCGGTTCGAGCTTCTTGCGCAGGTCGGTCAGCATGAACTCGATCAGGCCTTCGGCCTGCTCGCGCTGCTGCCGCGCGTCGTTGCGCGCCTGCACCGCCAGCACGGTCAGCACGCTCAGCACGGCCATGCCGGCCAGCGAGCCGGCGGCGATCGCGCCCAGCCAGCGCAGCCGCCGCGCGGCGTCGCGACGCACCAGCTCGTCGAAGCCGACGCCGACCATGCCGGCCAGCAGCTTCAGCGGTGCGCGCTTCGGCCCATCGGCATGCACGCGCAGGTCGGCCGCGATCGGCTCCTGCTCGGTGCCGCGCGGCTCGCCGTCGGCATCGAGCGCATGGCGCAGCGCGTTCGGGAAGCACTCCTCGGCTTCGCGGCCGGGCTGGCGCGACGCGTAGGGCTCGCCGGCGGCGATAAGCGCCAGGACGCGGTGTTCGCCGTGCAGGCGCTTGAACTCGACGATCTCGCGTTCGACCCAGGGCGAGCGAGCGGCGTCCGGACTGCAGATGACGACCAGCCACCGGCTGGTGGCCAGCGCGCTCCGCACCTCGGCGCCGAGGTCGGCGCCGGCATGCAGGTCGTCGCGATCGCGGAACACCGGCCGCGCCCGGCGCGGCACCGGTCCCTGCGAGGTGACGCGGCCCACCAGCGTGCGCGGCAAGCGGTAGGTTTCGAGCCGCTTCTGCAGCGCGCGGGCCACCGCTTCGTCGCGGTGGCTGTAGCTGACGAAGGCCCAGTACTTGGGCGGTGCTGCGGTGTCGTCGCCCGCATCGAGGGGCGCCGCCGCTTCCGTGCCACCGACGAGGCCCAGCGTCGGCCGACGACTGGTGCTCATGGGCCCCTCCGCGTCGCATGGCGCACCGCGGTGGCCAGTCGCGCCGGCTCGCAGGGCCAGGCGTGGCGACGGCCCGCGGGGTCGCCGCGTTGCCACAGGAGCCTGGCTGGTGCGCCGGGCTGGGGGTCGAGATGGATCACCGGCACGTGGCGCCGCAGGGCTTCGGCGACCACCTCGGCCGTGCCGCCGGGGCCGCGCGCCGGTTCGCCGTCCCAGACCGCCATCAGCAGGTCGGCGCCCTGGACCACGGCGTCGCCCAGTTGCCGATAGGCCTGCGCGGGGCGGTCGCGAGGCCCGCTCAGCACGGTGACGCGGGCGGCCTGCGCCAGCAGTCGGCGAAAGCGCTGGCGGGCCGCGGGTGCGTCGAGATCGCGTTCGCAGACCTCGGCATCGAAGGGGAGCACGGCGTGCAGCGACCATCCGGCCTCCAGCGCCAGGGCAGCGAGATGCTGGTCGCTGCCGTCGGCGAGCGCGCTGTTCAGCCACAGGCGGCCCGGCGCCGGCGCACGTTCGGCCAGTTGGGCGAGCAGCCGTCGCACGACAGGCGCCAAGCGCTCCAGGTGCTTGCGGCTCACGCGGTCGAGCCGATGGCCAGTGACGCCGACGCTCAAGCGCGAATCTCCATGGGCTGGATGCAAGCGGGGGCTCCGTCGCCGGGGGTCGACGCAGTCTAGGGCCTGTGAGCGCCAGCGGGGGCTCAGCGGTCCAGGCTGGCGGTCTGCAGCACCATCGGCGCCGGCGCGAGCAGGCTCGCCAGGCGTGGGTCGGCGTGCTCGGGGGCAGCCAAGCCGGTCACGGTCTGGAAGCAGGCCAGCGTGGCCGACAAGGCCAGAACGAAGGCAGCGCAGCGAATCCGACGGTCCGACATGACGATCTCCTCGGGTCATGCACCGCGGCGCGGTGCGATGAACGAAGGATCGCCGCCTGCCCCGGGTGCTGTCCTTCAAGCGGCTGAGCCGGACCTGAAGCGTCCTGAAAGACGCCGCCGGTCGGCCGCGTCAGAGGGTCAGTCTCCAGCCCTCGACCAACGCCGCGGGCGTCGTGGTCGACCCGAGCTGGCGCATCTGGTAGGTGTCGCTCTCGGGCACGATCTCGGCGCGGTCGGTGAGGCCGACCAGGCCCTCGCCGAACATGCGCAGGAAGCCGTCGTCGAAGCGCATCACGTTGAGCGGCGCGACCAGCCGGCCGTCCTCGACCCAGAAGCAGGCGAAGCGCGTCATGCCGGTCATGCGGCAGGCCTGGCGGTCGCTGTAGTTCAGGTACCAGAGGTTGCTGACGTACAGCCCCGTGCCCAGCGATTCGAGCAGGCGCTCGTGGGGCAGGGCGCCGGGCGCCAGGCTCAGCGACTCGGGCGACTCCTCGGCATTGGCACCGTTGGCCGGCAGGCCGTACTCGCGCGCCGAGCGCGGCGAATTCAGCGTGTCGGCGGCCTGGCCGGCGCGCACCAGCGACACCTCGGCAGGCTTGACGAAGCCGTCGGCGGTGAAGGCCGGCGCAATGCCCAGGCCGGTGGCCTCGCTGAGGTGGAAGCCGGCGTGCAGTCGGGCATCGCCATGGGCGAGTTGCAGCAGCGAGGACACGCCGGTCCGCCGCGACTTCAGGCTGAAGCCGCTCCAGCCCAGCGCGCCCAGCAGCTCGTTCATCGCCGCGGGGCTGAAGGCGGCGCGGTAGGCGCCGGGGGCCAGCGTGCGGGCGTCGAGCTTGAGCAGCTCGACGCGCGCCGCGGCCTCGTGCACGCGCCGCGCGAACTCGGTGGTGGACCACTGCGTGCCGGCATAGGCGGTCTTCACCGCCTTGTCGGCCGCGTGGTACAGGCACCAGTCGAAGTGGAAGCTCTCGACGCGGTGCCAGTGCCGCGAGCCCAGGCTGTCGGCATAGGCTCGCACCACCGGTCCGCCGGCGTAGAAGCCGACGAAGTCGCGGCCCGCTGCATGCTCGCGCACGGCGTCGATCACCTGGTCGGGCGTGGGCAGCGCGCCGGCGTCGTCGCGCTCGCTGCGGGTCGCGGTGTCGGGCAG
This sequence comes from uncultured Methylibium sp., assembly GCA_964622685.1. Classification (GTDB taxonomy): domain Bacteria; phylum Pseudomonadota; class Gammaproteobacteria; order Burkholderiales; family Burkholderiaceae_C; genus Methylibium. Next base: position 28,633 of record CAZUUU010000022.1, read on the forward strand.
CAGCAGCCAGGGATCGTCGGGGATCAGGTCGAGGTCGCTCGTCAGCTGGGCACGCTCGGCCTGCAGGCGGCGGAGATCCTGAGCGGCATCGCCGCTCAGCGTGAGGCTGCTCTCGGCGCGCCGCGCACCGCGCACGACCGCGACCGTCGCCTGGGCCTGCAGCACCTGGGTGGCCTGGCGCAGCGCCGCGCGGTTGAAGCGCAGGAAGTCCGAGGACTCGGCATTGAGCGTCAGGCTGACACGGTCGACGCCATCGGCCACGCACAACGCGGCGGCCAGGGTCTCGAAGTGCGAGCGATCGGTGAGCGTCGTCATCTCAGTTCGCTCCGCCGAAGACGTCGACCGACGAGAACTTGCAGGCCGGTGCCGCATGGCCGACGCGGATCACCTGGGACGGCTCGCCCTTGCCGCAGAACGGCGTGCCCATGGTCTGCATCGTCGAGGCGTCGCCGACCATGGCCAGCGAGCGCCAGAAGGTCGCGCTGATGCCGCGGTAGCCCGGGTCGCGCACCACCTCGGCCAGGCGGCCGCGGCGGATCATGCGGCCCCACTCGCAGCCGAACTGGAACTTGTTGCGCGAGTCGTCGATGCTCCACGAGACGTTGGTGCGCATCATCACGCCCAGCTCGATGCCGGCGATCATCTCCTCGAGCGTCGAGCTGCCCGGCTCGATGTTGAGGTTGCTCATGCGGTCGATCGGGGCACGGTTCCAGCCGCTGGCACGTGCGGTGGCCACGCCCTCCAGGTCGGGCCGCTGCGCTCGGGCGCGGGCCAGCGACACCGCGCCGCCCAGCGGACGCTTCAGGATGCCGTTCTCGATCAGGTGGCGGCGCTGCGCCGGCTCGCCCTCGTCGTCGAAGCCGAAGCTGGCGATCTGCTCGGGCCGTGTCGGGTCGTAGGTGACGTTCAGCAGCTCGCTGCCGTAGGCGTAGTGGCCGAACATGTCGAGCGTCACGAAGCTGGTGCCGGCGAAGTTGCGCTCGTCGCCGAGGATGCGGTCGAGCTCGAGCGGGTGGCCGATCGACTCGTGGATCTGCAGCATCATTTGGTCGGGCATCAGCAGCACGTCCATCGTGCCGCCAGGGCAGGGCGGCGCCAGCGCGAGCTCGAGGGCCTCGGCCGCGACACGCGCGCCTTCCCCGGCGAAGCGGGCCCGCTCCAGCACTTCCAGCCCGCCCTGCTGGCACCAGCCGTTGTACTGGCCCGCCGAGGACCGTGTCTGCGTCACGCCGGCGATGTGCGCGGTGGCCTGCACGTGCGGCATGGTCTGGCTCCAGTGCTGCTCGCTGCGACCGCCATCGCTGGTCATCAGCAGCTGCGAGACTTCGCTGGTGAACAGGCTGGCCGACCAGTCGACGATGCGCGCATCGGGGTGCGCGCCGGCGCAGACCTCGGCGAGCAGCTGGGCGCGTTCTCGCAGGCTGGTGCTGCCCACCGGCCGCTGCACCTGGCCGTCGTAGCGGCCTCGCGCCGAGACGGCCGGCAGATCGCCGGGATCGAAGGCCATGCGCGGGGCGACGGCGACGGCCATTCGCCGTGCGCGGGCGAAGGCCTCGGCCAGGCCGGTCTCGCTGACGTCGCTGGTCGCCGCGTGGCCGAGGCCGCCCTGGGCCGCCACGCTGACCATCACGCCGGCGTCGCGGAATCGCTGCGGCGCCTCGGCCACGTCCTGCCGGACGCTGAGCGTCTCGGACACCTCCTCGACGGCACGCAGGGTCCAGCGGACGTCCGTGGGGGCGATCCGCTGCGTCAGGGTGTCGAGGCGGTCGAGCATGCTTCTCGCGCGTACTGCTGCTGGTAGCGCGCAGTGTAAGCGCCGCCCGGGTGGCGGCGGGCGGCTCGCAGCGGGACCTCGAACCCGCGGCGGCCGCACCGGCCGCCGTCGTCTCAGACCACCCGGCGCTCCGTCGTCGCGTCGAACAGATGCGCGTCGTGCGCCGACCAGCGCAGGTGCACGTTCTCGCCGACCTGCTGGTGCACCTTGCCCGGCACCCGCGCCATCATCTTGCCGATCGGCGTGTCGACCAGCACGTAGGTCTCCGGCCCGGTCGGCTCGATCAGGCTGATGGTGCCGGGCAGGCCGGTGTCGCCGAGCAGCATGGCCTCGGGGCGCAGGCCGTAGAGGATGCCGTCGGCATGGCCGTTGCCGATCAGCGCGCGCTGCGCGTCGTCCAGGCTCAGTTCGATGCCATGCGAGGCGAAGCCGTTGGCGGCGCGCTGGCCGGTGACGATGTTCATCGCCGGCGAGCCGATGAACTCGGCGACGAAGCGGGTCGCCGGGCGGCTGTAGATGTCGTCCGGCGAGCCGAGCTGCTCGATCACGCCGCCCTTCATCACCGCGATGTGGTCGCCCAGGGTCATCGCCTCGACCTGGTCGTGCGTCACGTAGACGGTGGTCACCTGCGCCTTGTTGTGCAGGTGCTTGATCTCGGCGCGCATCTCGGCGCGCAGCTTGGCGTCGAGGTTGGACAGCGGCTCGTCGAACAGGAACAGC
>CAZUUU010000023.1:0-30433 GCA_964622685.1 uncultured Methylibium sp.
AGGGCTCGATGTGGATGTCGCTGGCGCCGTCCTTCGCGGCCTGCGTCAGCAGCGCATTCAGCATGCGGATGATGGGCGCGTCGTTGGCGGCCTCGAGCAGGTCCTCGACCGCCGGCAGGTCCTGCATCAGCCGCGACAGGTCGACGCCGCTCTCGACCTCGCCGATCACCGCCGCGGCGCTGGACTCGCCGCCAGCGTAGACGCGTGCGATGCGCTGCGACAGCGTGGCCGGCGCCTCGCGCTCCAGCGCGTCGACGGCGTAGAGGCGCAGCACCTCGCCCAGCGCCGTCGGCGAGACCTGGTCGCCGGCCCACAGCACCAGCTGGCTGCCGTTGTCCTCGAGCAGCAGCGAATGCGCCTTGGCGTAGGCGTAGGGCAGCGGGTGGCGGAGCGCGGCCATCGCGGCGTCCTCAGTTGGACGACGGGGCCGAGGCGCCCGGCTGCAGCGGCGGCGGCACGCTGACCGGCGAACTGGCGCCCGGTGCGCGCAGCGGCGGGATGATCGGCGAATCGTAGTTCGGCAGCAGTGCCTTCGGCTGCGGCTGCGCGTCCTTCTGCTGGGCGCGGATCATGTCGTAGCGGTCCAGCGTCAGCGCATTGGTCTGGTCGACGCTGCGCATCACCACCGGCCGCAGGAAGATCATCAGGTTGCTCTTGGTGCGGGTGCGGTTGTCGCTGCGGAACAGCGCGCCGAGGCCGGGGATGTTGCCCAGCCCCGGCACCTTGCTGGAGTTGTCCTGGAACTGGTCCTGCATCAGGCCGCCCAGCACGAGGATGTCACCGTCCTCGACGACCACCGTCGATTCGACCGAGCGCTTGTTGGTGACCAGGCCGGCGGTCGCGTCGGCCACGCCCTGCGAGACGTTCTGGTTCACGACGCTGGAGGCCTCCTGGTAGATGACCATGCGCACCGTGCCGTTCTCGCCGATCTGCGGCTTGACGCGCAGCGTGATGCCGACGTCCTTGCGCTCGATGGTCTGGAAGGGATTCGTTGCGCCGCTGCCGGTGCCGGTGTTGGTGAAGGAGCCGGTCACGAAGGGCACGTTCTGGCCGACGACGATCTTGGCCTCCTCGTTGTCCAGGGTCACCAGGTTGGGCGTCGAGAGGATGTTGCCGTCGGCGTTGGTCTCGAGGAAGCGCGCCAGCGCGCCCAGCGTGTAGATGCCGGCGTAGCGCTTGATGATCCCCAGGTTGAGGCCGGCCGACGGCACGGTGGTGCTGGTGCTCGTCCCGCTGCCGGCGGCCGCCAGCGACAGGTTGATGATGTTGTTGCCGCCGGTGCCGAAGTTGGTGCCGGCGATCACCCCGGTGCTGTCGCCGTCCTTGCCGATCAGTCCCTGCCACTGGAAGCCGACGTCGGCGGCCTTGGTGGCGTTGACCTCGACGATCATCGACTCGACGTAGACCTGCGCGCGCCGCGAGTCGAGCTGGTCGATCACCGAGCGCAACTGCCGGTACAGCGGTTCGGCCGCGGTGATGATCAGCGAGTTGGTCGCCGGGTCGGCCTGGATGAAGCCGCCGGTCTGCGGCTGGGCGGCGGACGTGACCGGGCTGGTGGTCTGCGGCGCCGCGCCGCCGGTCGACGATGTGCCCTGCACGCTGGCCTGGGACTGCGCGAGCGCGGTGTTCTGGCCGAGGCCCGACAAGCCGGTGAGGCCGCTGCTGCCGGACGTGCCGCCGCCCGGCGTGGGAAAGGCGGCGCGCAGCACCTGGGCCAGCCGCGTCGCGTCGGCGTTCTTCAGGTAGACGACGTAGATGTTGCTGCCGCCGGCGCCGCCGGCGCCCGGCTGGTCGAGCTTGGCCACCAGCGAACGCACCTGCGCCAGCCGCGCCGGATTGGCGGCGCGCACCAGCAGCGAGTTGGTGCGCGAGTCGGCCAGCACCGACAGCGTGCCGGCCGCCGGCACCGCGCCCTGCACGGTGCTGGTGTCGGACAGGCGCTGCACCAGCACCGCGATGTCGGCGGCGACCGCGTTCTTCAGCGGGATCACGTCGACGTCGGTATTGGCCGGCACGTCCATGGTCGCGATGACCTTGGCGATGCGCTGCAGGTTGTCGGCGTAGTCGGTGATGACCAGGGTGTTGTTCCCCGGGTTGGCGTTGATCGTGTTGTTGGGGCTGATCAGCGGCCGCAGCACCGCCACCAGGTTGGCGGCGTTCTCGTGGTTCAGGCGGAAGATCTGCGTGATGATCTGGTCGCCCTGGCGCGTGACGGTGCCGACCGAGACCGTGCCGGTCTGCAGCTTGGCGTCGGCCTCGGGCACGACCTTCAGCAGGCCCGCGACCTCGACCACCGTGAAGCCCAGGCCGCGCAGCGCCGCCAGGAAGTTGAGGTAGGCCTCGCGCGGCTGCAGCGGCTGCTCGCTGTACAGCGTGATCTGGCCCTTGACGCGCGGGTCGACGACGATCTGGCGCTCGAGGATGGCGCCGATGGCGCGCGACACGCCTTCGATCTCGGCGTTGACGAAGTTCAGCGTCACCGGCTCGCGGGCCTTTTCCTTGTCCTTCTGCGCCAGCACCGGCGGCAGCGCGGTCAGCGTCAGGCCGAAGGCGCAGGCGGCAGCGAGGGAGCGCAAAGCGCGCTGGCGGCGGGCGGCTCGTGGCGGGCGTTGCGGGGGCAGGCTCATGGTCATCCGATCGCTATGACGGACCGCGCGCCGTCGCGCCGTCCGATGATGTTCAGCAGGTTCGTCAACGCCGGCTCGTCGGCCTCGGCCGCCCGCGCCTCGCCGCGGAAGCGCAGCCCGCTGGCACCGAGCGTTCCCTGGCCCGACAGCTGGAGCGCGCCTTCGCTGGTGCTGAGGTTGAGCTGTGCCGCGCCGGCATTGGCCGGGTCGCTGCCGAGCTGCAGACGGTAGCTGCCCAGACGCTCGAGTGTCGACACCCGGGATGCGGCATTCAGCACCTCGAGTGCCGCCTGGCCCTCGACGCGCCAGCGGCCCTGCACCGTGTGCAGCGTCAGTCCGGGCGAGCTGAGGCGCAGGCCGCCGCCCAGCTGCAGCGTGTTCCAGGGCGTGCCCAGGCCGCTCAGCCATTCGGCCGGCCACTGGCCGATCCAGCCCGGCGAGCCCTGCAGCGTGGTGCTGAGGCTGCCGAAGCCGGGCTTGAGGACCAGGGTCGGCTCGCCGTTCAGGCAGCAGTCGTGACGCAGCTTCAGGGCCAGGCCCAGGCCGGCCGGGCGCAGGGTCCATTGCAGCCGCCCGGGCAGCGAGCGCGCGTCGCGGCTGCCCAGCCCACCGGTCAGCACCGCGACCGCGCTGCCGTTCCACAGGCTGCCGCGCGCGTCGGCCAGCAGGATGTGTCCGGCGCTGCCGCGCTCGACCGCCGCCGCCAGCCAGGCGGCCGGCGCGAAGGCGATGACCGCTGCCAGCGTGCCGACCAGGCCGCCCCAGATCGCCCAGCGGCGACCGGCCGAGCGGGCGCGCTGCCAGCGCAGGCCCTCGTAGGTGGATTCGCCCCATTCGGTGGCACGCGAGGCCGGGTCGGCGGGCCGCCGGCGGAACAGCGAGGTGCGCCAGCGCGACGGCTGGTTGAAGGAGCGGGCCATCAGCGGCGTGCCTCGCGTTGCATGAAGGGACCTCAGCCGGGCCGGGCGAAGCTCAGCAGCACCGTGCCGCTGTAGCCGGTGGGGCCGCGCGACAGCTTGGCCTCCTCGGGCCGGGCGCGGGCGGCGCTGCGCACCTCGCCCAGCCAGGCGGCCAGCGCCTCGCCGGAGACGCCGCTCAGGCTGAGCGTGGCGCGTTCGCCCTGCAGCGTCAGCTTGGCATTGCTGCCGAGCCGCTCGGTGGCGCCGCGCAGCGCTTCCTCGGCCTGTGCCTGCCGGACCACCGGCAGCGCCCGCAGCTCGCGGCTCTCGGCGGCCAGGCGCTGCATCTGCTGCAGTTGCTGCTCAACGGTGTCGATCTGGACCGGCGTGTCACGCAGCGTGCGCCAGGCCGGCTGCACGGCGATCATCCACAGCAGTGCCAGCCCGACCAGCGCCAGCACGCCGCTGACGAGCCGCCGCTCGCGCGACGCGAGCCTGGACCAGCGGGCCTGCAGCTGCTCGCGCAGCGCGACCACCGACGGAGGCAGGGCGAGGCTGGCCATGAGGCTCAGGTCCGCCGCGCCACGCTGCTGCCGGGCGCCGCGCGGCTGAGGGTCACGCGGCCGTCGACGGCCTCGACGCGCCAGCCGCTGGGCGCCAGGGCCTCGCGGAAGGCGGCGATCTGCGGCTCGGTCCAGCCGGGGACGGTCAGGGTCAGGCGGCCGTTCTCGTAGCCCAGGGTCTGGACCGGCTGCTGCGCGGGCCAGGCACTGGCGGCGGCCTGCAGGGCCGACTCGAAGTCGGCTTCGCCGGGCCGGCCGGCGCCGGCGCGCAGGACGTCGGTCTCGCGCTGCATCTGCACCGGGGCGTCGTAGATGGCGCGCACCTGCGGGTGGGTGGTCTGCAGCAGGGCCGTCATCGCACTGCGCTTGGCGACCAGCGTGCCGCGTTGCTGCCACGCGGCGAGGTTCAGGCCGACCAGCATCACGGCGACCAGCGCCACCAGACCCAGGCGCACCGGGCGCCAGGTCGATCCGCGAAAGCGCCGCCAGACCTCGCGCAGGGCGCTCAGGCCCCGGTGGCGCGGCGCGAGGCCGAATTGCCGCAGGTTCCACAGCGAGCGCGCGGCGTTCAGCGCCTGCGCCCCCGGCGATTGGACCCGGACGGTGGCGCCCAGCCAGCGCTCGGCCGGCGCGGCGACGGCGGCCGTGGCGGTGAAGCGCGCGTCGGGCGGCAGCGGTTGCGGCAGCAGGGCGCGCGCCAGCCCGCCCTGCAGCGGCCAGCAGGCCACGCCGCCGGGATGAGCCCAGGTCAGCGACAGCCCCAGGCCGCCGACACCGGAGCCGTTGTCGTCGTGGGTCTCGGCGAAATGGCCGGTGGCCGGCTCGTCGGGCCAGGCGCCGGGCACGACGCGGTCGATGCGCAGGCCGGCCTTCTCGAGCGCAGCGATCTCGCCGCCCAGCCAGGCGCGGTCGGTTGCGGCCACCCAGGTGGGCTCGCCGCCCTTGGCGCCGGGCGCCAGGGCGAAGTGGAGCTGACCGGCGTCGTCGAGGACCGCTTCTTCCAGCAGGCCCGCCAGCGCCGCCGCCATGCGCGTGGACTGTGCCTTCGGGCAGGTGATGCGATGCCAGCTCACGTCGGCTGCCGCCAGGACGGCCACCACCTGGTCGGCCTTGGGCAGCAGGGCGGGGGCGGCACGACCTTCGCGGTGCACGCTCAGACCGTCGTTGCTGAGCGCGTAGGCGAGTTCGCCGGATCCCGCCGCGGGCGGCGTGACGGCGCCTGCGCGCTGGCGCGGACGGGGGGGGATCGAGACGGCAAGCGTGGTCATGAAAAGGCTCGATCCATTGTAGGGGGGGGTCGGTGACGCTCCGCGCGAATCAAGCGCTTACATCGGCGTCGCGATGTGTCGGCCGGGCAACGGCCGCATCCTCAGGGGCCGACGCTGTCGAGTGCTGCCACCCGCTGGCGCCGCAGCGGGATGATCTCGAGCTGCCGCCGTTCGACCAGCACGCGCTCCTCGGTGACGCGGTCCTGCAGCCGCAGCCGGCCGCGGACCTCGAAGAAGGACGACTTCACGTCGAGCCGCCGCGTGGCGGTGGTGGGAGCGGTCTGCGGCAGCAGCACGCTCACCTCGGTCACGTTGCGGAACGGCGTGCGCTGGCGCGCCTGCACCAGCCGTTCGGCGCCGGACAGGTCGAGACCGTCGATCACGGCGGCCAGCACTTCCTTGGAGGCGGTGTTGGGGTTGACGGCGGTGTTGATCGGCAGCAGCGTGACGTAGGGCGAGATCAGCTTGAGTGTCTCGGCGTCGATGCCCAGCCAGCTCAGCTGCTCGATGCGCTCGGGCATCAGTGGCGGGTCGCCGGTCGGGGCGCTGGCCGCGGCGGCCGGGGCCGCGTCGCGAAGCGCGCGTGCGATGGCCGGGGCCTGTGCGCCGCTGGCCCCGACGAACTCGAGCAGGCGGGCCAGCACCTTTTCCTCGTCCTGGGCTTCCTGGCCGGTGACCTCGACCAGCCGTCGCAGGTTGTAGCGCGCCTGCATGTCGGTGATGGAACCGGACAGGAAGGCCTCGGGCGCGTCGTCGGTGTTGTCGCGGTCGATGGCCAGGAAGGTCGACAGCTTGGCCTCGGCCAGCGGCGTGGACCACGGTTCGCCCAGCGAGGTCGGCCGGCCCGAGCGCGCGTCCTCGCGCAGGATCAGCCGGGCCCAGTCGACGGCGCCGGTGAGGATCCAGTGGGCCTGGGCGCGCGAGCGCTCGGCGGCCTCGATCTGCACGGCGCGCCACTGCTGCCAGACCATCGCGGCCGCCAGCGTCGCCACCAGGGTGACGATCACCATCGCCGCCAGCAGGGCGGCGCCGCGCTGGCGCTGCAATCGGGCTCGAGGGTTCATGATCCTTGCGGTCCGAGTCGCACGTCGCGCGTCAGCGTGCCGGTGTAGCCGCTGCCGGCGTCGAAGCCCAGCACCAGGCGCACGCCGCCGGGCAGGGCCTGGCGCACGGTCGCGGCCGGCGCCGAGGCGGCGGTGCCGGGCAGCAGCACGTCGCCGCTGGACTGCGCGTTGCTCCAGGCGTTGCCGCGCCAGTAGTACAGCTGCCAGCCGGCGACGCCGGCGAGCGCGCGCAGCTGCTCGGGCTCGTTGCCCAGCAGCTGCTGGGACCGCAGCCACAGCTCCTGCAGCTCGCTGCCCCGCGTGACCGGCTGGCTCGTCCAGCGCGTCCAGCTGCCGCCGCGCAGCGACCAGACCACGAGCTGCAGTCCGTTGGCGCTGCGGCGCGTGAGCCGCAGGTTGGCGCCGTCGAACTGCAGGGCGGGCAGCTGCCCGCTGTCCTGCACCTCGGCGAGATCGGCTTCCCATTGCGCCAGCACCGACTGCAGCCGGAGCTGCTGCTCGACGCGCTGGACGCTGATGTCGCGCGAGCGCACGACGGCATCGATCCCTTGCCAGGCCATCGTGGCGATGACCGCCATGATCATCAGCGCGACCAGCACCTCGATCAGCGTGAAGCCTGCCGCGCGACGCCGGTCCATGGGTCAGTACCTCGACAGGATGGTCGACAGGGTCAGCAGCGGCACGCCGTTGACATCGGAGACCAGCGCGTCGGCGCGCCGGAAGTTCGGATTCGGCGTCGGCCGGATCACCAGCCGGCCGCGGTACTCGACGCCGAGCTGCACGCAGACGAAGTCGTTGTCGCCGACCCCCGGGAAGGCCTTGGCGAGCTTCAGGCCGGTCAGCTGGTTGTCGGCGCACCACTGCGCGGCGGTCACCTCGGTCAGCCGTTGCGCGTTGCCGGTCAAGGCGCCGGCCGCCTTGATGCCGGTGGCCAGCGTCACCGCGACGATGGCCAGCGCGACCAGCACCTCGATCAGCGTCAGGCCGCGCTGCCGGCCGGCGCGCTCAGCGCGGCGCATCGACGGGGCCCTCGGCGTCGGTGACCGCGAACGGCCCCAGGCCGTCGGTGGCCAGCGTGAGGCGCTGGCTGGCCAGGCGCAGCACGATGCGCTGGGCGCCGATCACCGGCTCGGGGCCGAGGATCGCCGCGCGCGTGAGACCCGTGGACACGCGCACCTCCGCGCTCACGCCGGCATCGAGCCAGCCGCTCGGCAGGTCGAGGGAGGCGGGCAGGCCGACGAAGCGGAAGCTGCCGGACTCCGGGTCCGGCACCCACTGCACCAGCACGCCGGCCGCGGGCGCCGCGGCGCGCGCCGGTTCCAGCAAGGCGGCCAGGCGAGCGCCCTCGCGTTCGAGCTGGGTGGCCGAAGGGTCGCGCAGCGCGAGCGCGGCCACGGCGGATGCGATCGCGATCAGGCTGACGACGATCAGCAGTTCGATCAGCGTGAAGCCGCGCGATGACCGCCGGCCGGCCTGCGGCCTGCGGCGGCGGAGCGCGGGTCCCGCCATGTCACTGCCAGGAGCCGACGTCCGAGTCCTTGCCCTCGCCGCCGGCCTGGCCGTCGGCGCCGTAGCTGAAGACATCGACCTCGCCCTTCACGCCCGGGTTGACGAACTGGTAGGGCCGGCCCCAGGGGTCGTTGGGCAGCTTCTCGAGGTAGGGCTTCCAGTTCGGCGGCACCGGGCTGGCGGTGGGTTTGGCCACCAGGGCCTGCAGCCCCTGCTCGGCGGTGGGGTAGCGCTGGTTGTCGAGGCGGTAGAGCTTGAGCGACTGCATCAGGTTGTTGACGTCGGTGCGCGCCGCCGTCACGCGCGCGTCGTCGGCACGGTCCAGCACGTTGGGCACGATCAGTGCCGCCAGCACGCCGATGATCACCAGCACGACCATCAACTCGATGAGGGTGAAGCCGCCGGAGTCGCGGAGGCGGCGCAGGGTCGGAACGGGAGGCTGGCTCATCGGGCGCTGGGCAACGGGGTGTCGTCGCGGCTCATGAAGACGCTTCCATCATAATCTTCGGCCATGTCAGCACGTATCGCTGCGTTCGTCGTGTGGGCCGCTGTCGCGGCCTGCGCCGTCTTCTGGGGCCTGCGCCTGCTGGTGACGCCCCGCCCGGTCCCGCCGCAGACGCTGCCGGTCGGGGCTGCGCTGGTGGCGCGCGGCGACGTGGTGCGGCTGTTCGCGTCGGCGGCGCCGCAGGTGGTCACCAACCTGCCGACCCAGCCGGCGCTGGCGAGTCGCTTCAAGCTGATCGGCGTGATGGCGCCCAAGGACGCCGAGCGCGGCCGCGGCCAGGGCGTCGCGCTGATCGCGGTCGACGACAAGCCGGCGCGGGCCTACCGCATCGGCGCGCGGGTCGACCAGGCGCTGGTGCTGCAGTCGGTGGCACAGCGCAGTGCGGTCATCGGGCCGGCCCAGGGTGCGCCGGCGGTCCGGCTGGACCTGCCGCTGCCCACGCCGCCGGCCACCGGCAACCTGCCATCGGCAGCCTCGCTGCTGGCGCCCGAGCCACAGGCGGTGATCGTCGCACCGCCGGTCCCGCCGCCGGCCCCGCCGCCCGGCCTGCCGTCGTCGTCCGGTCCGGCCGGCTTGGTGCCCGAGCGCGCGCTCTCCGGCGCCGCCAACGACCCCGCGAACCGCCGCTGAGCGGGTGCTCGCATGGCGAGCCCGGATCACGCCCCTGCCGCCACCCTGGTGGCGCAACTGCGCGACCAGCTCCGGCGGCACGCGCCCTTTGCCCAGATGGAGCCGGCGCATGTCGAGCGCTTCGTCGCCGCATCGCGCGAGGCCTATTACGCGCCGGGCGAGCAGCTGATCGGCCCCGACGATGGCCCGCCCGAGGCGCTGTACTGCGTGCGCCAGGGGGCGGTCGTGGGGCGGCGCGGCATGGCGGAGATGGCGGCCGGCGGCTTCCAGTACGAGGTCGGCGACCTGTTCCCGGTCGGCGCCCTGCTCGGCCGGCGCGCCGTGACGGCGACCTACACCGCGGTCGACGACGTCTTCTGCCTGCTGCTGCCGCAGGCCGAGGTCAAGGCGCTGGCGGCCGACAGTGCGCCCTTCGCCGACTTCCTGAATCGCCGCACGCTCAAGTTCCTGGACCTGTCGCGGCGGGCGCTGCAGGTGGCGTACTCGGCACAGACGCTGGCCGAGCAATCGCTCGAGACGCCGCTCGGCGACCTGGCGCACCGCCAGCCGGTGGCCCTGCGCCCCGACGCGCCGGTGTCGCAGGCCTTGCAGGCGATGCACGGGCTGCACATCGGCTCGGTGCTGGTCACCGATGCCACCGAGCGGCCGGTCGGCATCTTCACGCGCCACGACGCGCTGGGGCGCGTGGCGCTGCCGGGCCTGTCGCTCGACACGCCGATCCGCGAGGTGATGAGCGCGCCGGCCCACAGCCTGCGCGACACCGACACGGCGCAGGATGCGGCGCTGCTGATGTCGCGCCACGGCGTGCGTCATGTGCCCGTCACGCGCGATGGGCGGCTGGTCAGCGTCGTCTCGGAGCGCGACCTGTTCGCGATGCAGCGCCTGTCGCTCAAGCAGATCAGCGGCGCGATCCGCCATGCGCCGGACGTGGCCACGCTGCGCGTCGTGGCCCAGGACGTGCGGCGATTCGCGCGCAACCTGCTCGGCCAGGGCGTGCGGGCGCGCCAGCTGACCGAGCTGGTCAGCCACCTGAACGACGTGCTGACCGAGCATCTGGTGGGCCTGCTCGCGGCCGAGGACGGCATCGACCTCGGCCGCGCCTGCTGGCTGGCGCTGGGCTCCGAGGGGCGCAGCGAGCAGACCATCGCGACCGACCAGGACAACGCGCTGGTGTTCGAGAGCGATGCGCCCGAGCGCGAGCGGCCGCGCTGGCTGGCCTTCGCGCGGCGCGTCAACGAGGCGCTCGACGCCTGCGGCTATCCGCTGTGCCGCGGCAACGTGATGGCCAGCAACCCGGACTGCTGCCTGACACCCGCCGAGTGGTCCGAGCGCTTCCGCCGCTGGATGGCCCACGGCGCGCCCGAGGACCTGCTCAACGCGAGCATCTACTTCGACTTCCGGCCCCTGGTCGGACGGCACGAGCTGGCGCTCGCCCTGCGCGAGCAGGTCACGCCCGAGGCGCGCGCGCTGCCGCGCTTCCTGAAGCAGCTCGCGGACAACGCGCTGACGCATCGCGCGCCGCTCACCTGGCTGGGCGCGCTGGACACGCGCGAGCGCGCCGGCCGGCCGACGCTGGACCTGAAGCTGCAGGGCACGGCGATCTTCGTCGATGCGGCGCGTGTCTACGCGCTGGCGCACGGCGTGCCGGCCACCGGCACGCGGGCGCGGCTGCAGGGCTGCGCGAACGCACTGGGCGTCGAGGCGCACGAGGTCGAAGGCTGGTGCGGGGCCTTCGAGTTCCTGCAGCTGCTGCGGCTGCAGGCGCAGCTGGGCGATGCCAGCCGGGTCAGCGAGGGCGAGCCCAACCTCATCGACGTCGAGGCGCTGAACGACATCGACCGGCGCGTGCTGAAGGAGGCGGTTCGCCTGGCACGGCGTCTCCAGCAGCGCCTCGAGCTGGACTACCGGCGGTGAGTCCGCTCGGTCGCTGGTGGCGCCGGCGTCGCGGCCCGGCTCCCGACGGCGGACGCTGGATCGTCCTGGACGTGGAGACCAGCGGCCTGGATGCGCGCCGGGCGCGTCTGCTGGCGATCGCGGCCGTCGCGGTGCGCTTCGATGCCGCCGGGCGGCCGCAGATCGATCTCGGCGACAGTTTCGAGGCCGTGCTGCAGCACGCGGACGCGCCTGCCGAGAAGGACAACATCCTGCTGCACGGCATCGGCATCGGGGCGCAGCGGCGCGGCGAAGCACCGGCCCAGGCGCTGGAGCGTTTCGAGGGCTGGGTCGCCGGCGCGCCACGGATGGCCTTCCATGCCGCCTTCGACCAGGCGATGCTCGACCGCGCCTGCCGGCACCACCTCGGGCGCGGCGGCGGCGGCCCCTGGCTGGACCTGGAGCCGCTGGCGGCCATGGCCCGGCCCGAGGTCAAGGCGCGTTCACTCGACGAGTGGATGGCGCACTTCGGCCTGCACTGCGCGGCGCGCCACAACGCCGCCGCCGATACCCTGGTCACGGCCCAGCTGCTGCTGCGCCTGTGGCCGGCGCTGGCCGCGCAGATCGATGCGGCGCCCGAGGCGCGCTGGCAGGCCCTGGAGAAGCTGGCAGCCCAGGCGCGCTGGCTGTCGCGCCCGGCATGAGCGCTGGCCCGAACCGCAGGCTCAGGCCGGACGATCCGGCGCCGTGACGGTCGTGGCTTCGTCGACCGGCGTGTCCAGGGTCGGGATCACGCTCGAGGCCCCGGCGGTGCCGGGCTGGGTCGGCCCGGCGTCCTCGCCTTCGGCGACCTCGGTGAGCAGCGCGGCCGCGCTGTGCACCAGCGGCCAGGCCAGCGTGGCACCGGTGCCGTCGGTGCTCTCCATGCCGAGCTCGAGCAGGGCGCTGGCACCGAACAGGCCCAGCGCATGGTCGAGCCCGCGGTGGCCGTGGCTGCGGCAGAACAGCACGTAGTCGGTCACGGGCGCCGCGATGCGCGCTGCGACCAGCAGCGCTGCGCAGGCCGGCAGGCCGTCGACGATGATCAGGTGGCGCTTGCTGGCCGCGACCAGCATCGCGCCTGCGGCCATCGCGATCTCGTAGCCGCCGAAGGCCGCCAGCACCTCGACGGGGTCGGTGACGTCGCGGTGGCGCGCCTGCGCGCCTTCCAGCACGGTCATCAGCTGGGTCACGGCGGCCGGCGTCATCGCCGGGCCCGGCACGGCGAGGTCGCGCAGCGGCAGGTCGGCCAGGCGCGAGATGACCAGGGCCGCGCTTTCCTCCGAGCCGACACCGATCGCCGCGCAGGCCAGCGCATTGCCCGACAGCGTGTCGGCGATCTCCATGCCGGCGCGGATCGCGGCATGGGCTTGGTCCACCGACATGGCGGCGGCGACGCGTGCATTGCGCGTCCCGAAGCCGATCTTGCGCTGCAGCAGGCTGGGGTGCGGGTTCATCGGCTCGGCCAGGCCGGCATCGACGATGGTCAGCCCCATGCCCTGGATGAACGAGAACACCGCCATCGGCAAGCGGCCCTGCAGCAGGTAGCCGACCTGGGTGATGGTCGAGTCGCCCTTGGCCGACAGGCCGTCGACGACCAGGCCGTGGTCGCCGGCGAAGACCAGCAACTGCGGTGACTTGAGTCGCGGCTTGAGCGTGTTCTGGATCAGGCCGAGCCGGATTGCCAGGGGCTCCAGTTCCCCGAGGCTGCCGGCCGTCTCGGCGCGGCGGTGCAGCTTCAGGCGCAAGGCCTCCTCGAGGCGGGGGTGCGCGGTGGGGGCGATCAGGGAGCGCTGGACGGCCATGGCGGGTTCAAGGCTGCGATCGGAGCAATTGTGGGGCCTGGGTCGTGACGACGACAAATGGACGGCCGCGGCGCTGCGAGGCGTCAGCGCAGGAACAGCTGGTAGACCGGGTTGTCGGTCTCCTCGACGCAGGGGTAGTCCAGCGTCGCGAGGAACTCCTTCAAGGCGCCCCTGGCGCCGCGCGGCACCTGCAGGCCGACCAGGATGCGCCCGTAGTCGGCGCCCTGGTTGCGGTAGTGGAAGAGGCTGATGTTCCAGTCCGGGTGCATGCGGGTCAGGAAGCGCATCAGCGCACCGGGCCGCTCGGGGAAGATGAAGCGGAACAGCCGCTCCTCGCGCGCCAGCTCGGAGCGGCCGCCCACCAAGTGCCGGATGTGGGTCTTGGCCAGCTCGTCGTGGGTCAGGTCGACGGTGGGGAAGCCCTGTTTCTGGAAGCGGCGTGCGATCTTCGCGGACTCGCCGTGTTCGCGGGTCGTCAGGCCGACGAAGATGTGGGCCACCTGGGCGTCGGAGATGCGGTAGTTGAACTCGGTCACGCTGCGCGGGCCGACCAGCTCGCAGAAGCGCTTGAAGCTGCCGCGCTCCTCGGGGATGGTGACGGCGAACAGTGCCTCGCGTTCCTCGCCGACCTCGGCCCGTTCGGCGACGAAGCGCAGGCGGTCGAAGTTCATGTTGGCGCCGCAGGTGATCGCGACGAAGGTCTTGCCACTGGCCCCGGTGCGGGCGACATGCTGCTTGATCGCGGCGACACCCAGCGCGCCGGCCGGCTCGAGGATCGACCGGGTGTCCTGGAACACGTCCTTGATGGCCGCGCAGACGGCATCGGTGTCGACCACCTCGAAGTCGTCGACCAGCGCCTGGGTCAGCCGGAAGGTCTCCTCGCCGACCAGCTTGACGGCCGTGCCGTCGGAGAACAGTCCGACATCGTGGAGCGTGACGCGCTTGCCGGCGCGCACCGAGCGCACCATCGCGTCCGAGTCGGTCGTCTGCACGCCGATCACCCGGACCTCCGGGCGCACGGCCTTGATGTAGGCCGCCACGCCCGAGATCAGCCCGCCGCCGCCGATGGCGACGAACACCGCGTCGATCGGTCCCTGGTGCTGGCGCAGGATCTCCATCGCGATCGTGCCCTGGCCGGCGATGACGTCCGGGTCGTCGAAGGGGTGGACGAAGGTCAGCTTCCTGCTCTTCTCGAGTTCGCGTGCGTGGGCGTAGGCGTCCGAGTAGCTGTCGCCGTGCAGCGCGACTTCGCCGCCGAGCGCGCGCACCGCGTCGATCTTGAGCTGTGGCGTGGTCACCGGCATCACGATGGTCGCGTGGCAGCCCAGCTTGCGGGCCGACAGCGCGACGCCCTGGGCGTGGTTGCCGGCCGATGCACAGATGACGCCGCGCTTCAGCTCGGCGGCACCGAGCCGCGCCATCTTGTTGTAGGCGCCGCGCAGCTTGAAGCTGAAGACCGGCTGCTCATCCTCGCGCTTGAGCAGCACGTGGTTGCCGAGGCGCTGCGACAGCTGGGGCGCCACTTGCAGCGCCGACTCGATGGCGACGTCATAGACGCGGGCGGTGAGGATGCGCTGCAGGTAGTCGTCGGTCGGGGCCGGCGCACGCCGACGCGCAGCGGGCCGGGCAGGGGGGCGCGCGGCGCGGGCCATCGGGTTTCCTCCTCGCAAAGCGCGCGGATGATAAGTCAGGCCCTGCGAGCCTCCGGCGTGCCGGCGCAGGCAAGAAAAAAGCCCGAGGCCGTGAGGCCTCGGGCTGAATCCACCTTTGGAGGAGGGTGGAGGAGACAAGCGGTGACCGGGCGGACCCGATCGATGGCTGTCATTGTAGAAGCGGTCATGGTGCGCCGCAATATCCAAGCATCTCCTTTCCCTAGGGGCAGCCCTCCAGAGCCGCCGCGATCGTGCGAGACGGCACAATCCGGCGCCTCGCCGATGAGCAGGCAGGAGACCCGAGCATGGAATGCACCGTCCGCTGGCAACCCGAGGCCGGCATGGCGTTCAACGCCGAAACCGGCAGTGGCCACCTGCTGTCCATGGATGGAGCACCCGACGGCGGTGGCCGCAACCTCGCGCCGCGACCGATGGAGACCGTGCTGGCGGGCACCGGAGCCTGCTCGGCCTACGACGTGGTGCTGATCCTCAAGCGGGGCCGCCATGACGTGCGGGGCTGCGAGGTCAAGCTCGAGGCCGAACGCGCGAAGACGGATCCGAAGGTCTTCACCCGCATCCACATGAAGTTCGTGATCCGGGGACGCGGGCTGCAGCCCGCGGTGGTCGAGCGCGCCGTCGCGCTCTCGCACGAGAAGTACTGTTCGGCGACCGCGATGCTGCTGAAGACCGCCGAGATCACGACCGGGGTCGAGATCGTCGAGGTCTAGGTCCGGCGGCACGGGCCGCCGCGTCGCCTCAGAGGCGGTGGGCCGTGACGGTCATCACCCGCGCCATGCCGCGCATCAGCCAGCGCGCGGGCTGGGGCAGGCGGCGGGCCCCCGCCTGCTCGGCGTCCTGGGCGTGGCGCGCCTCGTCTTCGCGCATCTGCGCGACGATGGCGCGCGACTCGGCGTCGGCCGCCGGCAGCCGGTCGAGGTGGCTGGCCAGGTGCTGCTCGACCTGCTGCTCGGTCTCGACCAGGAAACCCAGGCTGGCCGCATCGCTGGCCCGCCCAGCGACCAGCCCGATGCCGAAGGCGCCGGCGTACCAGAGCGGGTTGAGCCAGCTGGTGCGGCCCCCCAGTTCGGCCAGCCGCTGCTCGGTCCAGGCCAGGTGGTCGGTCTCCTCGCGAGCGGCGGCCGCGAACTGGGCCTGCAGGGCCGGCGAGCGCGTGCTCAGCGACTGGGCGTCGTAGAGCGCCTGGGCGCAGACCTCGCCGACATGGTCGACGCGCATCAGCGCGACCGACAGCCGACGGTCCGCGTCGCTGAGGGCCGCCTGGGGCGCGGCGGCGCGCGGCCGGGGCCGCGAAGCCGAGTGGCTGGCGAAGACCGTGTGCAGCGCCCTGCCCAGCGAGGCGAGCAGTCGATCGGCGGGGTTGAGGGCGGTCATGGGTCGCGCGCGAAGTTTCCGGGGCCGGCCACGGATCATCGCACTGGCGGGGATGGCTGCCGTCGGTGTCGGGCGCATGTCCTTTCGATGACGCTTGAAGCAGAAAGCCGCCCAGTTGTGGCATCACAACAAAAAGGCAGCCCGTACCGCAGGGGCACTGGCTGCGATGGGCGATCGTCTGGTGCAATAGATCTAACTTCCGATATGGAGGTTGGTTCGGCTCGCCGTCGAGGCGTTAGGGCCGGAGCCTCACAGTCAACTCTGGAGATAGTGGCAATGAAAAAATCGATCATCGCTCTCGCTGCGCTCGGCGCCTTTGCCGGTGCGGCGTCTGCACAATCCTCCGTTACCCTTTATGGCCGCGTTGACTCAAACGTTGCCTATTCGACTCCGGGCAGCAATATCAATCAGGGTGATGGTGTTTGGGCCTTGAACGAAGGCGGCAGCCGTACGGGTGCTGGTGGCTCGCGTTGGGGCTTGCGCGGCTCCGAGGATCTGGGTGGGGGCCTGAGTGCTTACTTCCAGCTCGAGAATGGATTTGACTCTGACACTGGTGCGTCGACTGCTGGTGTGCAGTTCGGGCGCACCGCGCTGGTGGCGCTGCGGAGCGCATCTTTGGGTGATGTTCGGTTCGGGCGGCAAGACACGTTTTCGCGGCTCATGAACATCAACTTCAGCGATTCGACCGGTCTGGGCGAGATGAAGATCGATGAGGCAGTGGGTGCTGGTGCGGGACGCCCCTTGTTTCAGAACTATGGGCAGCGCGTCAACAACGCCGTGCAGTACATCTCCCCCAACCTGAGTGGCTTCCAGTTGGCCGCGATGATTGGCGCCGGCGAAGGGGCGACGGCGCGTTACCAGGGCCTCATGGCCAGCTTCCGCCAGGGGCCTCTTGCCGTTGCGCTTTCGTACGAGGCCTACGATTCGTTCGGAACTCGAACCAGCGCGTTCAACGACCTGATTCACATCGGGGCGAACTACAACTTCGGGTTCGCAACTCTTTACGCCGCCTACCAAACGACCTCGGATTTCGGTGCGAATTTGGGAGCTGCTTCACCCATTCGAGATCACGACGCCTACAACGTAGCGGTGATGGTTCCGTTCGGCGCCCTTTCTTTGCGCGCGCAGTACACGAGCGCCAAGTACGATCTCGTGGCCGGAGGTAGTCAGGACGCGTCGAAGTACGGCGTTTCGGCGCGCTATCAGCTGTCGAAGCGGACGATGCTTTACTCTGCGATCACGCAACGGAGCGGCGACGGCAAAGAGAACTTTGCGGTCAAGCGCGACATCACGTTGGTCGGCCTCGCCCACAACTTCTGATCAACAGACAACTCCTTGCTTTGAATGCTGCTGGCACCCTTCGGGGTGCCTTTTTCATGCCCGCGCCGACCATCGCGCTCGCGCTCGCGCTGGCGTTGTCGGCCTGTGCCGTGACGCCGGGGTCGGCCGAGCTGGAGACGCCGGCCGGCGTCGTCCCGGCCGGCGACTTCTGCATCGAGCGCTGGCAGCCGCAGCGTTTGCCGGGCAAGCGGAGTACGCGCTACGACGTCGCCGGCGATCGCGAACGCCCCTTCGTCCGCGCCCGGGCCGAAGCGTCGGCGAGCCTGCTGCGCCATCGCCTGCGCGTCGAGCCGGCCCAGCTCGGCGAGCTGCGCTTCTCGTGGCAGGTGCCGGCACTGATCGAGCGGGCCGACGTGCGACAGCGCGAGTTCGAGGACGCGCCGGCGCGCATCGTGCTGGCCTTCGACGGCGATCACGATCGGCTGGACGCCCGCGACCAGCTGCTCTTCGACCTGGCCCACACGCTGTCGGGCGAGCGACCGCCCTATGCGACGCTGATGTACGTCTGGGACGCCCAGGCACCGCTCGAGTCGGTGGTGCCCGGCAACCGCAGCTCGCGCGTGCGCAAGATCGTCGTCGAGTCCGGCCCGCAGCGCCTGGCGGGCTGGCAGGCCTACCGGCGCGACATCGTGGCCGACTACCGGCGGGCCTTCGGCGAAGCCCCGGGTCCATTGATCGGCGTGGCGCTGATGACGGATGCCGACAACACCGGCAAGACCGCCGCGGCGTCCTACGGAGCCGTCTGCCTGGGCCCTGCCCCCGCGTCGAAGCCCCGGGTCCCCGGCGATGACCCGGCGCCCGGGTAGACCCGTTTGACGCCGGGCCCGCGAATTGCAGATCATCCTGCCCTTGCAAACTCGGCGATCCCGACCATGCCTAGCACGCGCCACCGCGCCACCCTGCTGCTGGCTGCCTTCGCAGCCTTGACGATCACGGCCCCCGCCCCGGCGGCGACCTTCCGCTGGGCCAGCGCCAGCGACATCCCGACCTGGGACATCCACTCGCAGAACAACGCGCTCGCCAACGGCGTGCACGCCTCGGTCTACGAGACCCTCTATTACTACACCGACAAGTTCGAGCTGGTGCCGGTGCTGGCGACCGGCTCCAGGCTGCTGAGCCCGACCCAGCTGCGCGTCACGCTGCGGCCCGGCGTGAAGTTCCAGGACGGCAGCGCCTTCACGGCCGACGACGCGGTGTTCTCGCTGACGCGGGCGATGGAGAAGACCTCGAACTTCGGCGTCTACACCCAGGGCATCGACAAGGTCGTCAAGGTCGACGACATGACGATCGACATCCTGACCAAGGCGCCGAACCCGGTGCTGCTGCGCCAGCTGACCGAGCTGCGCATGATGAGCAAGGCCTGGGCCGAGAAGAACAAGTCGACCTCGCCGAAGGACATCAAGACCGCCGAGGAGAACTACGCGCACCGCCATGCGATGGGCACCGGGCCGTTCATGCTCAAGCGCTGGGAGCAGGACGTGAAGCTCGAGCTGGTCGAGAACCCCGCGTGGTGGGGCAAGGCCGCCGGCCTCAAGCCGGGCAACGTGACCGAGATCGTCTACACGCCGATCAAGGCCGAGGCCACGCGCGTCGCGGCCCTGCTGTCCGGCGAGGTCGACATGGTGCTCGACCCGTCGCCCTCCGACCTGACGCGGCTGCGCGCCAACCCGCAACTGAAGATCGTCGACGGCGTCGAGAACCGCAGCCTCTTCCTCGGCATGGACCAGTTCCGCGACGAGCTGCCCGGCTCCAGCGTGAAGGGCAAGAACCCGCTCAAGGACCGTCGCGTGCGGCTGGCGCTGTACCAGGCCATCGACATCGCGGCGATCCAGAAGAACATCATGCGCGGCCTGGCCGAGCCCACCGGCACCATCGTCCCGCCGCAGGTCGCCGGCTGGAGCAAGAAGGTCGATGCCCGCTACCCCTACGACCTGAATGCCGCCAAGAAGCTGATGGCCGAGGCCGGCTATCCGGGCGGCTTCGAGGTCGACTTCGCCTGCCCGAACAACCGCTACATCAACGACGAGGAGATCTGCCAGGCCGTGAGCGCGATGTGGGCGCGGCTGGGCGTGAAGGCCAGGCTGCGCACGCTGCCGCTGTCGACCTACTTCCCGATGATCCAGCGCTACGAGGCCAGCATCTACATGCTGGGCTGGGGCGTGCCGACCTTCGATGCGCTGTACTCGCTGCAGTCGCTGCTGCGCACGGTCGGCGCCCAGGGCGACGGCAACTACAACGTCGGCCGCTACAGCAATCCGCAGATGGACGCGCTGGTCGAGCGCATCAAGAAGGAGATCGACCTGAAGAACCGCACCGAGCTGATCGAGAAGGCGCTCGAGCTGTCGCACCAGGACGTCGCCTACCTGCCGCTGCACAACCAGGTCATTCCTTGGGCGATGAAGAAGAACATCGACATGGTGCACCGCGCGGACAACCGCATCGACATGCGCAGCGTGAAGGTCAACTGACCTCGGCGCATGCTCGCCTTCATCGTCCGCCGCCTGCTCCAGGCGGTCCTCGTGATGCTGGCGGTGGCCTTCGTGGCCTTCACGCTGTTCCAGTACGTCGGCGATCCGGTCACCAACCTGCTGGGCCAGGACGCCACGCCCGAGCAGCGCGAGCAGCTGCGCGCCGACCTCGGCCTCGATCGGCCGGCGCCCGTGCAGTTCGCGCGCTTCGTCGGCAACGCGCTGCGCGGCGAGTTCGGCCTGAGCCTGCGCCAGGGCCGCAAGGTCGGGGCGCTGATCGTCGAGCGCTTCCCGGCCACGCTGGAACTCGCCTTCACGGCGGCGCTGCTGGCGCTCGTCGTCGGCGTGCCGATGGGCGTGATCGCGGCGCTCAAGCGCGACAGCTGGCTCTCGCAGGTGCTGATGACGGTGTCGCTGCTGGGCGTATCGCTGCCGACCTTCCTGATCGGCATCCTGCTGATCCTGGTGTTCTCGGTGTGGCTGAACTGGCTGCCGAGCTTCGGGCGCGGCGAGGTGACGGCGCTCGGCGCCTGGACCACCGGCTGGCTCAGCGCCGACGGCTGGAAGCACCTGGTGCTGCCGTCGGTGACGCTGGCGGTGTTCCAGCTGACGCTGATCATGCGGCTGGTGCGCGCCGAGATGCTGGAGGTGCTGCGCACCGACTACATCAAGTTCGCGCGGGCGCGCGGCCTGTCCGACCGCGCGGTGCACTTCGGCCATGCGCTGAAGAACACGCTGGTGCCGGTGGTCACTATCATCGGCCTGCAGATCGGCTCGCTGATCGCCTTCGCGATCATCACCGAGACGGTGTTCCAGTGGCCCGGCATGGGCCTGCTGTTCATCCAGGCCGTGAGCTTTGCCGACGTGCCGGTCATGGCGGCCTACCTGTGCCTGATCGCGCTGATCTTCGTCGTCATCAACCTGGTGGTCGACCTGCTGTACTTCGCCGTCGATCCGCGCCTGCGCATCGAGGGCGCGGCGGGCGCGCATTGAGGCCGGCCCCAAGATGACCGGCCTGCAGCGATTCCTCGACAGCGACGTCTGGCACAGCTTCCGCAGTTCGCCGGTGGCGATCGTCGCGGCGCTGATCGCCTTCACCTGCCTGTTCTGTGCGCTGTTCGCCAACTGGGTGGCGCCGCACAACCCCTTCGACCTGGCGACGCTCGAACTCGGCGACGCGCGCCTGCCGCCGGCCTGGATGGACGAGGGCCGGTCGACCTACCTGCTCGGCACCGACGACCAGGGCCGCGACATCCTCTCCGCGCTGATGTACGGCGCGCGCATCTCGCTGGCCGTCGGCATTGCCTCGGTGCTGCTGTCGATGGCGATCGGCGTGACGCTCGGCCTCGTCTCCGGCTTCCTCGGCGGTCGGGTCGACGCCTTCATCATGCGGGTCTGCGACGTGATGCTGTCCTTCCCGTCGATCCTGATCGCGCTGCTGATCGACGGCGTCGGGCGGGCGCTGTTCCCGAACGCGCACGAGACCCTGGCCTTCGGCGTGCTGATCCTCGCGATCGCCCTGACCGGCTGGGTGCAGTACGCGCGCACGGTGCGCGGCTCGACGATGGTCGAGCGCCAGAAGGAGTACGTGCAGGCGGCACGCGTCATCGGCGTGACGCCGGCGCGCATCATGCGGCGCCACGTGCTGCCCAACGTGCTGGGGCCGGTCTTCGTGCTGGCGACCATCCAGATCGCGACGGCCATCATCACCGAGGCGACGCTCAGCTTCCTGGGTGTCGGCGTGCCGCCGACCTCGCCGTCGTTGGGGACATTGATCCGCGTGGGCAACGATTTCCTGTTCAGCGGCGAATGGTGGATTACGATCTTTCCGGGCGCCATGCTGGTGCTGATCGCATTGAGCGTGAACCTGCTGGGCGACTGGCTGCGCGATGCGCTGAACCCGCGCCTGCGTTGATCGACCCTCTGCCAAGGAGACCTCGATGAAGACCCTGCTCTGCCTGGCCGCGACCGCCCTGCTGGCGGCCTGCGCCACTCCCTATCAGTACGCGCAGCTCGACGGCCGGCGCTACCACGTGACGCCGATCGATACCTATCCCGTGCTGATCCTCGATGTCGACGGGCGCTCGGTCGTCAACAACCCGGTCCAGGTCGACCCGGGACGGCGGGTCGTGCGCGTGCAGGCGCCCACCGGCGGCGCGGGCCTGCGCGAGACGCGCACCGTCGCGCTGGATGTTCGGGCGTGCACGCGCTACTACCTGGTAGCCGTCAAGGACAACCGGCTGGCCAGCGACTTCGAGGTCAAGGTCGAACACGAGGAACCGGTCGGCGGCTGCAGCGTGAAGGTGGCGCAGCGGTGAGTCTCGCGGCCGGGGGAGGGGCGCCGCTGCTCGAAGTGCGCGGCCTGGTCGTCGAGTTCCCCGGTCGCCGAGGCACGCTGCGGGCCCTCGACGGCATCTCCTTCGACATCGCGCCGGGCGAGATCCTCGGCGTCGTCGGCGAGTCCGGCGCCGGCAAGTCCCTCACCGGCGCGGCGATCATCGGCCTGCTCGAGCCGCCCGGCCGCATCGCCGCCGGCGAGATCCGCCTCGGCGGCGAGCGCATCGACGATCTGCCGCCGGCCGCGATGCGCCGCATCCGCGGCCGGCGCATCGGCGCGATCTTCCAGGATCCGCTGACGTCGCTGAATCCGCTTTACACGGTGGGCCGGCAGCTGGTGGAGACCATCCGCACCCACCTGCCGCTCGACGAGGCGGGCGCCCGCGCGCGCGCCGTCGACCTGCTGCGCGAGACCGGCATCCCGGCGCCGGAAGCGCGCGTCGACCACTATCCGCACCAGTTCTCGGGCGGCATGCGCCAGCGCGTCGTGATCGCGCTGGCGTTGGCGGCGCGGCCTGAGCTGATCATTGCCGACGAGCCGACCACCGCGCTCGACGTGTCGATCCAGGCGCAGGTCATCGGCCTGCTCAAGCGCCTGTGCAAGGACCACGGCGCCGCGGTCATGCTGGTGACGCACGACATGGGCGTGATCGCCGAGGCCTGCGACCGCGTCGCGGTGATGTATGCCGGCCGCGTCGTCGAGCTCGGCCCGGTGCGCGAGGTCATCCACGCGCCGGCCCATCCCTACACCGCGGGCCTGATGGGCTCGATCCCGGCGATGGACGAAGACCGCGAGCGGCTCGTGCAGATCGACGGCGCGATGCCGCGGCTGAACGCGATTCCCGCCGGCTGCGCCTTCAACCCGCGCTGCCCGCAGGTGTTCGAGCGCTGCCGGCGCGAGCGGCCGGAGCTCATCGGTGCCGGCGCCACGCGCGCCGCCTGCTGGCTGGCCACGGCAGCGGTCGGGGAGGCCGCTTGAGCGTCGCGCTGGTGGAGGTTCGGGACCTGGCGAAGCGTTTCGACGTCTCGGCGCCCTGGCTCAACCGCATGCTCGAGGGCAAGCCGCGGCAGATCGTGCATGCGGTGGACGGTGTCAGCTTCGCGATCGAGCGCGGCCGCACGCTGGCGCTGGTCGGCGAGTCGGGCTGCGGCAAGAGCACGGTGGCCAAGCTGATGGTCGGCCTGCACGCGCCCAGCGCGGGCACGGTGCGCTTCGATGGCGAGGACGCGACGCAGGCCTTGGCGTCACCGCAGGGGCAGGGCCTGCGCCGGCGGCTGCAGATGATTTTCCAGGACCCGTATGCGAGCCTGAACCCGCGCTGGAGCGTGCACGACATCGTGGCCGAGCCGCTGGTCGAGCACGGCATCGAGCGCGATCCTGCCGCGCTGCGCGAGCGGGTGGCGACGCTGCTGGCCTCGGTGAAGCTCGGCGCCGCGGATGCGGCGAAGTACCCGCACCAGTTCTCGGGTGGGCAGCGGCAGCGCATCTCGATCGCGCGCGCGCTGGCGACCGAGCCCGAGTTCCTGGTCTGCGACGAGCCGACTTCGGCGCTCGACGTGTCGGTGCAGGCCCAGGTGCTGAACCTGATGAAGGACCTGCAGCGCGAACGCGGCCTGACCTACCTGTTCATCTCGCACAACCTCGCGGTGGTGCGGCACGTCGCCGACGAGGTGGGCGTCATGTACCTGGGCCGCTTGGTCGAGATGGCGCCGAAGCACGCGCTGTTCTCGGCACCGCGGCACCCGTACACGCGCATGCTGCTGGACGCGATCCCGGACATCCACCTCAGCGGGCGAGCGCGCACGCCGGTGCAGGGCGAGGTGCCGAATCCGCTGAACCCGCCCAGCGGCTGCAGCTTCCACCCGCGCTGTCCGCACGCGCAGGAGCGCTGCAAGGCGGAACGGCCGGCGCTGCAAGCGATCGCCGGCATCCGTGTGGCCTGCCACGCCGTGGCCGAGGGGCGGATCTAGTCGTTCGGCAGCAGCGTCTCGCCGGCGAAGAGCGCGGCCGGCACTTCGCGTGCGCGGATCAGCGTTGCCTGCGTGCCGTCGACCATGACCTCGGCCGCGCGCGGCCGCGTGTTGTAGTTGCTGGCCATGCTCATGCCGTAGGCGCCGGCGCTCAGCACCGCGACGTGGTCGCCTGCCCGCACGACGAGCGCCCGGTCTCGCCCCAGCCAGTCGCCCGACTCGCAGACGGGACCGACCACGTCGTAGACCACAGGCTCGCCATCGCGCAGCGTGCAAGGCACGATGGCCATCGTGGCCTGGTACAGGGCCGGGCGCATCAGGTCGTTCATCGCGGCGTCGACGACGCAGAAGCTCTTCTCCTCGCCGGGCTTGAGGTAGAGCACCTCGCTGATCAGCATGCCGGCGTTGCCGATCAGCGACCGGCCGGGCTCGAAGACCAGCGCGCGGTGCCCGTGCCCGCGCGCGTCGATGCGCGCCAGCAGCTCGCCGATCAGCACGTCGGCCGGCGGCGGGGCTTCATCGGTGTACTGGATGCCCAGGCCGCCGCCCAGGTCGAGATGGCGGATGCGCAGGCCAGTGGCTTCGATCGCCTCGACCAGGTCGAGCAGGCGGTCCAGCGCGTCGATGTAGGGGGAGGCTTCGGTGATCTGCGAGCCGATGTGGCAGTCGATGCCGATCACCTCCAGCCCCGGCAGCCCGGCCGCGTGGCGATAGGCCGCCACGGCGCGGTCGTGTGCGATGCCGAACTTGTTGGCCTTCAGTCCGGTCGAGATGTAGGGGTGCGTGCCGGCATCGACGTCCGGGTTGACGCGCAGGCTGACCGGCGCACGCCGGCCCGCGGCGACAGCGACCTCCGACAGCACGTCGAGCTCGGCCTCGCTCTCGACGTTGAAGCAATGGACGCCGACCTCGAGGGCATGGCGCATCTCGGCGCGCGTCTTGCCCAGGCCCGAGAAAACGACCCGGGCCGGATCGCCACCGACGGCCAGCACGCGCTCGAGCTCGCCGCCCGAGACGATGTCGAAGCCGCAGCCGGCACGGGCGAAGGTCTGCAGCACCGCGAGGCTGGAGTTGGCCTTCATCGCGTAGCACAGCAGGTGCTCGCGGCCGGCCAGCGCGCGCTGGTAGGGGGCCAGCGCGGCCAGCATCGCCGCGCGCGAGTAGACGTACAGCGGCGTACCGAAGCGCGCCGCGAGCCCGGTCGCCGCGCAGTCGTCGATGCAGAGCTGCTCGCCGCGGTAGGCGACGAAGGGATGGCCCGGCAGCTTCATCATCGGGCCGCCGGCGCGGGCGACGACGCGGGCGTGGCCGGGGCCGGCAGGAACAACGGGCCCTTCTGGCCGCAGCCGGCAAGCAGGCCCGCGGATACACACAACGCGATCACGGGGATGCGGCTGCCTAGAATGATTGCGAGCGTCTTCATCATCGGATTCTACGAATGAGCCCTTCCACCTCCACCCGGTCGCTGAGCGACGCCGACTACCAGTCGCTGGCGCGCGCGTTGCTGGGCGGCATCGAGTTGCAGATCGACCGCTGGCTGCAGCAGGACGTCGTGGACATCGACGGCGCGCGCACCGGAGGACTGCTGGAGTTGAGTTTTCCGAACGGCAGCAAGATCGTCGTCAACACGCAGCCGCCGCTGCAGGAGATCTGGCTCGCCGCGCGCAGCGGGGGTCATCACTATCGCCATGTCGACGGCCGGTGGCACGACACCAAGACCGGCGAGGAGTTCTTCGCCGTGCTGTCGCGCTGCGCCAGCGAGCAGGCCGGCAAGCCGTTGAAGTTCGAGCCGACGACGAGTTGATCAGTTCTTGAACAGGTCGAGGATGCTCTTGCGCTCTTCCTCGGTGGTCGGCACCGCGGGCGGTTCCTCCAGGCCCACGCTGCTGATGCCGTTGCCGGGGCCGTACTCGTCGTAGTACCACTCGCCGCCGACGTTGATCAGCCCGGGCGGTGCGACGAACTCGCTGGGCTTCGAGCCCTTCAGCACCACGCCCATGTAGTCGATCCACACCGGCAGCGACAGGCCGCCGCCGGTCTCGCGGTCTCCGAGCTTGCGCGGCTGGTCGTAGCCGATCCAGACGACGCCGACCACGCCCTGGCTGAAGCCGGCGAACCAGGTGTCGTGCGAGTCGTTGGTGGTGCCGGTCTTGCCGTAGACGTCGGGCCGCTTCAGCGTGGCCTGCGCGCGCGCCGCGGTGCCGGTGCGCGTGACCTCCTGCAGCAGGCTATCCATCACGAAGGCATTGCGGGCGTCGATGACGCGCGCGCTCTCGTCCGGCGGCGCCGGCTCGGACTGGACCAGGATGCGGCCCTTGTTGTCGGTGACGCGCGTCACCAGCAGCGGGTTGACCCGGTAGCCGCCGTTGGCGAACACCGAATAGGCCGTCGCCATCTGCAGCGGCGTGACCGACCCGGTGCCGAGCGCCATCGGCAGGTAGGGCAGGTGCTTGTCGGCGTCGAAGCCGAAGCGCGCGATCCAGCTCTGCGCGTAGCCGGTGCCGATGGCCTCGAGGATGCGGATCGAGACCATGTTCTTGGACTTCGCCAGCGCCCGGCGCATCGACATCGGGCCTTCGAAGGTGCCGTCGTAGTTCTTGGGCTCCCAGGGTTGGCTGCCGGTGGTCGCGGCGTCGAAGAACAACGGCGCGTCGTTGATGACGGTGGCCGGGGTGAAGCCCTTCTCCAGCGCGGCGGAGTAGATGAAGGGCTTGAAGCTCGAGCCCGGCTGCCGCCATGCCTGCGTTGCGTGGTTGAACTTGCTCTTGGCGTGGTCGAAACCGCCGACCATGGTCCGGATCGCGCCGGTGCGCGCGTCGACGGAGACGAAAGCGCCCTCGACTTCCGGGACCTGCGTGATCGACCAGGCGTCCTTCGCGCCCTTGATGACGCGGATCACGGCGCCGCGGCGCACCTGGACGGCCGGCTTGGCCTTGGGCGCCAGGCCCGAGGTGGCGGGACGCAGGCCCTCGCCGGTGATCGTCAGCGTCTCGCCGCTCTGGAGCACGGCCACGACCTTCTTCGGATCGGCTTCCAGCACGACGGCCGCCTTGATCTCGTCGTTGTCCGGGTGCTCGTCCAGGGCCTCGGCGATGCGCGCGTCGAGCGCCTTCGGGTCCTTGGGCAGGTCGACATAGCCCTCGGGGCCCCGGTACACCTGCCGCTTCTCGTAGTCGGTGATGCCGCGACGCAGTGCGCGGTAGGCGGCCTCCTGCTCGACCGAGCGCACGCTGGTGTAGACATGCAGCCCCCGCGTGTAGGCGCTCTCGCCGTACTGCGCGAAGATCAGCTGGCGCGCCGCCTCGGCGACGTACTCGGCGTGCAGCGGCACGTCGAGGTTGCGCCGGTACTTCAGGCGCTCGGCCTTGGCGGCCTCGGCCTGCTCCTCGGTGATGTAGCCGTTCTCGAACATCCGCTCGATGATGTACTGCTGGCGTTGCCGCGCGCGCGTCGGGTTGGCGATGGGGTTGTAGGCCGAGGGCGCCTTCGGCAGGCCGGCCAGCATGGCCGCCTCGGCAACGCTCACGTCCTTGAGCGGCTTGCCGAAGTAGATGTCCGACGCGGCCGCGAACCCATAGGCGCGCTGGCCGAGGTAGATCTGGTTCATGTAGACCTCGAGGATCTGGTCCTTGCTGAGCTGGCTCTCGATCTTCAGTGCCAGCAGGATCTCGTAGATCTTCCGCGTCAGGGTCTTTTCGGTCGGCAGGTAGAAGTTGCGCGCGACCTGCATCGTGATGGTCGACGCCCCCTGGCTGCGCGACTCGCCGACGTTGGCGAGCCCGGCCCGCACGATGCCGATGTAGTCGACGCCACCGTGCTGATAGAAGCGCGCGTCCTCGATGGACAGCACGGCTTCGCGCATGACCTTGGGGATGTCGGCGATCGGTGCGAACTGGCGCCGCTCCTCGCCGTACTCGCCGATCAGCACCTCGTCGGCCGAGTAGATGCGCATCGGCAGCTTCGGCCGGTAGTCGGTCAGGCTGCTGATCTCGGGCAGGTTGGGATAGGCCACCGACAGCGCGATGGCCGCGAGGGCGAATCCGCCCAGCGCCGCGGCCAGCGCGAGGCCGACCAGAGCCAGCAAGGCCTGCAAGGGCCACCGGACGGCGGCCGGCAGATTGGAGAGGAAACCGGAGAACAGGGGCTTCGACGGGCCGGCGGGGGGCGTGCTTTCGTGGGCGCTCATGAGCCTCCTGCTAGGGTCAACCGATTATAGAAACGCACGAAGCCCGGTCCGGCCGATGCACCGGAACTGCCGAAGAGGGGTTCCGCACAAGCAGAAGTGACAGCTTGTTCGGCGTGTGAGTTTTGCAACGGGAGGCCGTGGCGCGCCTGCCCAAGGCGGTGCTAAAGCATTGGGACACAAAGGCTTTACTGCTAGCATTGAAGTAACTTCTTAACAGCCGAAGCACGGCGAGCGGGAGACCGAGTGGGCTTTCTTGACGGGTTGATGGGGGGCAAGCAAGCGCCGCTCGTCGGGCTGGACATCAGCTCATCGAGCGTCAAGCTCGTCGAGTTGGCTCAATCCGGGTCGGGCGAGTACGTGCTCGAGCGTTTCGCGACCGAGAGCTTCGAAAAGGGCTGGATCGCCGACGGCCAGATCGAGAAGTTCGACGAGGTCGCCGACGCCGTGCGGCGGGTGGTCAGCAAGAGCGGCACCAAGACCAAGCGCGTGGCGCTGGCGATGCCGCAGTCCGCGGTGATCACCAAGAAGATCATGCTGCCGGCGGGCCTGCGCGACGAGGAGCTGGAGCTCCAGGTCGAGTCCGAGGCCAACCAGTACATCCCCTTCTCGCTCGACGAAGTCAGCCTGGACTTCTGCGTGGTCGGCCCGAGCCCCAGTTCGGCCGGCGATGTCGAGGTGCTGATTGCTGCATCGCGGAAAGATCGGGTGCAGGACCGGCAGGGTCTGGCCGAGGCGGCCGGCCTGAAGCCGGTCGTGCTGGACATCGAGTCGCATGCCTCGCGGCTGGCCATGACGCGCATCGTGTCGGCGCTGCCGAACGAGGGGAGGGACGCGCTGGTCGCGCTGTTCGAGATCGGCGCCGAGACGACCAGCCTCAAGGTCTTGCGCGACGAAGAACTGCTGTACGACCGCGATCAGGCCTTCGGCGGCTCGCAGCTCACCCAGATGATCTCGCGCCAGTACGGCTTCTCCTTCGAGGAGGCCGAGCAGAAGAAGCTGGCGAGCGACCTGCCCGAGGACTATGAATCCAGCCTGCTGGTGCCGTTCGTCGACAGCCTCGCGCAGGAGATCGGCCGGGCGCTCCAGTACTTCTTCACCAGCACGCCGCATCACAAGGTGCACTACGTGATGCTGGGTGGCGGCACGGCGACGTTGCCGGGCCTGAAGGAGCGGGTGACCGAACTGACCGGCTTCGCGTCGATGGTCGTGAATCCCTTCGAGGGCATGCGCCTCGGCTCGGCGGTGCGCGAGAGCAAGCTGCGCCGCGAGGCCCCGGCCTACCTGACCGCCTGCGGTCTGGCGATGCGGAGATTCCTGTCATGATTCTCATCAACCTCCTCCCGCACCGCGAGGAGAGGCGCCAGCGCCGCAAGAAGGCTTTCTTCGCCGGTCTTGGGTTGGCCGCTGCCGCAGGCATCGCGATCGCCGGCATGTGGTACCTGGTGCTGCAGCAGATGATCAGCACGCAGCAGGAGCGCAACGCCTTCCTGAGCGCCGAGATCAAGAAGCTCGAAGAGCAGATCAAGGACATCGCCACGCTCAAGGCCGAGATCGACAGCCTGAAGGCGCGTCAGAAGGCGGTCGAGGACCTGCAGACCGATCGCAACGTGCCGGTCTACCTCCTGAACGAACTGGTCAAGCAGACGCCGGAGGGTGTCTACCTGACCGCGATCAAGCAGGACGGCCAGGTCGTCGCGGTGAACGGGATCGCGCAGACCAACGAGCGGGTCTCGGAGTTCCTGCGCAACACGGCCTACAACTCGACCTGGCTCGAGCGCCCTGAACTCGTCGAGATCAAGGCCGCGAACCTGACGACGGCCAACCGCGAGCAGAAGCGATTGTTCGACTTCTCGATGAGGATCACGCTCAAGCGCCCGCAGGAAGCCGACAAGCAGGCTGCGCCAGGTGCAGGCGGTGCTTCGGCGCCGGCTGCGGTGCCGAGGTCCTGAGGGAGCAGCCATGGCATCGAAAAAAGGCGTCAACGTCGATCTGAACTCGGTCCTGCACGAGCTGTCGGGACAGTTCCGGGGACTGAACACCAGCGAACCCGGACAGTGGCCGTGGCTGCCGAAGGCGGCGGCTTTCCTCGCCGTCGCGCTGGCCATGGTGGCCTTCGGGTGGTTCCTGCTGCTGTCGTCGACCACCGACGAGCTCGAGGCCGAGCGTGCGCGGGAGCCGGGGCTGCGTCAGGACTACCGCAACAAGCTGGCCCAGGCCGTGAACCTGGACGAGCTGCGCAAGCAGAAGATCCAGGTGCAGGAGTACGTGACCCAGCTCGAGAAGCAGCTGCCCGGCAAGGCCGAGA
>CAZUUU010000024.1:0-29304 GCA_964622685.1 uncultured Methylibium sp.
TCTCGAAGAACAGGTTGAACACGCTCTTGCCGCGCAGCAGCGGCACCTTCTTCACGTCACGGTCGTTGACGCTGAGGAAGGTGCCCGCGGTGTCGAGGATCTGCGTCAGCACCGCGCGCGGCAGGCCCTCGATCGACAGCAGGTGGATCAGTTCGCCGTGGGCGTTGAGCTGGGGGTTCTTGCGGGAGAGCATCTCAGGGGCTCTTTCTGGCTTGGCTTGCCGGCGCGGGATCGGGTGCGGCGCGGCAGGCGGTGTGCGGCGTGGGCTCCTGCTGGGGCGGTCTGCGCTTCGCTCCGACTCCGCTGCGGTGCTCGGACCGGGGTCGCGGCGCACAACTCACTGCGCTCACTTTGTTCGCTGCGTTCAGACAAGCGCGCCGGGTCGGTGGACGAAGCGCGCTGCGCGCGCCGACCCCGCCCCTCCGCTCCTCGCCACCCCAGAAGTCGCCCCCACCGCACACCGCCTGCCGCGCTCCACCGGCTGGGCGGTTCGGTGGAAAGCCAAACCCGGTGTCGGCAAGGGCGCGCCCGGCCAGTCTGCAGCGCGCCTGCGGGGCGCCGAGAAGCACAGGGCTCGTGGCCGCGCGCGCAGCGCGCTTCGTGGGCTGACCCGTCGCGGTTGTCTGAACGGAGCTCACGCAGTGAGCGTAGTGAGTTCTGCGACGAGGCCACGAGCCCGAGCATCGCAGGGCAGTCGCAGCGCAGCGCAGACCGCCCCGCCGAAGCGCAGCAGGCTGGCCGGGCGCGCCTTTGCCGTGTCTGGCCGTCGAGGCAAGCCTCATCTCAGGCCCCCTCGATCGCAAAGTCGAAGCGGCCATTCGGATCGCGGGTCAGCGCCAGCTTCTGCGTCGCCGGCAGCACGACGCGGGCGGCCGACACCGCCGGCTCGATCGGCAGCTCGCGGCCGCCGCGGTCGACCAGCACCGCGAGCTTGACGCTGGCCGGGCGACCGAAGTCGAACAGTTCGTTGATGACCGCGCGCGTCGTGCGGCCGGTGTAGAGCACGTCGTCGACCAGCAGGATGTGGCGGCCGTCGATCTCGAAGGGCAGCGCGGTCGCGTCGGGGCTGGCGCTCATGCCGCGCGAGCCGAAGTCGTCGCGGTGCAGCGCGCTGGAGATGACGCCCGGCTTGCCGGCCAGACCCAGGTCGCGCTGCAGGCGCTCGGCCAGCCAGGCGCCGCCGGACCAGATGCCGACCAGCACGCTGTCGGCCGCCAGCAGCGGCCCCACGCGCGCCAGCAGGTCGGCGTAGAGCGCTTCGGCGTCCAGGTGCA
The DNA here is from genome assembly GCA_964622685.1 of uncultured Methylibium sp. GTDB lineage: Bacteria > Pseudomonadota > Gammaproteobacteria > Burkholderiales > Burkholderiaceae_C > Methylibium. The sequence goes on from CAZUUU010000024.1 coordinate 1,275, forward strand.
ATGTCGTCACGGATGTTCCCTGAAGTACTGTTCCAGCAGGATCGCCGCAGCCGCCGCGTCGGCGTCCGGCGCCCCGGCGGCCAGGGCCTCGGTCGTCGACCAGCGCTCGTCCACCTCGTGCACCGGCAACCCGAAGCGGCCCTGCAGCTGGCGGGCAAAGCGCTGCGCCCGGCGCGTATTGTCGTGCGGCGCGCCATCGGGGTGGAACGGGATGCCGACCACCAGGGCGGCCGGCTGCCACGCGGCGATCAGGCGGGCAATGGGATCGAAGCGCGCGTCGCCCTCGGCGACGATGCTGCGCAATGGCTCGGCGCTGCGCGTCAGTGTGTTGCCGGCGGCGACGCCGGTGCGCTTGAGGCCGAAATCGAAAGCAAGCAGGGTCAGCGGAGCGGTGGCCGGGCGCGAGGCCTCAGGCATGCCCCGCCTCGCTGCTGAGCATGCGCGGGTCGATGCCCAGCAGGGACAGCGCCTTGTCGTAGCGCTGCTCGATGGGCGTCTCGAAGATGACGTCGGGACGTGCGTCGACGGTGATCCAGCCGTTGCGGGCGATCTCGTCTTCCAGCTGGCCGGCGCTCCAGCCGGCGTAGCCCAGCGTGACCAGCACGCGCTTCGGGCCGGCGCCGCTGGCCAGGGCCTCGAGCACGTCCTTGCTGGTGGTCATCGCCAGCCCGCCGGGGATGCGCAGCGAGGAGTTGTAGGTGGCGCCGTCGGCGTCGATGTCGGCCGCGTCGTCCTCGCCGCGCTCGTGCAGAACGAAGCCACGCTCGGTCTGCACCGGGCCGCCGATGAAGACCGGCTGGTCGGCCAGTTCCTCGCGGTCGAGCGGCAGTTCGATCTTCTCGAACAGGCGGCCGAGCTTGATGTCGCTGGGCTTGTTGATCACCAGGCCCAGCGCGCCCTTCTCGGTGTGTTCGCAGAGGTAGACGACGGAACCGGCAAAGTTGTCGTCCGCCATGCCCGGCATGGCGATCAGGAACTGGTTGGTGAGGTTGGTCGCGGAGCCTGAGCCCATGCGCTCATTGTAGTGACGGTGCACACTGCGCCGCATGCACAGAATCCCGCAAACGCCCTTGCCTGCGGCCCTGGTGTGGTGCCGCCGCGACCTGCGGGCGGCCGACCACGCGGCGCTCTACCACGCGCTGCGGGCGGCGCGGCAGGTCTGGGTGGCCTTCGTCTTCGACCGCGACATCCTGGACCCGCTGCCGCGCCCCGACCGGCGGGTCGAGTTCATCCGCGAGAGCCTGGTCGACCTGGACGAGGCCCTGCGGGCGCTGGGTCGCGCGCACGGGGTCGAGGGCGTCGGCCTGATCGTGCGCCACGGTCGCGCGCAGGACGAGATCCCGCGCCTGGCGGCGGCGCTGCACGTGCAGGCGGTGTACGCCAACACCGACTACGAGCCGGCCGCCGTGGCGCGAGACGCCGCCGTGCGCGGTGCGCTGGCCGAGGCGGGCGTGGCCTTCCACGCGTCCAAGGACCAGGTCGTGTTCGACACCGACGAGCTGCTCACCGGCGCCGGCGGACCCTATGGCGTGTTCACGCCCTACAAGAACGCCTGGCTGAAGAAGCTCGAGCCCTTCTACGTGCAGGCCTACCCGGTGGAGCGGCACGCAGCCCACCTGGCGCCGCTGCCCGCCGGCGAGTCCGGCGGCGTGCCGACGCTCGCCGACATCGGCTTCGAGACCAGCAACCTGGCCGCGCTGAAGGTGCAGCCGGGCAGCGCCGGGGCCCGCGCGCTGATGGACGACTTCGCCGACGAGCGCATCGACCGCTACGACCAGACCCGGGACTTCCCCGCCGTCAAAGGCCCCAGCTACCTGAGCGTGCACCTGCGCTTCGGCACCGTGTCGATCCGCGCGCTGGCGCGGCAGGCCTGGGACCGCATGCGCGCGGGCTCGCGCGGCGCGGAGGTGTGGTTGTCCGAACTGGTCTGGCGCGACTTCTACCACCAGGTGCTGCACCACCACCCGCAGGTCGTGACGCGCAGCTTCAAGCCCGACTACGACCGCATCCAGTGGGAGCACGGCAAGACGGCGGACGCCCTGTTCGCCGCCTGGTGCGACGGCCGCACCGGCTACCCGCTGGTGGACGCCGCGATGCACCAGATCAACCAGAGCGGCTACATGCACAACCGCCTGCGCATGGTGGTCGCCAGCTTCCTGTGCAAGGACCTGGGGCTGGACTGGCGCTGGGGCGAACGCTACTTCGCCGAGAAGCTGATCGACTTCGACCTCGCCGCCAACAACGGCGGCTGGCAATGGGCCAGTTCCAGCGGCTGCGATGCGCAGCCCTACTTCCGCATCTTCAACCCGGTGAGCCAGAGCGAGAAGTTCGACGCCCAGGGCCGGTTCATCCGCCGCTGCCTGCCGCAGCTGGCCGGCCTGCCCGATGCGGCCATCCACGCGCCCTGGACGGCGCGACCGGTCGACCTGGCCGCGGCCGGCCTCGTGATCGGTCGCGACTATCCCGAGCCGATCGTCCAGCACGAGCTGGCGCGGGCGAAGACGCTGGAGCGCTATGCGGTGGTGAAGGCCGGGGCCTCGTCGCCGGCCGCGAAGCCGGCGCGCTGAAGACGGCGCACCGAAGCTGGCGCAGGCTCCGCTTCGAGCTCATAGGCCGAGTAGAGCGAATCGCGAAAGCTCTCCGGCGAGAAGCGGCTCTGCGCCTCGCGGCGTGCGGCCTGGCCGAGCTGGCGGCGCAGCAGCGGCTCGTCGATCAGGCGCGCGATGCGCTCCATGGCCTCGACGTCGTTGCGGCACAGGAAGCCGGTCTCGCGCTCGCGCAGCAGGTCGGTGTGTTCCGGCGATGCCATCGCCACGCAGGGCAGGCCCATCGCCATCGCCTGCGCCAGGAAGGCCGGAAAGCCGGGGCTGTCGCCCGGCGCGAGGAAGACCCAGCCCGCGGCCAGGCGCGCGGCGATCTCGGCGTCATCGGCCATCTCGAAGTAGCCGACGTTGGCGGCCTGGAGGCGTGCCACCGACGCCGGGCCGAGCCGGCCGATCCAGTTGAACGACAGCCGCAGGTCGCTGCCGCTCAGCAGCACGGCGAGCTGCGCGAACAGCTCGACGCTGCGACGGTCGTCGCGATGGCTGCCAGTGACGATCAGCGGATGGCGTGACTCCGCGGTGGCCGTGTCGAAGTAGGCCGGTGCCACGGCGCTCTCGACCACCTGCATGGGCTCGCGCGTCAGCTGGTGCAGCGTGTAGGCCTCTTCGAGGCGGTTGACGATCATGCGCTGCCCGTCGAGCAGGCCCGAGCGGCGCAGCCACCCGCCCGGCAGCGCCCGCAGCAGGGGTCCGGCGGGGCCGAGCGCGCGCAGCAGGTGCGGCGAGAAGAACACCTGCGCTTCGCCGGCCTCGCGGCGCGCGATCGCGCTGCCGATGGTCAGTGCGGTGAAGCCGTGCAGGTGCACGGCCCGCGGCGGCGCCCGCTGCAGCACGCCGCGGAAGGCCTCGCCCAGGTCGCGGTTCAACCGCAGCGGATCGCGCGCGTCGGGCACGGTCACCAGTTCGACGTCGCGCGGCAGGCGCGGCATCAGCCGCGAGGCCTCGGCGTCGTCGACCAGCACGATGCACTGCGCGAGGCCGGCCCGCGCCAGCACCTCGGTGGCCGGGCCGATGAAGCCGAAGATCGAATCGGACAGGCGATGGGCCAGGTGGACGACCGGGCCACCGGCCGGTGCCGCGGCCGGCGCGTGGGTCGGTGCTTCGGGGCGAGCGCTCATCGTTCAGCGCGCGCCTTCGGATTGCAGCACCACGCGCACCGTCTTGAACAGGATGCCGATGTCGGTCATCGCCGACCAGCGGTCGACATAGCGGCGGTCGAGTTCGACGCGTTCGTCGTAGCTGGTGTCGTTGCGGCCGCTCACCTGCCACAGGCCGGTCATGCCCGGGCGCACGCGCAGGTAATGCCAGCGCACGCCGCGGTAGCGCGGCAGCTCGGCCACGGTGATGGGCCGCGGCCCGACCAGGTTCATCTCGCCGCGCAGCACGTTGATGAGCTGCGGCAGCTCGTCGAGGCTGGTCTTGCGCAGGAACCGGCCGATCGGCGTGATGCGCGGGTCGTTGCCGAGCTTCTGGTCGCGCGCCCACTCGGCACACGCCTGCGCGTCGTCGCGCAGCAGCCGCGCGAGCACGGCCTCGGAGTCGCGGACCATGCTGCGGAACTTGAGGCAGCGGAACAGGCGCCCGTCCTGGCCCACGCGGTAGTGGCCGAACACGATCGGCGCGCCGTCGACACGCCAGATCGCGATCGCGATCACGACGAGCACCGGCGACAGCAGCAACAGCAGCAGCGCCGCAGCGACCTGGTTCATCGCGGCCCACAACAAGCGCACGCCTGCACCGCCACCATGCATGCGATCGCGCATGCGCACCGCATCGGAAACAAGCTTCACCGCACTCATGACAACTCCTTCGAGGGTGGACGGTCGCGAGACATCGAAGTTCCGCGCACCGCGCAGCTGTTCAGAACGACACCTGCAATTTGAGGGCCAGACCCGCCGAGCCGCTTACGTTCGACAACACAGTGGGTCGCAGCGACACACCTTCGGGCACCGGCTTGCGCCGGCTTCACTCGCGGCCAGTCCCTGGGCCTGCGCATCGGGCATCTGCATGAATCTTGCACAGACGCCGCATGCGCCATCGTCGCGATGCACCCGAGAACGGAACACCCCTTGTGCGAACAGATGAAAGAAGCCGTAGCACGACACGGCGTGCACACACATATGGAGACGGCGCACGCGCAGCGCTTTCAACTGGACGCAGTGTGGGCATCGAAGCCCTGTTCTTCTGTGCGATGCCGTACAGACCGCCCGCTCGATCCAAATGAACGTCATGCGCTCGATGCAGATACTCCGTGAAGCGTCTCCCTGGCTCGCCGCGGCCGCCGCCGCCGGCGTGGCTGCGCTCGTCGGCATCGCGGCCGATGCATGGCTGCCGCACACCTACACGGCGGTCGCCTCCGTGCTGGTCGACACCGCCCCCGACGATGCACGCGGCAGCAGCGGCGCGGGCAGCCTGCCCGGCTCGATGGCGACGCAGGTGAGCCTCGCACGCAGCGAGCGGGTCGCGCGGCGCGCCGCCGGTGCGCTGCGGCTGCCGGCCGACGAACTCATGACGGACGGCGGCACGGCGCCCTCGCCCGCCGGACCTGCCGAGCTGACGCGCGAGCTGATGCGCCGCGTCGAAGTGCGCTCCGAGTCCGCCGACAGCCGCGTGCTGCTGATCGTGGCCCGGGCGCCGGCGCCCGAACAGGCCGCACGCCTGGCCAATGCCGTCGCCGGGGCCTACCTGCAGACGCTCGTCGAGGTCTACCCCCCTGCGGCCACGGTGCTGCCCGCGGCCGCACGCAGCAACCCGGAGTCACGCGGCGTCGGCCGCACGCAGTTGCTGAGCACGGCGCTCGCGCCCGATCGCGCCTCCGATGAGCGGCCGCGCAAGCGGATCGCCCTGGCTGCGCTGGCCGGCGGGCTGCTCGCGCTGCTGGCCGTGGTGTTGCGCGAGGCGCTGCAGCCGCGGGTGCGCAGCGCCAGGGACCTGCAGTCGCTGTCGCTGCCCTGCCTGGCCGACCTGCCGCACGCACGCTGGCGTCGGCAACCCGTGCGCGCGCTGCGCGGCGCCGCGACGAAGGCGGCGCCGTCGTCGGCCGTGATGGCGTCGGCCCCGCCGCTTCGCACCACCGGGAGCCTGCGATGACGCTGCTGCATGCCGAGCCCAGCCCGGCGCGCGTGCCGGCGGCCACGCCCGCCGATCCCGACCCCCGTCCCCTCGGCGACCACCTGGTCGACCAGCGCTCGCTGAACGAACGCGACCTCGCCGCCGTGCGCCAGTGGCAGGCCAAGAGCGGCAGCCGCTTCGGCGAAGCCGCGCTGCAGCTGGGCCTGATCACGCCGGCACAGCTGGATGCGGCACTCGCCACGCAGTACGGCTACCCGCTGGTCGGCGACGACACCGAGCTCGCCCCCGAGATGGTGGCTGCGCTCCAGCCGCGCCATCCGGTCAGCGAGCGGCTGCGCACGCTGCGCACGCACCTCGTGCTGCACTGGAAGAACGCGGTCGACTGCCGCGCGCTCGCGGTCGTCAGCACGCAGCGCGGCGAGGGCCGCAGCTTCGTCGCGGCCAACCTCGCGGCCTCGTTCGCCCAGATGAAGCTGCGCACGCTCGCGGTCGACCTCGACCTGCGGCAGCCGCGCCTGCATCAGCTCTTCGGCACCGCGAGCCACCCGGGCATGAGCGGCCTGCTGGCCGGTCGCAGCACGCTGGCCGACGCCTGCGTGCGACTGGGCGGCCCGCTGGCGGTGCTGCCGGCCGGCCCGCCGCCGCCCAATCCGCAGGAGCTGCTCGCCCCCGCAAGGCTGGTCCCCGTGCTGCAGGCGCTGAAGCGCGAGTTCGACGTGCTGGTCATCGACACGCCGGCCTGGGCCAGCGGCGCCGACGCGCTGCTGGTCGGCGCCCAGGTCGACGACGCGCTGGTCATCACCGAGCCCGGTCGCACGCTGCAGTCGTCGGTGCGCGAGATGGTCGACGCGCTGCGCGGCGGCGGCGCGCGCGTGGTCGGTGCGGTGCTCAACCAGCGCTGAGGCCCGATGAGCCGCCTGCGCCGCATGCCTTTGCCCACGCCGTCGCCGGTCTCGGCGGCGCGCCGGCGCCTGCTCGGTTCGCTGGCCCTGGCGCCGGCCTCCGCCGGCTGGTGGGCGGCGCCGGCCGCGGCCGCGGCACCCTCTGCCCGCCGCTTCGGCGACACGCTCGGTCTCGGCGTGAAGTTCGCGCAGGGCCAGTCGGCGAGCGAGCTGCCGATGCTGACCGAGCTGCGCGTGCGCTGGGTGCGCGACGTCATCGTCTGGCCCGACCTCGAGCCGACTGCGGGGCGCCACGTCGCGTTCGCCGCGCCGCTGCGCGAGCGCCTGGCCTTCTACGCCCGCCACGACATCGGCGTCGTGATGCTGCTGACCCTGGGCAACGACAAGGCCTACCCGCCGGTGCCCGACGAGCAGCCGCCGCGGCGCTACGACCCCGAGGCCTTCGGCCGCTACGCCGCGGCCGTGGCCCGCCAGCTGCGCGCGCTCGGCGTGCGCTTCGTGCTGGAGATCGGCAACGAGCCGCACAACTCGCAGTTCGCCAAGACCCTGGGCGGCCACTGGACCGGTCGCGGCCCCGCCAACTGGGTCAAGCACTACGTGCGCATGGTCGCGGCCGCGGTGCGCGAGGTGAAGGCCATCGACCCGGCCATCCGCCTGCTGAGCGACGACGACATGTGGATCGTCCACTACTGGTACCTCGAGGCCGGCCTGCCGCGCGAGCTCGACGGCTTCGCGGTGCACCCCTACGTGAAGGGCGCGCCCGAGAAGGCCGCGGTCGGCTTCCAGACCGACTGGCTGGCGCCGTTCACGGTGGTCGACCGCGATGCCTCGTTCCGCTCGGCGGTGCGTCGCCTGCGCGAGCAGGGCGAGGCCAAGCTGGGTCGCCGGCCCGAGATCTGGATCACCGAATGGGGCTGGCCCGTCGGGCCCGGCGCCGCCGGCCCGGCGATCGACGACGCGACGCTGGTGGCCTACCTGCCGCGCGCCTTCATCCTGTCGGCCGCGGCCGGCGTCGAGGCGCTGCTGTGGTTCTCGTCGCGCGATTCGGTCGACGGGCCGATGGGACTGACGCGCAACGACGGCAGCCGCCGCGACAGCTACCGCGCCTTCAAGACGATGGCCGCGGAGCTGGCCGACAGCACGCTGCTGCGCCAGGTGGCCGGCGCGGCCCAGCCCACCGAAGGCCTGCAGGCCTTCCTGTTCGAGTCGGAGGCCGGCCGCAAGCTCGCCGTCTGGAGCGCCGACGGCCGCCCGCGGCGCCTGAAGCTGCCGCCCGGCGGCGCGCCGGTGCGCGGCGTCGACGCGCTGGGCCAGGCGCTGCCGGCCGAGGGCGCCAGCCTGTCCGTCGGCGCCGCGCCGATCTACCTTGCCGGAGGATGGAGCGATGCAGTCCTTGCTGCCCGCCTGGACACCGACGACTGAGGCGGCCGACGCCACGCCCGCGCAGCGCGTGCGGGCCGACTGGGTCGACGTCGCCAAGGGCCTGGGCATCGTGCTGGTGGTCGCCGGGCATGCGATCGACGGCCTGCTGGGCGCCGGCCTGGCCGATCGGCAGGGCGCGTGGGGCCAGGCCTTCTGGCTGATCTACAGCTTCCACATGCCGCTGTTCTTCGTGCTGGCGGGCTTGTTCGTGCAGCCGCGAGTGAGCCGCGACCGCCGCGCCTTCGCCCAGGACATCGCGCTGCGCATCGTCTGGCCCTACCTGCTGTGGAGCGTGCTGCAGCTGGCCGTCATCGACGCGATGGGCGGCTGGGTCAACCGTCCCGCCGAGCTCGACGGCTGGCGCGTGCTGGCCCTGCTGTGGGAGCCGACCTCGCAGTTCTGGTTCCTGCAGGCCCTGCTGCTGCTGCACGTGACGAGCGCGCTGCTGCTGCCGGCCATCGGCGCGCAGCGGCTGTTGCTGCTGTTCGTCGTGCTGCGCCTGGTCGGCGAGATCGTGGAGCTGCCGGTGATGCTGGCGCTGCCCTGCCGCTTCGGGCTGTTCTACGCGCTCGGCGTGCTGTGGGGACCGGCGCTGGTGCGGCGGCTGGCCATGACGCCGTCGTCGTCCTCATCGCTCGCGCTCGGCGCGGCCCTGGCGCTCGGCTGGCTGGCGGCAGCCGGCGCCGCCTACGCGGTCGGCGCCGGCTACTGGAGTCTGCTCGCGCTGCCGGCCGCGCTGGCCGGCGGCGCCGCGCTGGTGGTGCTGGCGGCGGCGGCGCGCGGCCCGCTGGCCGCCACGCTGGCGGCGCTGGGACAGGCCTCGATGGCGATCTTCGTGCTGCACGTGCTGTTCGTCGCCGGCGCGCGCATCGCACTGCACCGGCTGGCCGGCATCGACGCGGCCTGGCTGCTGGCCGCGCTGGCCATCGCGGCCGGCATCGCCGGCCCGCTGCTGCTGCGCCGGCTCGCCGTGCGTGCCGGCTGCGCCCGCGCGCTGGGACTGGGCTGAGGACCGGCAGCGATGCAGCCGACCCCCTTCGCCCTGCTCGTGCTGCTGGCCGGCCTGTTCTGCAAGGGCGACCAGATGCTGCGCGCGCTGATGCTGTGCTGCCTGTTCGGCGCCAGCGCGGCCATCGCCCTGCCGGCCCTGGGCGGCGCGCCGCTCACGCCCGCGGTGATGCTGCTGCCCTTCCTGTGCGTGCGCACCGTGGCCGAGCGCGGGCTGTCGCCCTGCCTCGCGCCGCTGGCCTTCCCGCAGGCCGGCTTCTGGCTGCTGCTGCTGGTGATCTGGGGCGTCTTCAGCGCAGCCTTCCTGCCGCGCTTCTTCGCCGGCGACACGATGCTGTTCGGCACCGACCGCACGCAGATGGGCGGCGTGCGCCTGCTGCCGCTGCAGCCGCTGTCGACCAACCTCACGCAGTCGGCCTACGCGATCGCCGGGCTGCTGGGCTTCGTGTGCGTGCGGGCGCTGCTCGAGGTTCCGGGGCGCACGGCGAAGCTGCGCGACGCGGTGCTGCTCCTCGCGGCGCTCGACGTCGCCGCCGGCGTGCTGAACCTGGCCGAGCTGCACCTGGGCATCCCGAGCCTGCTGCAGCACGTGCGCAACGCCGGCTACGCGATCCTGGTCGGCGGCGAGGTCGGCGGCCTGCAGCGCGTCTCGGGCACCTTCCCCGAGGCCTCGGCCTTCGCGGCCTTCAGCCTGCCGCTGCTGGCCTTCACCGCGAGCCTGTGGCGCGACGGCGAGCGGCCGCGCTACAGCGGCGCCCTCGCGCTGGGCCTGCTGCTGCTGCTGCTGCTGTCCACGTCCAGCACCGCCTACGCCGGGCTGGCCGTCTACGCGGTCCTGATCGGCCTCGGCGCCGGCCTGCGGCTGCTGCGCCAGGGCAACGCCCCGCGCCTCGGCAGCCTGAGCCTGCTGCTGTGGCTGGTTGCCGTCGGCGCCTGCCTGCTGTTGCTGCTGCGCCCGGACCTGGTGGCGCGCATCGTCGACTTCTTCGGCGTCACGCTGGTGCGCAAGCTCGAAAGCAGCTCCGGCATGGAGCGCGGCTCCTGGAACCTGCAGGCCTGGTACAACTTCGTCGACGTCTACGGCATCGGCACCGGCCTCGGCAGCGCGCGCGCGTCGAGCTATCCGCTGGTGCTGCTGTCCAACGTCGGCGTGCTCGGCAGCGCGCTGTTCACGGCCTTCGCGCTGCGGCTCTTCCTCGACGGCCGGATCACCGACACGGCCGCCCCCGACGAGGCCGCCGTGGCCCGCGCCGCGCGCCGGGCGGTGCTGGCCGCGCTGATCGCCGCGACGATCTCGGCCGTCGTCTTCGACCTGGGCCTGGCCTTCTACGCCTTCGCCGCCGCCGCGGCCGCGCCCTCGCCGTGGCGCGAGCCGCTGCCCTCCCGCCGCACCGGAGCCCGCCATGCCGCCGCTTGACGCCATGGCCGGGTCCCTGCCCGCAGCACGGACCGAGGCGCTGCCCGAGGTGCTGGTCAACGGCCGCTTCTACGGCCAGCGCGTCACCGGCGTGCAGCGCTATGCGCGCGAGACGCTGGCCAGCCTCGACGAGCTGCTGGCCGCCGGCGAGCCCAGCGGCGCGCGCTGGACCGTGGTCGCGCCGCGCGGCACGCCGTTGCCGGACTTCGCGCAGCTGCGCGTCGAGCATGTCGGCCGCCTGCAGGGCCACCTCTGGGAGCAGCTCGACCTGCCCTGGCGCGCCGGCCGCTCGCTGCTGCTGAGCTTCGGCTTCACCGGGCCGCTGTTCAAGCGCCGGCAGATCATCACCGTGCACGACGCCGCGGTCGTGCGCATGCCGCAGGCCTACACGCGCGTCTTCCGCCATGCCTACCGCGCCCTGGTCGGCCACATCGGACGGCGCGCACCGCGCACGCTGGCGGTGTCGCAGTTCGGCGCCGCCGAGGCGAGCGACTGCTTCGGCGTGCCGCCCGAGCGGCTGCGCGTCACCACCGAAGGCTGGCAGCACCTGGAGCGCGTGCAGGCCGACGACGCCATCCTCGACCGCCACGCGCTGCGGCAGCGGCCCTACGCGCTGGCCGTCAGCAGCCCGACGCCCAACAAGAACTTCGCGGCGATCGCCGCCGCGCTGGGCCGGCTCGGCCCCGAGGCGCCGTGCTGCGTGGTGGTCGGAGCCGCCGACGGCGCGGTGTTCCGCGCGGCCCAGCCGGCCGGTGATGCGCTGGTGCGCGTCGGCTACGTCAGCGATGCCGAGCTGAAGGCGCTGTACCAGCATGCGGCCTGCTTCGTGTTCCCGTCGTTCTACGAAGGCTTCGGCATCCCGCCGCTGGAGGCGATGTCCTGCGGCTGCCCGGTGATCGCCTCGACCGCCCCGGCGGTGCAGGAGGTCTGCGGCCCGGCCGCGCTGTACTTCAACCCGGCGCGGCCCGACCAGCTGGCCGACCGGCTGCGCGAGCTGTTCGACGACCCGGCGCTGCAAGCGAACCTGCGCAAGGCGGGCTTCGAGCGCGTCCAGCACTACTCCTGGACCCAGGCGGCGCGACTCAATCTGGCCGCGGTGCGGGAGGTGCTGCAGGCATGAGCGCGATCTCGCCGACCGCCGCGGAGGCGGTGCCGCCGGCCGTGGCGCCGACCCCGTCGACGCAGCGCGCGCTGGTGTTCGTCTACGTCGGCTACCTGTTCCGCTACGCCTACCTGCTGGTACTGATCCCCTTCTACGGCCGCGTGCTGGGCGCCGAGGAGTACGGCCGCCTGCTGGCCGCGATGTCGCTCTACCAGGTCGTGTGGATGCTGACCGAGTACGGCTTTCCCATCGTCGGCGCGCGCGACGCGGCGTCGACGCGCAGCCGCGAGGACCTGGCCCGGCTCTTCGGCCGCCACACCATGGGACGGATGGCGATGTTGCTGCCGGGCATCGCGATCGGCCTCGGCGGCACGCTGCTGTCGCCGGTGCTGCGCGAGGCACCGCTGCTGGGCGTGCTGGCCACGCTGTGCGGCATCGTCGCTGCCTTCAACCTGGGCTGGTTCTTCCAGGGCACGCTGCGCTTCACCACGTCGGTGGCGCTCGAGGTCTGCGGCTTCGCGATCAACCTGCCGCTGATCCTGTGGCTGGTGAAGGGGCCCGGCGATGCGCCGCTGGCGCTGGCCACGCTGCTGGCGTCCAGCGTGATCTGCTCGGTGGCCGCGCTGGTGATCGTGATGCGATCGATCGACCGCCCGTCGATCCGCTGGCGCGGCGGCTTCTCGCTGGTGCGCGAGTCGACCGCGCTGTTCGCGCACAAGGGCCTGACGATGCTGATGGCCAGCTCGTCGACCTACCTGCTCAGCCTGTTCGGCAGCGCCGCGCAGGTCGGCTGGTACGGCGTGGCCGAACGGCTGGCGACGGTCGGCCTGAGCCTGATGCAACCGGCCAACCACGTGCTGGTGGGCACCGTCGCGCAGCGCATCAGCCAGAAGGGCAGCGAGGACAACGCCTACCGGCTGATGCGCACCTCGCTGTTCGCGATGACCGCCTTCGGCGTGCTGATGCTGGCGTCGACGCTGCTGCTGGCCGACCGCCTGGTGCCGCTGATCCTCGGCCCCTCGTTCGGGCCCACGGTGCCGATGCTGCAGATGCTGGGCGTGATGTTCCCCTTCGCGGCCTTCTGCCAGGTCGTCTCGGGCTACGTGCTGATCCCGCTGCGCCACGACCAGCTGGTCTCGCTGATCAGCCTGTTCGGGGCCGTCACCACCGTGCTGATGATCCTCGGCTTCGGCCTCGCCTGGGGCGGCAGCGGCGTTGCCGTCGCGCGTGTCATGGGCTACGTCGCGATCGCCTTCGCGCTGGCCCTGGTGCTGTACCGCAAGCGACTCTTCGAAAGGATCTGGCAGGCATGAACGATCAGCTCAAGGTGGTGATCGGCATCGCGACCGCCGGGCGGCGCGAGCAGATGCCGCTGACGCTGGCGCAGATCGCGCGCCAGCGCCTGCCGCCGCTGTGGGTGACGGTCTGCCCGGCCGGCCCCGCCGACTTCGACGCGTCCGGAGCGCCGCCACTGCCCTTCCCGCTGGCCGTGGTGCACGGCGCGCGCGGCTCGTGCGCGCAACGCAACGCGATCCTCGCCAGCTGTGCGGACGCCGACGTCATCGTCTTCATGGACGACGACTACTACCCCGCGCCGGACTACGTCGAGCAAGTGCAGCGCCTGTTCGCGGCGCGGCCCGAGGTCGTCGTCGCGACCCACCACCCGGTGCGCGATGGCGCCGCCGGCCCGGGCATCGGCCACGACGAGGCGCTCGCGATCCTCGAAGCCCTGCCGCCGCCCGACCCGGCCGCGGCCGCCGACCTGCGCGCGACCTACGGCGGCTACGGCTGCAACATGGCAGTGCGGCTGGCGCCGGTGCGCGCGCACGGCGTGCTGTTCGACGACAACCTGCCGCTGTACGGCTGGCTCGAGGACATCGACTTCAGCCGGCGCATGGCCGCCCACGGCGCCATCGTCGACTGCGCCGCGCTGCGCGGCGTGCACCTCGGCAGCAAGCGCGGCCGCACCTCGGGGCTGCGCTTCGGCTATTCGCAGATCGCCAACCCGGTCTACCTGCTGCGCAAGGGCTCGATGTCGGCCTCCTACGCGCTGCGCCACATCGCCAAGAACTTCGCCAAGAACCTCGCCCGGGCCGCCTGGCCCGAACCCTGGGTCGATCGCCGCGGGCGCCTCAAGGGCAACCTCATCGCGGTCGGCGACCTGCTGCGCGGCCGGCTCGATCCCGGGCGCATCCGCGCGCTGGGCTGACGCACACCGACCATGCACCTCGAACACGCCCCCGCCCTCTCCTGGCCGCCGGACCATCCGGCCTCGGTCGCGGGCTTTCGCGAACACGACCCGCGCATCCAGTACTTCGTCAAGGGCGCGGCGGTGCAGAACTTCGGCGACTACCTGCCCGAGCTGCTGGCCAAGGAGTTCTTCCTGCACCCACGCATCGACGCCGACCTCTACCGCCTGATCGGCAGCGTCATCGAATCCTCGTGGGTGCTGCGCGACCTGCGCCACCACGTCGGCACGCGCTCCGGCCGCATCGCCTACTGGGGCTGCGGCATGCGCGATGCCCGGCCGCTCGACGCCCGTGCGCGGTCCATGTGCAGCTTCTTCGGCGTGCGCGGGCCGCGCACGCGCGAGCTGCTGGGCCTGTCCAAGTCCACCGTGCTGGGCGACCCCGGCCTGCTCGCGCCGCTGTTCCACGTGCCCGCCCCGGCACCGGCGACCGCCGGCCGCGTGATCTGCATCCCGCACATCCACGACCCCAAGAGCGATGCCGAGCTGCTCGCGATCTCGGGCGCCGAGGCGGTGCTGCGGCCGCAGATCGACGCCAGCGAGCCGGCGCTGCGCCGCATCCTCGACCAGATCGCCGGTGCGCGCTTCGTGCTGACGGCCTCGCTGCACGGCGCGATCATCGCCTGCGCCTACCGCGTGCCCTTCGCCTTCTGGGACAACGGCCACGTCGACATCGTCTTCAAGTGGCAGGACTTCGCCGGCTCGGTCGGCATCCCCTGCGCCTTCGTGGGCCGCGCCGACCACGGGCAGGCGCTGTACGACGAGGTGCTGGCCCCGGCGCTGCGCCTGCCGCCGCTGACGCCCATCCTCGACGTCTGCCCCTTCGCGATCCGGCCGCAGGTGCTGGTGCAGGCACTGATGCTGGACGGCCGCCTCGGGCCGCAGGCGACACCGCGCGAGGTGATCGCCGCCCTCGACGGCCTGGCGTCGCTGCGGCATGGCGCGGTGCTGGCGCTGCAGGACGCGTCGGCCGCGCACCGCGCCCGGCGCGACCGCCTGCCGGACCTGCTGCGACGCCGGCTCGGCGGCGGCATCGAGGCCACCAAGGCATTCATCCGCCACACCTTGAAGATCCGCTGAGCCGATGACCGTCACACCGATCGACGTTCGTGATGCCCGGGCCGCCGCCGAGCGGCCGCTGCTGATCGACGACTCGCTGTCGCTGATCAACCGCACCGGGGCGCACTTCATCGCCCGCGACCTGGTGACGCACTTCGCGGGCCGCGCGCGCGTGCGCCGCTGGCGCCTGTTCGGCGCCGCCTGGCCCGAGGGCCTGCCGCGCAAGCTGCTGGCGCGCGCCATGCTGGCCGAGATGCGCTGGCTGGGCGAAAGCCCGCGCGCGCGCTGGCCCGGCGGCGACGACGCGCTGCGGCTCTTCCTCGACCCGCTCTACGTGCGCCGTTCGGCGCTGTCTTCCGACGACGTGGTGCTGTGCCACGACGTCGGGCCCCTGACGCACCCGGACCTGTATTCGACGGAGACGGTCGACTGGTACCGCCGCGCCTACGAGCGCATCGCCCAGGTCCGGCCGGGCCTGGTGTTCGTCAGCGAGACCTCGCGGCTGGCCTTCGAGCAGCGCTTCGGCCGGGGCTTCCGCTTCCTGCACACGATCCCGCTCTACGTGCGCAGCGCCTCGGCCGAGGGGCCGGCCGAGCCGGTGCCGGGCATCGCCCGGCCCTTCTTCCTGACCGTGGGCGCGCTGGAGCATCGCAAGAACCACCGCACGACGATCGCGGCCTTCGGGCGCTCGGGCCTGGCGGCGGACGGCGTCTCGCACGTGATCTGCGGCTCGCGCGGCGACGACGCGGCCGGCGTCGCCGAAGCGGTCGCGCGCACGCCGGGCATGCACCTGCCGGGCTACGTCAGCGACGCGCAGCTGCGCTGGCTGTATCGCGAGGCCGAGGCCTTCGTGCTGCCGAGCCGGCTCGAGGGCTTCGGCATGCCGGCGCTCGAGGCCGCGCTGCACGGGCTGATCCCCATCATCTCGGGCGACAGCGCGCTCAACGAGGCGGTCGGCGGCCTGGGCCTGCCGGTCGGCACGCACGCGCCCGACGAGATCGCGGCCGCGATGCGGCGCGTGCACGGCCTGGATGCCGCCGAACGCGAAGCCTGGCGTGCGCGGCTCGTGGCGCATGCGCGCAGCGCCACCCACGAGCGCTTCCTGCAACGCTGGGACCGGCTGCTCTCGGCCGAGCTCTCGACACAGTCCGCATGAGCGCCGCCGTCGCCAGCCCCGCCAGCCGCATCGATGCGGTGGACGGCCTGCGGGCCCTCGCGATGACGATGGTCATCGCCCAGCACTGCGGCCTGCTGCCCTTCGGCTGGACGGGGGTGTGGCTGTTCTTCGTGATCTCGGGCTACGTCATCACGCGCGGTTTCCTGGCGGACGACGCCGTCGCGGGCGGCCGCGCGACCACCGACCGCGGCGCTCGCTGGCGCGCCTTCATGGCACAGCGCGCCGTGCGCATCGTGCCGGTCTACGGGCTCTACATCGCGCTCAACCTGCCCTGGCTGCTGGCCCTGGGCGGCACGGCCCGGCTGGGCGACCTGCCGTGGCTGCTGAGCTTCACGCACAACTGGCACATGGTGTTCGGCTTCTGGCCCGGGTCCGGCGACTGGGGGCCGTTCGGGCACCTGTGGACGCTGTCGGTCGAGCAGCAGTTCTACCTGCTGTTCCCGCTGCTGGCGCTGTGGGTGGCGCCGCGCCTGCAGCTCGGCGTGACGCTGGCGCTCATCGCCTGCGGGCCGCTGGTGCGCTGGGCCTGGGTCGCGCTGCTGCAGGCCGGCGGCGCCGACGACCCGGGCTGGCTGGCCTTCGCGGTCTACGCCGCGTCGGTGTGCCACTTCGACGCCTTCCTGATCGGCTCGCTGATCGCGCGGCTCGAGCCACGACTGCAGGCCGAGCCGCGGCACGCGCGCACGCTGTGGATCGTCGCGCTGGCCACGGCCGCCGGCTACGCGCTGGTCGTCGTCGCGATCAACCACGCCGGCGGCGCACGCGGCATCGAGGCGCTGCGCAACGTGTTCTCGGGCATCCTGTTCGGCAGTCATCGCGAGGTCTTCGCCTACCTCGCGGTCGACCTGGTGGCCGCGGCGGCGCTGGTCCACGCGCTGCTGCGACTCCGCGGCAGCGCCCTGCTGGCCTGGGCGCCGCTGGCCTGGGTCGGGCGCGTGTCGTACGGCGGCTACCTGTTCCACGCGCTGCTGCTCTGGATGGCCGGGCAGATGCTCGGCGGCGCGGTCAAGGAGCTGCCGCTCGGACCGCGGCTGCTGGCCTTCGCGGCCGTGTGGCTGGCCACGGTGGCGGTGGCCTCGGCCTCGTTCCGCTGGTTCGAGCAGCCGATCTCGCGCCGCTGGCGCCAGGGCCGCGCGGCGGCGCCCGCGGCGCGCGGCCTCGGCACGGCGATACCGGCGAGGGCGCCGCGATGAGCGGCCTGCGCGTCGGTATCGACGGCGAAGCGCTGCGCCGGCCGCTGTCGGGCGTGGGGCACTACGTGTTCGCGCTGTGCCGCGAGCTGGAGGCCTTGTGGCCCGAGGCCGAGTTCTTCGCCTACGCCCGCCTGCCCGCGGAGCGGCTCGCGCTGCCGTCGGCGCGCTGGCACTTGCGCCAGGAGCCGCTGCCGGCGCTGCGGCGGATCCCGTCCTTCGCCTGGCTGCGCACGCGCGGCCGGCAGCTGGCGCAGGCCGACCGGCTCGACGTGTTCTGGGCCGGCCGCACGCTGCACCCGCGGCTGCCGGTGCCGGTGCGCACGGTCTGCACCGTGCACGACCTGAACCACCTGCTGGTGCCCGAGACGATGGAGCTGCCGACACGCTGGTCCCATCGCCTGTGGTTCGCCGGCGACCTGAAGCGCGCCGACGCGGTGCTGGCCAACTCGCAGGGCACGGCGCAGCGGCTGCGCGAGCGCCTCGGCGTGGCGGTCGATGCCGTCGTCACGCCGGGACTGGCCCCGCACTTTCGGCCGCTGTCGGAGCCCGAGTCGCAGGCGGCGGCGGTGCGGCTCGCGGCCGTCGACATCGTCGCGCCCTACCTGCTGTCGGTGGCCACGCTGGAGCCGCGCAAGAACGTCGCCGGCCTGCTGCGCGCCTTCGTCGCGCTCAAGCGCGCCGGCGAGCTGCCGGACCATCGCCTCGTGCTGGTGGGGGCGCGCGGCTGGCAACGGATGCCTCTCGAGCGCGAGCTGGCCGCGGCCCGCGCGCTGGGCGTCGTGATCGCCGGCTACGTGCCCGACGACATGATGCCGGCGCTCTACGCCGGCGCCGAAGCCCTGGTCTGCCCCTCGTTCTACGAAGGCTTCGGCATGCCGGTGCTCGAGGCGCGCGCCTGCGGCAGCCGCGTCCTGGTGGCCGACGTGCCCGAGCTGCGCGAGGCCGGCGGACCGCACGCGGTCGTCGTGCCGCCGACGATCGACGGCCTGCGCGACGGTCTGAAGCGCGTGCTCGCACAGCCGCGCCGTCCCGAAGCCGACCTCGCCCGGCGCCACGCGTGGCGCGCCGGCGCCTTGCGGCTGGCCGCGGCCCTGCAGGGCCGCACCGACGCCGAGCCCGCGCGGACCACCACGGCAGGATCGCTTCCATGAGTTCCCCACCCCCGACCCGATGAAGATCGCCATCGTCCACGAATGGCTGGCCACCTATGCCGGCAGCGAACGCGTCGTCGAGCAGATGCTGCGCGTCTATCCCGAGGCCGACCTGTACGGCGTGGTCGACTTCCTGCCCGCGGCCGAGCGCGACTGGCTGCACGGGCGCGTGCCGCGCACCACCTTCATCCAGCGGCTGCCGTTCGCACGCAAGCGCTTCCGCGCCTACCTGCCGCTGATGCCGATGGCGATCGAGCAGCTCGACCTGTCGGCTTACGACCTGGTGCTGTCGTCCAACCACGCGGTGGCCAAGGGCGTGATCACCGGGCCGCACCAGCTGCACCTGAGCTACGTACATTCGCCGATGCGCTACGCCTGGGACCTGCAGCACCAGTACCTCGCCGAGTCGGGCCTAGTGCGCGGCGCAAAGGCCGCGGTCGTGCGCGCGATGCTGCACTACCTGCGGATCTGGGACCGCCAGTCGGCCCTCGGCGTCGACGGCTTCATCGCCAACTCGCGCTTCATCGCGCAGCGCATCCGCAAGGCCTACCGGCGCGAGGCCACCGTGATCCCGCCGCCGGTCGACATCGACCGCTTCTCGCTGGTGCGCGAGAAGGAGGACTACTTCCTGAGCGCCTCGCGCATGGTGCCGTACAAGCGCGTGCCGCTGGTCGTGGAGGCCTTCGCCGCGATGCCGGAGCGCCGGCTGCTGGTGATCGGCGACGGCCCCGACTTCGAGCGCGTGCGCCGCCAGCTGCCGCCCAACGTGACGCTGCTGGGCCACCAGTCGACCGCCGCCCTGGTGCAGGCCATGCAGCGCGCCCGCGCCCTGGTGTTCGCCGCCGAGGAGGACTTCGGCATCGCGCCGGTCGAGGCGCAGGCCTGCGGCACGCCGGTGATCGCCTACGGCCGCGGCGGCTCGCTGGAGACCGTGAAGGGCCACGGGCCGCAGCCGACCGGCCTGTTCTTCGACACGCAGAGCGTCGCCTCGATCGTCGACGCGGTGCGGCGCTTCGACGCGCAGGCGGAGCGCTTCACGCCCGAGGCCTGCCGGGCGCACGCGCTGGGCTTCTCGGCCGCGGCCTTCCGCGAGCGGCTGGCCGCCCATGTGGACGCGGAGTGGCGGCGCTTTCGGGAACCGGACCGCGCCAACGACAACGACGACGACAAGGCCAGCGCCCCGGCGGCGGCTCACGCCGGCCCGCCCGCGCTGGTGCGGATTCAGTAGTCGTTCATCGTCACGCCGGCCACGCGCGTGACGCCCTGCAAGGCGTGCAGCAGCGGCTCGATCGAGCGCATGCGCGTGCGGCCGCGCCGGCCCAGCAGCAGCGCCGCGCCGCAGCGCGAGGCGATCACGCGCGCGTCGGCACCGCTCGAGGCCGCGGGCGTGTCGACGACGATGTGGTCGAACTTGCCCATCAGCTCCTGCATCAGCAGGCCGAAGGCCGGGCGCTGCAGCAGCTCGAGCGGATTCGGCGGCACCGTGCCGACCGGCAGCACGTAGAGGCTGGGCAGCTCCGGCACGCGGTACATCAGGTTGCTGTCGCTGCGGTTGGACAGTACGTTGCTCAGGCCGGCCTCGTTGGGCACGCGGAACAGCTCGTGCTGCCGCGGCGTGCGCATGTCCGCGTCGATCACCAGCGTGCGGCCGCCCAGCTGGCTGAAGGCCACGGCCATGTTGGCGGCGAAGAAGCTCTTGCCATCGCCCGGGTCGCAGCTGACGATGGCCAGCGCGCTGCGGCGCTGCTCGGGCGCCAGCACGCCCATCATCAGCTGGCTGCGGATCTCGCGGAACACCTCGGCCTGCTGGCCGAAGGGCTCGATGGCGACGACCAGTTCCTCGTTGAACTCGCGCGCGTGGTCCAGCGCATACGGATAGTGGAACTGCTGCGACAGGGCCCACAGCACCTCGTCGGGCGTGGCCAGCTTGAGCGCCACCGCGGCCTCGCCGAAGCGGATGCCGCGCTTGCGCTGGTGCTGGAGGATCTGCTCGATCTGCGTATCGGACAGGTTGCGCACGCGGCGCAGGAAGTCGCCGATCGAGCGATCGAGCACCATCGGGTCGGTGTCGTCGGCGTCGGTCGGCAGTGCCGCGCCGTTGCCGGCGCGCGAGGGATGGGTCTGCAGGACCATGCTCATGGCAGCGTCCTCAGCGGGCCAGCGCCGGTCGGGCGCCCAGGATGCGCAGGCGCTGCAGCCTGGCGCGCGAACGACCGAGCAGCGGAATGCGCGCCCGCACCGGCATCACGCCGATCAGCGGCTGGCGCAGCACGCCCAGCACGTCGTCCTCGGAGCGCAGGCGCTTGTCCGCCAGTTCGCGCGCGAGCGCGGCGCCCAGGCCCAGCAGCAGTCCCAGCGCCACGGCGATGGCCGTGTTGAGCAGCAGCCGTGGCGACGACGGCGAGATCGGCGGCGACGCACGCTTGAGCACCGACACGTTGGTCTGCGTCATCTCGCTCTCGATGCCGGTCTGGTTGGCGCGGGAGACGACGGCGTCGTAGGCGCGCTGCGCGTTCTCGACGTCGCGCACCATCACCTGCGCCTCGTCGCGCAGCCCGCGCAGCTTGAGCAGCTTGGCACGCTGCTCCTCGAGCGCGGCACGCACCTGGACGAGGCGCGACTGGTTGACGCTGTTGTTGACGGTCAGGCTGCCGGCGACGCGGCGGGTGTCGGTGGCCAGTCGCGAGCGCATCTGCGCGATGTTGGCCCGCAACTCGGTGACCTGCGGGTGCTGGTCACCCAGCCGCGAGGTCAGCTGGCTGAGCGTGGCCTCCTGCCGGGCCAGTTCGGTCGTCAGGCTGGCCAGCATGGGGTTGTTCAGCACCTCCTGCAGGCGGTCGCCGTTGGCGCCGGCCTCGCTGTTGCGGCTGCGCGATTCCTCGGCCAGGGCCTGCAGCATCACGAGCTGGGTGGACAGCTCGGACAGGCGGGAGTTCTCGACGTCGAGCCGCTCGTCGCTGGCCACGATGCCGTTCTGCTGCTGGTAGGCCGACAGCTTCGCCTGCGCCTTCTCGAGCGAATCGCGCAACTGCGCGGCTCGGTCGTCGAAGAAGCTGCTGTAGCGCTTGGCCGGCTCGGTGCGCAGGTCGAGCGTGGTGTCGATGTAGGCCTTGACGAAGGCATTGGCCATCGCCGCCGAGAACGACGGGTCGGGCGAGGTGTAGGTCACCGAGATCACGTTCGAGTCGCGCGCCGGCTTGGCCTCGAGCTTGAGCAGCATGCGTTCGGACAGCCAGGCGTTGAACTCGCCGCGGCCGCCGGTTTCCTCCTGCCACTGGTCGCGCAGGTGCTGGCGTTCGTCCAGCTTCAGGTCGCGGATGGCCGCCAGCGCGACGCGCTCGCTGCGCAGCACGTCGACCTGGGTCGCCATGTAGCCCGACATCGACATGCCCGGCAGCACCACGCCCGCGATCGGATCGGGGGACTTGACGTCCAGCACCACGGCCGCGCTGGCCGTGAACTGCCGCGGCAGCTGCAGGCTCACCGCGACCACGAGCGCGATCACCACGAGCATGACCGCCAGCGCGGTCAACCAGCGCGCTCGCAAGGCCACCAGGAACTGATTCAGCGTCATTGAAGGATGCGAGGGACGAGCCCCGCTTCATCGGCCAATATGGCAGTGCACCATCTTCCTCTACGTGGCCGCCGAGCGACCATGCTGGTGCATGCCCTTACATCAGTTGTGGTTCGGAGCATTTGTCGTGCCCGACCGCACAGACGACGGCGGAACCAGGTGGCAGGAGTCCGCGGGACGACGGCCGCGGCGGCAGGTCGCCGGAGCTAGAACAGTTCGATCGCGCCGACCTTGTCGCTCGCTTCCAGCGCACCGGACTCGATCAGGGCCTCGTGGCAGCGCACGCGGTTGCGGCCGCTGTCCTTGGCCTGGTAGACGGCCCGGTCGGCACGCTCGAAGGCGGCGCTGGCGCTGTCCTGGCGGCGCAGTTCGGTGAAGCCGACGCTCGCCGTGACCTGGCCCACCTGCGGGAAGCGGAACGCCTCCATCTGCGCGCGAAAGCGCTCGAAGGCGGCCTCGGCGTGGACGCGGCCGTCGGCGCGCAGCAGCACGACGAACTCCTCGCCGCCGAAGCGGTAGAGCCGGTCGCCGTAGCGAAAGGCACCGCGCAGGATGCGCGCGACCAGCAGCAGCACCTCGTCGCCGATCAGGTGACCCCAGCCGTCGTTGACGCGCTTGAAGTGGTCGATGTCGATGACGCCCAGCCAGTGGCTGGACGCGGCCCGGCCCTGGCGCCGCTCCGCCCCGTCGAGCGGCGGCGGCACGCACAGGCCGGCGTCGTCTTCCTCGAGGCACTTGCCGAACTGCTCGTCGAAGGTCTTGCGGTTGAGCAGGCCGGTCAGCGTGTCGCGCTCGCTGTAGTCCAGCAGGCCGATCTGGTTGCGGTAGATCTTGAGCACGCCCGCCACCAGGCCCTGCTGCTCGACGCTCAGCGGCCGGTCGCCGCGCACCTCGATCAGGCCGAAGCGCTCGGTCCCGATCATCAGCGGGAAGACGCTCATCAGCTCGCCGCCCTGGACCGCGGGCATGCCCAGCACGGGCCGGCCACTGGCCAGCGCCTGTCGATGGACCGGCCATTCGGCGGCCGCGGGCAGCGCCTCCAGCGGCGTCCACGGCGGATCGCCCCGCGCCGGCGCGGCGCCTCGTTGCAGCCCGGCCTGCAGCAGCAGCCGCGGTCGTTCGGGCTCGCCGACGCAGCGGTACATGCTCAGCCCGGACGGCTGCAGCCAGTCGGCCAGCACTTCGACGAGCGTGCTGGCCAGCAGGTCGCGGTCGTGATAGCCGGTGAGGCTGGCGACGGATCCGATGAGGTCGGGCATGGTGGGTCGATGGGCGTCTCTCCGCGCTATCGGTGCCGGCGCGGCGGACTTGAGACCGGGCGGCTGCGATTCGTGGGGGATGCAACGCAGCATCCGGTCACCATCGGGTCAGGCCCCGGGCTTACAGTCCGGCCTCCCCTCTGCTCACCACGAAAGGACGACGCCATGGGTCTGATGAGTTTCATCAAGGAAGCGGGCGAGAAGCTGTTCGGCAAGGGCGAGGCCAAGGCCGCGCAGGAGGCGGTGGCCAAGGCGCCGGATCCCGAGAACCTGGACCGGCTGAACAAGGCCGCGAGCGCGGCGATCGTCAGCTACATCGAGAGCCAGGACCTGAAGGTCGACGGGCTGGCGGTGTCCTTCGACGGGGCCAGCGCCACCGTGACGGTGGCCGGCCAGACCGCCGACCAGGCCACCAAGGAGAAGGTGCTGCTGTGCTGCGGCAACGTCGAGCACGTGGCCGGCGTCAACGACCTGCTGACCGTGGCCGCCCCCGAGCCCGAGGCGCAGTGGTACACGGTGGTGAAGGGCGACAACCTGTCGAAGATCTCCAAGCAGTTCTACGGCACGCCCAACAAGTACCCGCAGATCTTCGAGGCCAACAAGCCGATGCTGTCGCACCCGGACAAGATCTATCCGGGGCAGACGCTGCGCATCCCGCCGGCGTAAACGGCATTCACCGCAGCGAGCCGATCCCGCCGAGCGCCTTGACGGCGCCGGCGCCGATCGCCGCGCCGAAGCGCTTGGCCAGCCGCTCGGCGATGTTCTCCTCGGGCGTGTAGTCGATGACCTCCTCGGCCTTGACCACCTCGCGCGCCACGTAGTCCAGGCTGCCGAGCTTGTCGGCCAGGCCGTTCTGCACGGCGCTCTCGCCGCTCCAGAACAGGCCGGAGAAGGTGTCCGGCGTCTCCTTGAGCCGCGCACCGCGGCCGTCCTTGACGACCTTGATGAACTGCTGGTGGATCTGCTGCACCATCGCCTGCGCATAGGCGCGGTGCGCGTCGCTCAGCGGCGAGAAGGGGTCGAGCAGCCCCTTGTTGTCGCCGGCCGTGATGAGGCGGCGCTCGATGCCCAGCTTGTCCATCGTGCCGGTGAAGCCGAAGCCGTCCATCAGCACGCCGATCGAGCCGACGATCGAGGCCTTGTCGACGTAGATCTCGTCGGCCGCCGCGGCGATGTAGTACGCGGCCGACGCGCACAGCTCCTCGCACACGGCGTAGACGGGCTTCGGGTGCTTGACCTTCAGGCGCTTGATCTCGTCGTTGATCAGGCCGGCCTGCACCGGGCTGCCGCCGGGCGAGTTGATGCGCAGCACGATGGCCTGGGCGCCGGCGTCCTCGAAGGCGCGGCGCAGCGCGGCGTTCAGCCCCTCGGCGCTGGCCAGCGTGTCGTCCGCGATCTCGCCGCGCACCTCGACCAGCGCGGTGTGCGGCCCGCTGGGCGCGACCGCGTGCTTCTGCTGCTGGATCAGCGTCCAGACGATCAGCCCGAACAGCGCCAGCCACAGCAGCCGCGTGAAGACGCGCCAGCGACGCTCGCTGCGTTTTTCCTTCAGGTAGTCGCGCGCGAACTGCTCGATGACGCTGCCGTCGACGCTGGCGGCGACCGGTGCCGCCGAGGCTCGTGCGGCCATGGGGCCCAGCGTGGGTTCGGCCGGGTCGGGGTTGTCGTAGCTGCTCATGGGGTGGGTCTCGGTTGGCGGCGCACGGCGCGCGCCGGCACTCAGGGGCCGAAGACGGGTCGGATGTCGCGGGAAGGATACCAACTCACCTGCCCGTCACGCTCTGTCACAGACAGCGCCGTGAGGCGTCCGCGGCCGCAGGGGCCGCCGGCGCAGCGACCGCTCGCCGGCTCGTACTGCGCCCCGTGGATCGAGCAGACGATGAAGGCGCGATCGGCATCCAGGAAGTCGCCCGGGTTCCAGTCCATCTCGACCGGCACGTGGGCGCAGCGGTTGAGGTAGGCGACGACGGCGCCGTCGATGCGCAGCGCGAAGGCACGCATCGGGCGGCCGTACTCGAGCACGTCGAACAGCAGCGCCTTGCCGCGTTCCTCGAGCTCGGCGGAGGCGCACAGCGGGATCGCGCCCGCCGCGTCGCAGGCTTCAGGCATGGGCGCGCAGCCAGGCGTCGAGCTCGGCGGTCGAGTGAACGACGGCCTGCGGATCGAAGCTCTCGAAGGCTTCGGGCTCGTGCGCCCCGAAGCTGACCGCCAGGCTGTGCGCGCCGGCGTTGGCGGCCAGCTGCAGGTCGTGCGTCGTGTCGCCGACCATCAGCGTGCGCTCAGGATCGACGCCGAATTCGGCCATCAGCTCCAGCAGCATCCGCGGGTGGGGCTTGGAGGCGGTCTCGTCGGCCGTGCGCGTGGCGTCGAACAGGCCCTTGAGCTGCACGGTGTGCAGCGCCTCGTCGAGACCGCGCCGCGACTTGCCGGTGGCCACGCCCAGCCAGTGGTGGCGCGTCTTCAGCGCGTGCAGCATCTCCAGCGTGCCGTCGAAGAGCGACAGCTCGTGCTGGCGCGCGAAGTAGTGGTGGCGGTAGCGGCTCGCCAGCTCGGCATAGCGCTCGCGCGGGAAGGCGGGCACGGCGTGCTGCAGCGCCTCCTGCAGGCCCATGCCGATCACGTAGGCGGCCTGCCCGTCGGTCGGCACCTCGGTGCCGACGTCGGCGGCGGCCGACTGGATGGCCTTGACGATCAGCGCGGTCGAGTCGAACAGGGTGCCGTCCCAGTCGAAGACGACCAGGTCGAAGCGGCGGGGGCGGAAGTCGGTCATGCGGTTCAATGCGGGAAGCTCAGGCGGGCCAGCAGGGCCCGGCAGTCGGCGGGGAGCGGCGCTTCGAGTTCGAGGCGCTCGCCGCTCGCGGGGTGGTCGAAGGCCAGCCGGCGCGCGTGCAGGAACATGCGGTCGAAGCGCAGCCCTTCGAAGGCAGCCCCGCGGGCGAGTTCCCTGTTCAGCGCGAAGTCGCCGTACTTGTCGTCGCCGACGATGGCGTGACCCTCGTGCGCGAGGTGCACGCGGATCTGGTGGGTGCGGCCGGTCTTGATGGTGACGTCGAGCAGGCTGTAGCCCTCGTAGTGCTGGGCCACCTTGACCAGCGTGATCGAGCGCCGCCCGTCCGCGTCGTCCGGGTCCGTGGTGCGCACGCGGCGCTCGCCGGCGGCGTCGAGGTATTTGTGCAGCGGCACGTCGATGAGCTTGCGGCCGGCCGGCCAGGCACCTTGCACGAGCGCCGCGTAGGTCTTGCCGGTGTCCCGGTCGCGGAACTGCTGCTGCAGCTTCGTCAGCGCGCTGCGCTTCTTGGCGATCAGCAGCAGGCCCGAGGTCTCGCGGTCGAGCCGGTGCACGAGTTCGAGGAACTTCGCCTGCGGGCGGGCGCGCCTCAGTTGCTCGATGACGCCGAAGCTCACGCCGCTGCCGCCGTGCACGGCGACGCCGGCGGGCTTGTCGATCGCCATCAGGTGCTCGTCCTCCCAGACGACGGGGAACTCGCGCGGCGGCGCCGGCAGGTCGGCGGCGGTATCGGCCACGCGCACCGGCGGCAGCCGCAGCTCGTCGCCGAGCGCGAGCCGCGTGTCGGCGGCGGCGCGGCCCCGGTTCACGCGCACCTCGCCGCTGCGGATGATGCGGTAGACATGCGTCTTGGGCACGCCCTTGAGCGTCTTGACCAGGTAGTTGTCGAGGCGCTGGCCGGCGCCGTCCTCGCCGACCTGCACGTGCCGCACGGCCGCTGCCACCGGCGCCCGGCGCGGGCTGGTCGGATCGGCCGTGGTGGAGGCCTTCGCAGCGGCTTTCGGGGCGTCCTTGGAGGCCGCTTTGCGGGCCTGCGGAGGCTTGCGCGCGGCGCGGGCTTTGCCTCCTATAATGCGGTCCACCACGTGTGCGCCGTAAGTGATTGATTCGCTTGAGTTTAGCGGCCGCCTCGTGGGCCCTGCCGCCCGGCCGTTCGATCGGCGTGCGGTGGGTCTCAATCGGTGATGCAACGCTGCCTCGCGCAGCCGGGCTGGCTCCCAAGGTGAGCGGCAGTCGGCACGAGTCGGTGGCAGAACCAGCGTAGAACGGACCAACACACAAGGTTTTCCGGTCGCAGAACGAGGCGCATCGCGCGCCCCCCGAGCTGCGATCCGCGCTTCCCAGACCCCGGATGTTCCCGGCCCGCCCCCAGCCCCTCGCCTGCCTGGCGCCCGCAGCTTCGCTGCCGTGCGCCGGCTCGGCTGCGGGCGCGGCGCGCCTCGTCGCGGCCTCGACGGCTGCGGCGGCCACATCCTGTCTCTGGTCGGCGCACGCGCCAACGCTGCTTCGCTGAGTGCCCCTTACCGGGGGTGGCGGGCAGTCCAGGGCGATTCCTTCCGGTCCCTCCCCGCTGTTTCGTGCATCGATGGGCCGCACCCGGCAACGGGCGCGGTCGGGTTCGTGCGCGGCCGCATGAAGGCCTGCGCGATGGAGTGCACATGAAACGCATGCTGATCAATGCCACGCAGCCGGAAGAGCGGCGCCTGGCGATCGTCGACGGCCAGAAGCTGCTCGACTTCGAGACCGAGATCGAGGGGCGCGAGCAGCGCAAGGGCAACATCTACAAGGCCGTCGTCACGCGCGTCGAGCCCTCGCTCGAAGCCTGCTTCGTCGACTACGGCGAGGACCGCCACGGCTTCCTGCCCTTCAAGGAGATCTCCAAGGACTTCTTCAAGCCCGGCGTCACGGTCCGCGACGCGAAGATCCAGGACGTGATCTCCAACGGCACCGAGCTGCTGGTGCAGGTCGTCAAGGAGGAGCGCGGCAACAAGGGCGCGGCTCTCACCACCTTCGTGAGCCTGGCCGGGCGCTACCTGGTGCTGATGCCCAACAACC
>CAZUUU010000025.1:0-29220 GCA_964622685.1 uncultured Methylibium sp.
GGCCGACATCGAGTTCCCGAACGACCTGCTGCGCGAACTCGACCGCATGGAGTTCTACGTCTACGAGACGCGCGAGCTGGTGCGGGCGAAGCACCGGCCGCTGGTGTTCATCACCAGCAACAACGAGAAGGAACTGCCCGACGCCTTCCTGCGCCGCTGCTTCTTCCACTACATCAAGTTCCCCGAGGCCGAGACGATGCGAAGGATCGTCGAGGTGCACTTCCCCGGCTTGAAGAAGGACCTGCTGGCCGCGGCGCTGAAGAGCTTCTACGACGTGCGCGGGCTGCCGGGGCTGAAGAAGAAGCCTTCGACGAGCGAGCTGCTCGACTGGCTCAAGCTGCTGCTGGCCGAGGACATCCCGCTGTCGGCCCTGCAGAGCCAGGACGACAAGGTCGCCATCCCGCCGCTGCTGGGCGCCCTGCTCAAGAACGAGCAGGACGTGACGCTGTTCGAGAAGCTCGTCTTCATGCAGTCCCGCAACCGCTGAACGCATGGCGACGCCCTGGCCCGATCCGGTCGAGCTGCGCGGGCAGCACGCGGCGCTGCTGCCGCTGTCCGCCGCGCACCGGGCCGGGCTGGTGGAGGCGGTGCGCGACGGCGAGCTGTGGAAGCTCTGGTACACGAGCATCCCGACCCCCGAAGGCATGGGCGCCGAGATCGAGCGCCGGCTCGCGCTGCAGGCGCGCGGCGCGATGCTGCCGTTCACCGTGCTCGATGCCTCGGGCCGCATCGTCGGCATGAGCACCTACATGAACATCGACGCCACCCATCGCCGCGTCGAGATCGGCTCGACCTGGTATGCGGCCAGCGCGCAGCGCGGCGCGCTCAACACCGAGTGCAAGCTGATGCTGCTGGGCCATGCCTTCGAGGCCCTGGACTGCATCGCGGTCGAGTTCCGCACCCACCGCTTCAACCAGCAGAGCCGGCGCGCGATCGAGCGCCTGGGCGCCCAGCTCGACGGCATCCTGCGCGCGCACCAGCGCGCCGCCAACGGCACGCTGCGCGATACCGCGGTCTACAGCATCACCGCGACCGAGTGGCCGACGGTCAAGGCGCACCTGCAGTGGCAGCTGCAGCGCCCGCGCTGAAGGACGGGGCGACAGGATGGCCACCGTCGCCGGCCGCTGGGAACCGGGCATCGGCGACCCGACGATCGGCGGCTGGATCACCGTCGCGGCCTACGCGGTCGCGGCCTGGGCCTGCTGGCAGGCCCGCGGGACGCAACGCGGTCGCGGCGCGATCGCCCCGGCCCGCTACTGGCTGATCCTGGCCGTGGCGATGCTCGCGCTCGGCCTCAACAAGCAGCTCGACCTGCAGAGCGCGCTGACCCAGCTGGGGCGCGACATGGCGCGCGCCGACGGCTGGTACGAGCACCGCCACGAGGTGCAGGTCGTCTTCATCGCGCTGGTCGCGGTCGCGGGCAGCGCTGCGGCGGCCTGGCTCGGGCGCCTGTCGTGGCCGCTGTCGCGCGGCCGGGCCCTGGCGCTCGGCGGCATCGGCTTCCTGCTGGTGTTCGTCGTGACCCGCGCCTCGTCCTTCCACCACGTCGACATCTGGCTCCGGGACAGCGTCCTCGGCCTGCGCTGGAACTGGATCCTCGAGCTGTCGGGCATCGCGCTCGTTGCCTTCGGTGCGCTGCGCGAGCGCCGCATCTTCGGGCCGGTCACGGCCCGGGCCTTCCGGCCCACGCCGCGGCCGCCGCCGGCCCGCGCCGCGCGACCCGCCCCGGCCCCCGACCCGGCACCGCCGCCCGAGGCCGCGCCCCCCGCGCCTCCCGCACCTGCGCGTCGCCGGCCCTGGCGTGGCGACGATCGCCAGGTCGTCTCGCCGGGTGATCCGCGCACCGGCCGCGGCGCCTGAGTCGCATTGGCTACCATCGGCCCCGAGGGTCGCCTCCGCCACGGCCCGGCGACCCACCGCGAGCTGCCATGCTGATCGACTTCTTCTACTCGCTGCGCACCGCCAAGCTGCCGGTGTCGATCAAGGAGTACCTGGTGCTCCTGGAGGGCCTGCAGGCCGGCGTGATCGACACCTCGGTCGAGCAGTTC
The DNA here is from genome assembly GCA_964622685.1 of uncultured Methylibium sp. GTDB lineage: Bacteria > Pseudomonadota > Gammaproteobacteria > Burkholderiales > Burkholderiaceae_C > Methylibium. Next base: position 2,049 of record CAZUUU010000025.1, read on the forward strand.
TACTACCTGGCCCGCACGACGCTGGTCAAGGACGAGGCCCATTTCGACAAGTTCGACCGCGCCTTCGCCGCCTACTTCAAGGGCGTCGAGACGGTGGCCGACTTCACCCAGGACGTGCCGCTCGAATGGCTGCGCCGCACGCTCGAGATCGAGCTGACGCCCGAGCAGAAGGCCGCCATCGAGAAGATGGGCTGGGACGAGCTGATGGAGACGCTCAAGAAGCGCTTCGAGGAACAGAAGGGACGGCACGAGGGCGGCAGCAAGTGGATCGGCACCGGCGGCACCTCGCCCTTCGGCAACGCCGGCTACAACCCGCAGGGCATCCGCATCGGCGGGGCCGGCAAGGACAAGAGCGCGGTCAAGGTCTGGGAGCAGCGCGCCTACAAGGACTACGACGACACCAGGGAACTCGGCACGCGCAACATCAAGGTCGCGCTGCGCCGCCTGCGCCGCTTCGCGCGCGAGGGCAACGAGCTGGAGCTCGACCTCGACGGCACGATCCACGGCACCGCCGCCAACGCCGGGCTGCTGGACATCCGCATGATTCCCGAGCGGCACAACAAGGTGAAGGTGCTGCTGCTGATGGACGTCGGCGGCACGATGGACGAGCACATCCACCGCGTCGAGGAGCTGTTCTCGGCCTGCAAGAACGAGTTCAAGCACCTGGAGTTCTTCTACTTCCACAACTGCGTCTACGACTTCATGTGGAAGAACAACCGCCGCCGCTTCAGCGAGAAGCACTCGACCTGGGACGTGATCCGCAAGTACAACAAGGACTACAAGCTGGTCTTCGTCGGCGACGCGACGATGAGCCCGTACGAGATCCTGCAGCCGGGCGGCAGCGTCGAATACAACAACGAGGAGGCCGGCGCCGAGTGGCTGCAGCGCTTGACCCATGCGTTCCCGAAGTACGCGTGGATCAACCCCGAGCCGCAGGGCGTCTGGGGCTACCGGCAGAGCATCTCGGTCATCCAGCAGCTGATGCAGCAGCGGATGTTCCCGTTGACGCTGCAGGGGCTCGAGGGGGCGATGCGACTGCTCAGCAAGTGAGCCACCGCGCCGCGCTGCGACGGATCGGCCGGATCGTCGCGCTGGCCGCAGGGCTGGCCGCGACGTCGGTGCTGGCCCAGGCGCCGGACGACGAAACCGAAGCCGCGCCGCCGCCCGGCGAGGAGTACGCGGCGCCGCTGTTCGACCCCGGCGTCACGACGCTGCCGGCCGGCGCCAACGGCGCCTACCGGCTCGAGTTGCGCGCGCCCAATCCGCTGCGCGAGCTGCTGTTGCGCCACCTGGACCTGGTGCGCTTTCGCGACCAGCCCGACATCTCGCCGGTCGAGGTGGGGCGCCTGCTGGCGGCCACGCCGGCGCAGGCGCGCAGCCTGCTCGAGCCCGAGGGCTACTTCAACGCCATCGTCGAGGTGCAGCGCGACGACGCCGAAGGCGGGCCGCCGCTGCTGCGCGTGCGCGTCCAGCCCGGCCCGCCGACGCGGGTCGAGCGCGTGCAGCTCGAGATCCAGGGCCCCTACGCCGACGCCATGGGTGCCGGCGACCCGGCCCTGCAGCGCCGCTGGCAGCGCCTGCAGGCGCGCTGGCTGCTGCCCGCGGGCAGCGCGTTCAGCCAGCCGGCCTGGAACAGCGCCAAGAACGCGTTGCTCGCCAGCCTGCGCTCGCGCGGCTATGCCAGCGCGAGCTTCGCCGGCACCGGCGCCGAGGTCGACGCAGCGCGCAACCGCGCGCGGATCTTCGTCGTCGTCGACAGCGGCCCGGCCTACCGCATCGGCGAGGTCCGCATCGAGGGCCTGGAGCGCACGCCGCCCGAGGCCGCGCTGAACCTGCTGCCCTTCGAGACCGGCCAGCCCTACACCGAGAAGATGCTGCTCGACTACCAGGAGGCGCTGCAGAAGTCCGGGCTTTACGAAGGCGTGGCCGTCGAGCTGGACCTCGACCCGCAGCAGGCCGACCGTGCGACCGTGGTGGCCCGCCTGCGCGAGCAGGCGACGCAGAACGCCACCGTCAGCGTCGGCTTCTCCAGCAACACCGGGCCGCGCGTCGGCCTGGAACACACGCACCGGCGCGCCTTCGGCCGCGACCTCGTCGCCAGCAGCAAGCTCAAGCTCGGCCGCGACGAACGCGAGCTGTCCTTCGACCTGCTGACCTACCCGCAGCCGGGCGGCTACCGCAACCTCGTCGGCCTGCGCGCCGACTACCTCGACGCCGGCGGCGCCGTCACGCAGACGCAGCGCGTGCGCGTCGGCCGCAGCCGCGACACCGAGCGGCTCGACCGCCTGTACTACCTGGAATACAACCGCACGACGCTGGACACCGCGACCCAGAGCACCACCGACCGTGCCGTGCTCGCCAACTCCGAGTGGGTGCGCCGCGACGTCAACAACCTCGTGTTCCCGACACGCGGGCTGATCCTCAGCGCGCAGGGCGGTGCCGGCGTCGCGCAGGACGCCGACCGCGAGCGCGGGCCGTTCGCGCGGCTCTACCTGGCCGGCGTCTGGTACCAGCCGCTGGTCGGCGGCTGGCTCGGCCAGGTGCGCGCCGAGGTGGCGCAGGTGCTGAAGAGGGAGTCGCTCGGCATCCCGGACTCGCTGCTGTTCCGGGCCGGCGGCGACGACTCGGTGCGCGGCTACGCCTACCGCACGCTGGGCCCGGTCCGCGATGGCGCGGTGGTCGGCGGCCCGGTGATGGCGACCGGCAGCATCGAGCTGATGCGCCGCTTCTCGCAGACCTCGGCGCAATGGCGCAACTGGTACGGCGCGGTGTTCGTCGACGCCGGCAACGCCGCCCAGGACTGGGAGGACTACGACCCCGCGATCGGCTACGGCGTCGGCGTGCGCTGGCGCAGCCCGATCGGCCCGCTGCGCGTCGACCTCGCCTACGGCCAGAAGGTCAAGTCGGTACGGCTGCACGTCAGCGTGGGGGTCACGTTCTGATGGCCGTCGCGGCTGTGCCGTCGCGGCCCGCGCGCTGGCGCTGGCGGCTCCTGCTGCTGGCGGTGCTGGCGCTGCCGGCGGCGCTGATCGCCATTGCCGCATCGGCCTGGGAGGCGCTGCACACCGAGGCCGGCACGCGCTGGTGGCTCGAGCGAACCGCGCCCTACCTGCCGGGCTTCGCCCTCGATCAGCCGCAGGGCGCGCTGCTCGGCGAGGCCAGCGAGTTCCGGCTCGCGCGGCTGACGCTGCAGGCCGGGCGAAGCAGCGTGCGCATCGACGATCTGCGAATCAGCGGCCTGCAACTGCTGGACTGGCGCTGGAGCGCCCCTTTCGTGCACCTGAAGTCGCGCTCGGTCGAGGCCCGGTCCGTCGCCGTCACGACGACGCCGGCCCCGGACCCCGCACCGCCCACCGTGGCGCCGACGCACCTGCGCCTGCCGCTGACCGCCGCCATCGCCGCCGTGCGCGTGGGTCGTCTCGAGCTGCCCGGCTTGGCGCCGCCGATCGAGGACCTGACGGCGCGCCTCGAGGCCGGCCCCGTGCACCGCATCGACGCGCTCGCGCTGCGCTGGCGCGGACTGCGCGCCGACGGTGCGGCGCAGATCGATGCCGCCGCGCCGATGGCCCTGAAGGCGCGCCTAGCCGTGCACAGCGATCCGCAGGCCGACGCCGGCGCATCGCCGGCCGCACTGCCGGCCTGGGCCCGCGACCTGACGCTCGCGCTGCAGGCCGGCGGGCCGCTCGCGGCCTTCGACGCCCAGGGCAGCCTGGCGATGCAGACGCAGCGTCTCGAGGCGCTGGCACGCGTCACGCCCTTCGAGCCCCTGCCGGTCTCGCAGCTCGATGCGCGCTTCGAGCAGCTCGACCTGGCACGCCTGCTCGCGCCCTTCGGCGTCGCTGCGGCGCCGGTCACCGACCTGGCCGGGACCGCGGTCGTGCAGTTGCAGGCCGGCGCGCCCTTGCGCGTCGAGCTCCAGGCCCGCAACGCCCTGCCCGGCCGCTGGGACCAGCAGCGCGCGCCGGTGCGCGAGATCGACGTGCTGGCTCAGGGTCGCGACGACACCTGGCAGATCGAGCGCGCGCTGCTGCAGCTGGCGACCGACCTGCGCACGCCGGCCGGCACGCTGGGTGGCTCGGGCCGCATCGAGGCGGGGCGCGCCGAGGCGAAGCTCGAACTCGGCGGCGTCGTGCTGCAGGGCCTGGACCAGCGCGCGCCGCCGCTGCGGCTGTCGGGGCCGATCGAGCTGAAGCACGCCCCGCCTGCGGCCGGATCGGGCGCGGCCTGGGGCCGGGTCGACTTCGACGCGCGGCTGGCCGGCACGCTGGTCGGCGGGCCGCGCGAGCGCACGTCGCGGCCGCTGCGCGACGCGGTGCAGTTGCGAGCCGCCGGCAGCGCGACACCGACCTCGGCCACGCTGGCCCGCTTGACGGCGACTGCCGGCGCCGCGCGTCTGGACGGCAGCGCCCAGGCGCGCCGCAACGGCGGCTTCTGGGCCACCGAGGCCGCGCTCGAGCTCGCCGGCTTCGACCCCTCGCTGTGGCTGCCCGGCGAGCCGACGGCCGCCTGGCGCCGCAGCCGCAACGCGCTCAACGGCAAGCTCACGCTGAACGCGCAGGTGCCGGCCGCGGCGCCCGACACCGCTGGCCTGCTGGCCGCGCTGCGCGGCAGCCTGCGCGCCGAACTGGCCGACAGCGCACTGGCCGGCCAGCCGCTGGCGCTGCGGCTGCAGGCCGACGCCGACGGCAGCGGCGGGCTCGGCGTCGATGGCGAAGCGCGCGCTGCCGACAACCGCGCCTCGCTGAACTTGAAGATGCGCGCCCCCTCGCGCGCCGCGGCAACGGCCGACGAACGCCTGCAGTTCAGGCTCGAGGCACCGGCGCTCGCCCAGCTGGCGCCGCTGGCCCAGGCGCTGGGCCTCGGCACGCTGGCCGGACGCGCCCAGGTCGACGCCGAGGCCGACGGGGCGCTCGGGGCCTGGCTGCTGGGCGGCGGCACGCGCGGCACGCTGAGCACGCGCGGCAGCTTCAGGCTCGAAGCCCTGGCCCTCGGCCGCAACGGTCTCGACCTCGCCGCCGGCCAGTGGATCGCCACGCTGCCGGGTGCCGAGGCCGCCGGCGCCGCGATGGCGCGCACCCGCCTCGAGGCGCAGGCCGCGCTGACGCGCTTGCGCCTGCCTGGCCTGCTGGTGCCGACCGCCAAGCTGCTGGCCAGCGGCACGCTGGCCGAGCACCGCGCCGAACTGCGCGCGACGCTGCGCCAGCCGCAGGCTGCCGGTGCCGAAACGGCCGAGGCCGAGCCGGCGCCGCTGGCACTCGACGCCACGCTCACCGGCAGCTGGCGCGCCGGCGAAGGCGATGCGCCGCAGTCCTGGCGCGTGACGCTGCCGGAGCTGGCGCTGCGGCCCAATCCCGCGGCGGCCACCACCACCGCCAAGCCCGGCGCCGCACCGCCGCTGCCGTTGGTCCTGGCCCGCAACCTGGCCTTCGAGCTGCAGCAAGGCCCGCAGTGGCTGCGCCTGCAGGCCCAGCCCGGCAGCGCCGACGTGCTGGGTGCGGTGCTGCGCTGGAGCCGCCTGCGCTGGGAGCGCAACGGCACGGCCGGGCCGCAGCTCGACCTGCAGGCCGAGGTCGAGCCCTTCCTCGTCGCCCAGCTGCTGCAGCGACTGCAGCCCGACTTCGGCTGGGCCGGCGACCTGAAGCTCGCCGCCAAGGCCAGCGTGCGCAGCGATCCGTCCGTCAGCGCGCGCGTCGAGATCGCACGCAGCGGCGGCGACCTGCAGGTGGTCGAGTTCGGCAACGTGCAGCCGCTCGGCTTGAGCGAAGCCCGCCTCGAGCTGACCGCCGAGGCCGGGCTGTGGCGGGCGAGCCAGCTGATCGCCGGCGCCAACCTGGGCTCGGTGGCCGGCGGGCAGAGCGTGCGCACCTCACCGCAAGACCTGTGGCCGGCCGCCGACGCGCCGATCGAGGGGGCCCTGCGGGTGCAGGTCGAGAACCTCGCGACCTGGGGCGCCTGGGTGCCGGCGGGCTGGCGACTCGGCGGCACGCTCGAGGGCACGCTGGGCATCGCCGGGCGCTTCGGTGCGCCGCAGTGGATCGGCGAGCTGCAGGGCCGCCAGCTCGCGGTGCGCAACACGCTCGAGGGCGTGACGCTGACGGACGGTCGGCTCGACGCGCGCTTCGAGGGCGACACCGCGCGACTGACGACGCTGCGCTTCAAGGCCGGCGACGGCGAACTCGGCGCCAGCGGCGAGGCGCGGCTGGGCGAACAACCGCAGGCGCGGCTGCAGTTCGAGGCCGAGCGCGCGACGGTGCTGGGCCGGGTCGACCGGCGCGTCGTCGCCAGCGGCAAGGTCGCGGTGCAACTCGATGCGCAGACGCTCAAGATCGACGGCGACCTGCGCGCCGACGAGGGCCTGATCGATGCCAGCCGCGGCGATGCGCCCAGCCTCGGCGACGACGTCACGGTCAAGCGGCCGGGCGACCGGGCCGCGGCGGCGGAGGCGGCCGCGCGGCGCCCGCCGCGAGGCGTCGAGCTGCGCGTCGGCGTCGACCTCGGCCCGCGCTTCCGCGTCCGCGGGCGCGGCATCGACACGCGCCTGCAAGGCCAGCTGCGCCTGACCAGTCCCGGCGGCAAGCTGGCGACCCACGGCGAGGTCCGCACCGACAGCGGCACCTACGAGGCCTACGGCCAGAAGCTCGCGATCGAGCGCGGCGTCATCACCTTCGTCGGCGACATCGCCAACCCGCGACTCGACATCGCGGCCGTGCGCGCCAACACCGACACGCGCGTCGGCGTGATCGTCGGCGGCAGTGCGCAGTCGCCGCGCGTGCGGCTGTTCTCGGACCCCGAACTGCCGGACACCGAGAAGCTGGCGCTGCTGGTCACCGGGCGCAGCTACGACAGCCTGGGCGGCACCGAGACGCTGCTGCTGCAGCGCGCCGCACTCGCGCTGCTGGCGGGCGACGGCGCCGACAGCAGCTTCGACGTGGCGCGCGCGCTGCAGCTCGACGAACTGTCGGTGCGGCAGAGCGACGGCACGGTGCGCGACACCGTCGTCACGCTGGGCAAGCAGCTCTCGGACCGCGTCTACGTCGGCTACGAACGCGGGCTCAACGCGACCGCCGGCAACTGGCAGCTGATCTACCGCATCGCGCAGCGCTTCACCTTGCGAGCGCAGTCGGGCGAGGACCCGGCGGTCGACCTGATCTGGATCTTCCGCTGGAATTGATGACGACCACCCCCGTTGCGGCTGCGCCGCTCCCCCTCGAGGGGGCGCCGCTGGCAGGCCGGCGGAGCCGGTCTGCGGCGGCTGTTGGGTTGCGTCAGCGATCGATCCGGCGTCGGCGCGCTCCGCCCGGTGAGGTGAAGGTGGCTCCTACAATCGCGACCGCCTGCCACCGTAGTTCAACGGATAGAACGGCCGCCTCCTAAGCGGCAGATACAGGTTCGATTCCTGTCGGAGGCGCCACCCGCCGGTTCGGGTCCTCAGCGCGCGCGCATCGCGCGGCTCAGCAGCACCACCGGGATCAGGCCGACCAGCACGATCGCGAGCGAGGGCAGCGCGGCCTCGGCCAGTCGCTCGTCGCGCGCGAACTGGTAGGCGACGACCGCCAGCGTGTCGCTGTCGAAGGGCCGCAGCACCAGCGTGGCCGGCAGCTCCTTCATCACGTCGACGAAGACCAGCAGCGCCGCGGCCAGCGCCGAGCGCGTCAGCAGCGGCGCATGCACGCCGAAGAACAGCCGCCGCGCGCCGGCCCCGAGCGTGCGCGCGGTGTCGTCGAAGCTGGCCGGGATGCGCGCATAGCCGGCCTCGACCGACTGCAGGGCCACCGCCGAGAAGCGCACGAGGTAGGCGAACAGCAGGCCGGCGATGCTGCCGGTGGCCGCCAGCGTGACCCAGCCGGCCGCCGCCGACCCGGGCGCCGCCGCCTGCACCCAGCCGACCGGCAGCAGCAGGCCGACCGCGATCACGGCCCCCGGCACGGCATAGCCCAGCGACACCAGCCGCGCCAGCGGCGGCAGCGCGCCGCCCGCGCGACCGCGCAGCAGGAAGCCCAGCAGCACCGCCAGCGCCACGGCGGCCAGGGCCGCCAGCGTCGCCAGCTGCAGGCTGGTCCAGCCCCAGCCGAAGAAGCGCTCCCAGGGCAAGCCGAACTCGCCGTGCCGGGCTTCGCGCCACACCGCGTGCAGCAGCACCGCGACCGGCAGCACGAAGCCCAGCAGCACCGGCAGCGCGCACAGCACGAAGGCGAGCAGCGCCTGGCGCCCGCGCAGCGCGACCGGCCGCGCCTCGCGCTCGGAGGCGCCGCCCCGCGTGCTGGCATAGCGCAAGCGCGCCTGGGCGCGTCGTTCGGCCCACAGCAGCGCCGCGACGATGGCCAGCAGCAGGGTTGCCAGCTGGGCCGCCGCGATGCGGTCGTCCATCGCCAGCCAGGCCTTGTAGATGCCGGTCGTGAAGGTCGTCAGGCCGAAGTAGGAGCCGACGCCGTAGTCGGCCAGCGTCTCCATCAGCGCCAGCGCCACGCCGGCCGCCAGCGCCGGCCGCGCCAGCGGCAGGGCCACCGTGCGCACGCGCCGGCCCAGCCCGGCACCCAGCAGCCTGGCGGCTTCCATCAGGTGCAGGCCGCGCTCGACCAGGGCACCGCGGGTCAGCAGGTAGACGTAGGGATAGAGCGCCAGCGTGAACAGCACGATCGCGCCCGGCAGGCTGCGCACGTCCGGCCACAGCGGGCCCTGGGCACCGGTCAGCTCGCGCAGCGCGGTCTGCAGCGCGCCGCTGTACTGAAGGAAGTCGGTGCTCGCATAGGCCAGCACGTAGGCGGGCATCGCCAGCGGCAGCAGCAGCGCCCACTCGAAGACGCGACGACCCGGAAAGTCGAACAGCGTCACCGCCGCGGCGGTTGCCCCGCCCAGCAGCGCGACGCCGATCGCCACCCCGGCCGCCAGCACCAGCGAACTGAATGCATAGCCGGGTAGCACCGTGGCCGCCTGGTGGCGCAGCAGGTCCCAGCTCTGGGCCTGCGGCGTCAGCCAGGCGCCCAGCACGCCGGCCAGCGGCAGGGCCAGCAGGATGCACAGGGCGATGGCGAGACGGCGCATGCCCGCTCAGCCGCCGCCGTGGCGCCGGCCACGGTCGGCAAGGGCAATATGAATACGAACGACTTTCATTTCAGATCAGTTCGTATCATAGGGCGATGCTGCTGACCCTCGACCAGGTATCGATCCGCTACGCCGCCGGTCATGCGGGCGGCGGCGAACGTGCGGCCGTCGATGCGGTGTCCTTCGGCCTGGCCCAGGGCGAGATCGGCGTGCTGATCGGCCCGTCGGGTTGCGGCAAGACCTCGCTGCTGCGTGCCGTGGCGGGCCTGGAGCCGCTGGCCGGCGGCCGGATCACGCTGGGTGACGAGGTGCTGGGCGACGCCGCCACCGGCCGCCACCTCGCCCCCGAGGCGCGGCGCATCGGCATGGTGTTCCAGGACTACGCGCTGTTCCCGCACCTGACGGTGGCGCAGAACGTCGCCTTCGGGGTGGCCGAGCTGCCGCGCGCCCGGCGCGAGCAGCGCGTGGCCGAGCTGCTGGACCTGGTCGGCCTGGCGGCGGCGGCGAAGCGCGCGCCGCACCAGCTGTCGGGCGGACAGCAGCAGCGCATCGCGCTGGCACGGGCGCTGGCGCCCTCGCCCCGCCTGCTGCTGCTGGACGAGCCCTTCTCCAGCCTCGACGTCGACCTGCGCGAGCGCCTGGCCCAGGAGCTGCGGGCCATCCTCAAGCAGACCGGCACGACCGCGCTGTTCGTGACCCACGACCAGCTCGAGGCCTTCGCCCTCGGCGACACCATCGGCGTGATGCACCGGGGCCGGCTGGAGCAGTGGGACCAGGCCTACCAGCTCTACCACCGCCCGGCGACCCGCTTCGTGGCCGACTTCATCGGCCACGGCGTCTTCACGCCGGCCCGCATCGTCGCCGGCGACAACGGCGGCGGTCCGCAGGTGCGCACCCCGCTGGGCGACCTGCGCGACGTCGGGGAATGCCCGGTGCCGGCGGCCTACCCTGGCGGCGAGTGCGAGGTGCTGCTGCGCGCCGACGACATCGTCCACGACGACGCCTCGCCGGTGAAGGCGCGCATCGAGCGCAAGGCCTTCCGCGGCTCGGAGTTCCTTTACACCTTGCAACTGGCCAGCGGCGAGCGCGTGCTGGCCCACGTGCCCTCGCACCACGACCACCAGCTGGGCGAGTGGATCGGCATCCGCGCCGAGGTGGACCACGTCGTGACCTTCCCCCGCCAGACCACCCCGGGCTGACCCGGCATCGGGATGTGAAGGCGTGCAAAGGCCCTGAATGCAAGCAACTTTCGGAACTTGCCGACACTCATAGCGGGAGCCCCAGTCCTATACTGGGCCGACCTGGCTGAAAGGACGCGGGACGTCATGGGTGGAAAGACAAAAGTGGCGGGCTGGCTGGTCCTCGGTGCCGTTGCCGGCGCACTGACCACGATGCAGCTGACGGCGATCGCGCGCAACACGACCGGCGCCCTGCCGCTGGAAGAGTTGCAGCAGCTCGCGGCGGTGTTCGGCATGGTCAAGAGCGACTACGTCGAGCCGGTCGACGAGAAGAAGCTCATCACCGACGCCATCGGCGGCATGGTGGCCGGCCTCGACCCGCACTCGCAGTATTTCGACAAGAAGACCTTCAAGGAATTCCGCGAAGGCACCAGCGGCCGCTTCGTCGGTGTCGGCATCGAGATCGGCATGGAAGACGGCCTGGTCAAGGTGCAGACGCCGATCGAGGGCTCGCCGGCCTTCCGCGCCGGCATAAAGAGCGGCGACCTGATCACCAAGATCGACGACACCTTCGTCAAGGGCCTGACGATGGACGCCGCCGTCAAGAAGATGCGCGGCGAGCCCAACACCAAGGTGCTGCTGCAGGTCTTCCGCAAGGACGAGAACCGCAGCTTCCCGGTGACGATCACGCGCGAGGAGATCCGCGTGCAGAGCGTGCGCTCGCGCATGGTCGAGCCCGGCTACGGCTGGTTGCGCGTCAGCCAGTTCCAGGACCGCACCGTCGAGGACTTCGCGGTCAAGCTGAACGAGCTGTACAAGCAGGATCCCAACCTCAAGGGCCTGGTGCTCGACCTGCGCAACGACCCGGGCGGCCTGCTCGAGGCGTCGGTCGCCATCTCCTCGGTGTTCCTGCCCAAGGACGTGGTGGTCGTGTCGACCAACGGCCAGATCGCCGAGTCCAAGCAGATCTTCAAGGCCAACGCCGAGTTCTACGCCCGCCGCGGCAGCGACCCGCTCAAGAAGCTGCCCGAGGCGGTGAAGTCGGTGCCGCTGGTCGTGCTGGTCAACGAGGGCTCGGCGTCGGCCAGCGAGATCGTCGCCGGCGCGCTGCAGGACCACAAGCGCGCCACGATCATGGGCGCGCAGACCTTCGGCAAGGGCTCGGTGCAGACGGTGCGCCAGCTGTCGCCGGACACCGCGCTGAAGATCACCACCGCGCGCTACTACACGCCCAGCGGCGCCTCGATCCAGGCCAAGGGCATCGTGCCCGACGTGTGGCTCGACGAGACCGCGGAAGGCACGATCTTCGGCAGCCTGCGGGCCCGCGAGGCCGACCTCGAGAAGCACATCTCCAGCGGCCAGGGTGCCGAGACCAAGGACACCGCGCGCGAGAAGGCCCGCGAGGAAGCGCTGAAGAAGCTCGAGGAAGCCAACGGCAAGGACAAGGCGCCCAAGCCGCTGCCCGAGTTCGGCAGCGCCGAGGACTTCCCGCTGCAGCAGGCCCTCAACCGGCTGAAGGGCAAGACCGTGGTCGCGTCGAAGACGCAGTCCGAGCGCAAGCCCGAGGACACCAAGACCAACTGACGCCGCGCCCGCGTCGCGCCCCGCAAAGCCCGCCACGGCGGGCTTTTCGCTTGGTGCGCCCGCTATGCTTGCCGCATGGACGACGACCAGCTGCTGCGCTACAGCCGCCACATCCTGCTCGACGAGATCGGCGTCGAAGGGCAGCAGCGTCTGCTCGACGGCCGCGCGCTGGTCATCGGTGCGGGCGGCCTGGGATCGCCGGCGCTGCTCTACCTGGGCACGGCCGGCGTCGGCCGCCTCACCGTCGTCGACCACGACGAGGTCGACCTGACCAACCTGCAGCGCCAGATCATCCACGACCTCGCGCGCGTCGGCACGCCCAAGGCCGAGTCGGCGGCGCGCAGCATCGCCGCCATCAACCCCGAGGTGCGCGTGCAGGCGCTGGTCGAGCGCGCCGACGCGGCACGGCTGGACGCGCTGGTGCGCGAGGCCGACGTGGTGCTGGACTGCAGCGACAACTTCGCGACCCGGCACGCCGTCAACCGCGCCTGCGTCGCGCACCGCAAGCCGCTGGTGGCGGGTGCGGCGATCCGCTTCGACGGCCAGATCTCCGTCTACGACCCGCGCAGCGCGGCCAGCCCCTGCTACGCCTGCCTCTTCCCCGAGGACGCCGGCTTCGAGGAAGTGCGCTGCGCGACCATGGGCGTGTTCGCACCGCTGGTCGGCATCGTCGGCAGCATGCAGGCGGCCGAGGCCCTGAAGCTGCTGGCCGGCGTCGGCCCCAGCCTCGCCGGGCGGCTGCAGATGCTCGACGGCCGCGCGATGGAGTGGACCGAGATCCGCGTCGCGCGCCGCCCCGATTGCCCGGTCTGCGGCCACCCCCACTGAATCGCCGCCACCGCGGCGCGACGAGCCCCATCATGGAAGAACCCCTCGACGACCTGCGTGCGCGCAACTTCCCGTCGGCGCAGGAGGACGTGGCCGCGGTCACGCCGGCCTCGCGCTACGCCGGGCCCGAGAGCGCCTACCGCCTCGCCTTCAACGACACCGACTTCCTGCTGCGCGAGGAGCTGCGGCCGGTGCGCATGCAGCTCGAGCTGCTCAAGCCCGAGCTGGTGCAGCGCGAGCACGGCATCGAGTCGACGATCGTCATCTTCGGCAGCGCGCGCATCCTGCCGCGCGATGCCGCGGCCCAGCGCCTGGCGCAGGCCGAAGCGGGCGGCGACGAGCCCGCCCTGCAGCGCGCCCGCATGGGACTGGCGATGTCCCACCACTACGAGGAGGCCCAGCGCTTCGCGAGCATGGTGACGACCGCCTCGCGGCGCCTCGAGCATCCGATCGCCGTCGTCACCGGCGGCGGGCCGGGCGTCATGGAGGCCGGCAACCGCGGCGCCTTCGAGGCCGGCGGACCCAGCATCGGCCTGAACATCGTGCTGCCGCACGAGCAGGCACCCAACGACTACATCACGCCGGAGCTTTGCTTCCAGTTCCACTACTTCGCGCTGCGCAAGATGCACTTCCTGATGCGCGCGATCGCGCTGGTGTGCTTCCCCGGCGGCTTCGGCACGCTCGACGAGATGTTCGAGGCGCTGACGCTGATGCAGACCGGCAAGGTGCGCAAGCGCCCGGTGTTGCTGGTCAGCCGCGAGTTCTGGACCCGCCTGATCGACTTCGACCTGCTGGTCGGCACCGGCATGATCTCGGCCGAGGACCTGAAGCTCTTCCACTTCGTCGAGAGCGCCGAGGAAGCCTGGGGCCTGATCGAGCGACACTACGGCCTGGACGCCCCCGACACCCAGACGGGGCGCTTCGCCGAGGACATGTGACCGACATGAGCACGACGACGAAGATCTCGCTGGTCGGCGCGCCGACCGACATCGGCGCCGGCGCGCGCGGCGCCTCGATGGGCCCGGAGGCGCTGCGCGTCGCCGGCCTCCAGGCGGCACTCGAAGGCCACGGCCTCGAGGTCGTCGACCGCGGCAACCTGATCGGCCCCCGCAACCCCTGGCAGCCGCCGGTGGACGGCTACCGCCACCTGCCCGAGGTCGTGGCCTGGAACCAGGCCGTTCACGAGGCGATGTACGCGGAGCTCGCGCTCGGCCGCCTGCCGGTCCTGCTGGGCGGCGACCATTGCCTGGGCATCGGCAGCATCAGCGCGGTGGCGCGCCATTGCCGCGAGGCCGGCCGCAAGCTGCGCGTGCTGTGGCTCGACGCCCATGCCGACTTCAACACCAACGTGCTCACGCCCAGCGGCAACGTGCACGGCATGCCGGTCGCCTGCCTGTGCGGCCACGGGCCCCAGCAGCTCATCGAGATCGGCGGCCAGGTCCCCGCGATCAACCCGAAGTGGGTGCGCCAGATCGGCATCCGCAGCGTCGACGCCGGCGAGAAGCGCCTGGTGCACGAGGTCGACCTCGAGGTCTTCGACATGCGCTACATCGACGAGATGGGCATGCGCCACACGATGGAGCTGGCGCTGGCCACGCTCGACGCCCGCACCCACCTGCACGTCAGCTTCGACGTCGACTTCCTCGACCCCGACATCGCACCCGGCGTCGGCACCACCGTCAAGGGCGGACCGAGCTACCGCGAGGCCCAGCTGTGCATGGAGATGATCGCCGACACCGGCCGCCTCGCCTCGCTCGACGTGATGGAGCTGAACCCGGCCTTCGACGTCAGGAACCGCACCGCCGAGGTCGCGGTCGACCTGATCGAGAGCCTGTTCGGCAAGAGCACGCTGATGCGCAAGTAGCGGCGGCGCGCCAGGATCCCCGATGCGCAAGCACCTGACCGCCCTCGCCGCCGCCGTGCTGCTGGCGGCCTGCGGTGGCGGTGGCGGCAGCGGCGGCGTCGACGTGCGCGTCGACTACGACCCCGGCGCCGCCTGGCGGCAGCTGCTGACGACGCCGCGCAACTACACGGCCACCGGCCGCGGCTCCGACGGCCGCGACTACGCCTACACGCTGAGCTTCACGCCCCAGGGGAGCGGCAGCTATCCGCGCAGCGGCGCCAGTGCCGAGCGGGTCGAACGCCGCAGCAGCCTGACGCCCTTCGGCGGCTCGCCGGTCGTCGACCTCGGCGCGCTGTTCTTCATCACCGGCTTCCTGCTGATCGGCCTGAGTTCGGCTTCGGGCGGCTGCAGCGACATCGGCATGCCTTTCGCGCCGCCGCCGTTCTCGCCGATCGGCGGCAACGGCTCGCTGTTCGGCAGCACCGACTACGCGAGCTGCACACCCGGCGGCGGCAGCACCGGCAGCTCGACGACGCGCTGGACGATCCAGTTCTACAGCGGCGACGTCTACTTCTGCCTCGACACGACGCAGCGCGACGGCGGCGGGGCGGTCTCGCTGACGCAGTCGATCTGCTTCGCGCTCAGCCCGACCGGCGACGGCCTGGGATCGAAGCTGCAGTACACGCTGGTCATCCCGGGCCAGAACTTCTCGCTGGTGGCGCGGGGCGGCTGAACGGGTCCTCGCAGGGGCCGTGGCGGCGACGGAAGTCGCGCGGCCGGGTCGCATCGGCCGCGACGAACAGCCCACGCCGCGCCGCGCGCGCCGCCTGCTCCTCGGCCGCATACGGCCCCGGGTCGCCGCGGTAGCGCGCCGACCACGCGTGGCCCTCGCGCACCAGCCACGCGCCGACATCCTGCGAGCCCAGCCACAGCGTGCCGAGCGCGCGGCCGTGCGCGTCGGTCGCGCGCCGCAGCACCTGCACCCGGCGGCCCAGCACGCGGCCCGACAAGGCCTCGGCGGCCGCCGCGCCATGCGGCTGGCAGCGCTCGGGCGCGTCGAGCCCGACGAGGCGCACCTTCACCGGCTTGCGCCGCGCCGATCCGGCGGCGGGATCGGCCCGGACCCAGACCGTGTCGCCGTCGCTGACGCGCGTGACCACACCGTCGAAACGCTCCGTCGCGAGCGCCGGCAGCGCCAGCGCCGCGCAGCATCCGACGATCGCGAGCCGGCGCCTCACGCCGCGCCGGCGAGCCGCGGCCACAGCCACCACGCCAGCAGGCCGAGGCTCAGCAACCAGACCGCGACGACCAGCACGGCGCCCCAGATCATCTTCGGCAGCTTCTGGCGACCCATGGCCTCGGCCTCGGCCAGCCGCGCGCGCCAGATCGGCTCGGGCGTCAGCTTCACCGCCAGCGCGATGCCCAGCGGCAGCAGGATCAGTTCGTCCAGCATCCCCAGCACCGGGATGAAGTCCGGGATCAGGTCGATCGGGCTCAGCGCATAGGCCAGCACCGCGATCGCGATCCACTTCGGCGCGCGCGGCGTGTCGGGGTGGCGCACCAGCTTCCACAAGGCCAGCAGGTAGATCGCGAGGCGCGCGCGGTTGGCGGCGCCGAACAGCTTGCCGAGCGGGCCGAGCTTCATGCGCGCTTCCTCCGCACGGGTCGGGCAGCGGTCGCGGCGGCGGCATCCGGCGGCGGGGTGTCGAGGGCGGCATTCATGTCGGCCAGCATTCTGTCCAATCGCGCGCCCAGCTTCTCGGTCGTCAGCTGCTCGCGGAAGCGCTCGACCATCAGCGGCAGGCAGAAGGGGCTGGGCATCTTCAGGTCGACCAGGTCGATGCGCAGCCGCGCCATGCGCCGCAGCGTCGCGCCCAGGCGGCGGATCTCGAGTTCCTGGCCCAGCACCTCGGTCTCGGCCTGGCCCAGCAGCAGGTTGCCGGCGTCGTACTTGCGGAAGACCTCGTAGAACAGGCTGCTCGAGGCCTGCAACTGCTTCATGCTCTTGGGCGCGCCCGGATAGCCGGTGAAGACGAGCCCGGCGACGCGCGCGATCTCGCGGAAGCGCCGCTGCGCCAGCTCGCCGGAGTTCAGGCTCGCCAGCACGTCGGACAGCAGCTCGGTCGTGTCGAAGACCGTGCCGTCGAGCACGCCGTCGATCGCCACCGGCAGCGCGCTCAGCAGCTCGAAGCCGTAGTCGTTGACCGACAGGCTGAAGGTGTTGGGCTGCGCCTTCGACAAGCGCCAGGCCAGCAGCGAGGCCAGGCCCAGGTGCACGTTGCGACCGCCGAAGGGGTAGAGATAGAGGTGGTGGCCTTCGCGCGACTCGAAGCGCTCGACCAGCAGGGTCTGCGGCGTCGGCAGCTTCGACACGCGCGCCTGCGTCGCCAGCATCGGCTGCGCGGCCTGCAGTTCGGGCTCGAAGAAGTCGCCCTGCGCGGCGACCTGCAGCATCTCGAGCACCGCGTCGGCCATCTCGGTGGACAGCGGCATCTTGCCGCCGGCCCAGCTGGGCACCACGCCCTTGTTGCGCGTGGCCTTGCGCACGTAGGCCGCCATGTCCTGGGTGCGCACGTACTCGAGCACGCGGCCCGCGAAGACGAAGCAGTCGCCGGGCTTCAGGCGCGCGATGAAGCCTTCCTCGATGTTGCCGATCGTGCCGCCGGACATCCACTTCACCAACATCGAGGCCTCGCCGACGATGGTGCCGATGGCGAGCCGGTGCCGCTTGGCGATGCCGCGGTCCGGCACGCGGTAGACGCCGTCGATGCGCTGCACGCGGTGGTAGTCGGGATAGGCGCCGAGGCTGGCGCCGCCGCGCTCGACGAAGTCGAGCGCCCACTGGAACTCCGCGCGTGTCAGGGCGCGGTAGGCGTGCGCCGTCTTCACCTCGGCGTAGAGCGCCTCGGCCTCGAAGCCGCCGCCGAGCGCGACCGTCACCAGGTGCTGCACCAGCACGTCGAGCGGCTTCTCGGGCGAGTCGCGCTTCTCGACGCGCCCGGCCTGCGCCGCGCGCCGCGCCGCGGCCGCCTCGACCAGCTCCAGCGTGTTGGTCGGCACCAGCGTCACGCGCGAGGCGCGACCCGGCTGGTGGCCGCTGCGGCCGGCGCGCTGCAGCAGCCGGGCCACGCCCTTGGCCGAGCCGATCTGCAGCACGCGCTCCACAGGCAGGAAGTCCACGCCCAGGTCCAGCGACGAGGTCGTCACGACGGCCTTCAGCGTGCCGGCCTTCAGCGCCTCCTCGACCCAGTGCCGCGCGTCCTTGTCGAGCGAGCCGTGGTGCAGCGCGATCAGCCCGGCCCAGTCGGGTCGCGCGCCCAGCAGCAGCTGGAACCAGATCTCGGCCTGCGAGCGCACGTTGGTGAAGACCAGGGCGGTGCTGCTGTTCTCCAGCTCGGCCACCAGCGGCTGCAGCATCTGCGCGCCCAGGTGGCCGGCCCACGAGAAGCGCCCCGGGTTCGCCGGCAGCAGCGTGTCGATGACCAGGGCCTTGTCGATGCGGCCGCGCACCAGCGCGCCGTCGTCGTTGCCGAGCAGCACGCGCGACGCGTCCTCCAGGTTGCCCAGCGTCGCGCTCAGGCCCCAGGTCACCAGGCCCGGGTTCCATTGCCGCAAGCGCGCCAGCGCCAGCTGCACCTGCACGCCGCGCTTGTTGCCCATCAGCTCGTGCCACTCGTCGACGATGACGGTGTGCACAGCGCCCAGTTCCTCGCGTGCGTGTTCGCGCGTCAGCATCAGGCTCAGCGACTCGGGCGTCGTGATCAGCGCGGTCGGGAAACGCCGGTCCTGGCGCGCGCGTTCGCTGCTGGGCGTGTCGCCGGTACGCAGGCCGGTGGTCCAGCGCGGGGCGAGTTCGGGCAGGGGCAGCGTGATGGCCTTCAGCGTATCGGCCGCGAGCGCTCGCATGGGCGTGAGCCAGAGCACTTGCAGCGGCGGCGCATCCTCGCCCGCCGTAACGCCCGAACGCAGCAGGGCCCCCATCCAGACCGCATACGTCTTTCCCGATCCCGTCGTCGCGTGCAACAAGCCCGAGCGGCCCGCCGCCATCGCGGCCCAGACCTCGTCCTGGAAGGCGAACGGCTGCCAGCCGCGTCGCTCGAACCAGGTGCGGGCGCGGCGGGTGTCGGCGGGATCGAACGGAGTGGACGGGGCGCGGCGCGGCACCCGCGTAGTGTGCGGTCCCGCGGGCCGCGCCG
This sequence comes from uncultured Methylibium sp., assembly GCA_964622685.1. Classification (GTDB taxonomy): domain Bacteria; phylum Pseudomonadota; class Gammaproteobacteria; order Burkholderiales; family Burkholderiaceae_C; genus Methylibium. The sequence goes on from CAZUUU010000025.1 coordinate 20,720, forward strand.
CCGGGGCGAGTCGCTGGGTCGCTACGGTTGTTGCACCAAGGACCAGCCCAGCAGTTGGCGCCGGAAGATCTGCGCGCGCCCAGCGGTCATGTTCGCGTTCGGCGCGCCGGCGATCACACGGTTGCCGGATGTCGCGATCGAGGCGCCGAACCCTGCGCCCGCCAGCGGCGTCGGCTCGCGGATGAAGCCGGCGTAGCTCAGGCTCGCGCCGGAGCCGTTGAAGACCAGCACTCGTCCGGCAGCGGCCTTGCCGCTCACCGTGGCTGCCGGCTCGCCGACCAGCAGCCGCGTCGGCCCCAATGCCATCGGCCGCTCGCCCACACCGCCGAACGGGCCGACCGGGTAGTTCCACTGGTAGGTCCAGGTCCCGCCGACGCGGGTGAAGAGCTGGACCGAATCGGAGTCGCGCACGGCCAGCCGATCGCCGTTCATGGCAATCACGTAGCCGAACCCATCGTTGACCGCCGAAGAGTTCGAGACGATCACCTGCTGCTGGGTCCACGCGCCGTTCGACTTCGCGAAGAGGTGCACCTGGCCCGGCAGCGCCGGGAAGTACGGCGCTTGGGCGGCCGGGCGGCTGACGGCGATCACGCCATTGCCGATGCCCACGCTGCAGCCGAAGCGGTTGCCCCAGGCCTCGGGCAAGCCCTGCAACTCCGCGGTCTGCGTCCAGATGCCGCCCGAACGCTCGAACACGAAGGCCCGGCCGGTGTAGTCGGCGTAGCCGCAGGCACCGACGACGAGCGTGTCGCCCGACAGTGCCAGGGTCTGGCCGAAGCCGAACTGCTGGATGGTGTTGCCCGGCGGCGCGTAGCTCGGCACGAGCGTCTGCTGGAGCGCCCAGCTGTCGCCGCTGCCGCTGCGCACGAAGATGCTGACGTAGCCGACCTGGGCCTGCGCCGCGGCGAACCAGGGTGCGCCCACCGCCAGGGTGTTGGCATCGTAGGCAAGCGCAGCGGCGAACTTGCCGGTCGCGCCCGGGGCCGGCTCCATGTGCACGGCGCTGAACCAGGGCGGCAGCGGCGTGCCTTCGAGATTGCGGAACACCTCGGCCGCGCCCGGGTAGATGAAGCCCGAGCCGACCGCGGCCCGGCTGTCCTGCATCCCCACCGCGTAGCCGAAGAAGCTCGACTGGTCGTCCCAGGGTCCGACGGTCAGCGTCTTCTCGTGCACCCAGTACGAGAGGCTCAGGATCGGATCGATGTCGATCGGGTAGGCCGCGCCCGCGTCATCGACGCGCAGCGCAATCTGCTGGCCGCTGACTTCGAGCTCGGCGGGCAGGCTGCGGCCCTGCGCGTCGCGCACGAACAGCGAGCCGTAGGCGAGTGCCTGCTGGCGGTAGGCGCGCAGTGCAATCGTGGCGCCGTCCTCGAGGAGCGACGGCACGGCACCCTCCACCGCCATGACGAGGCGCAGCTCGCCGCGGCCTTCGGGTGGGCGACGCAGGATGAACCGCTGTTCGAGCCCGCCCTGGGTGTTGGTGTACGACTCGACGAGCGCGCCGCGCCGGTACTCGACGCGGTGGCCCTCCTGGATGAACTGCGGCACGGGCGCCGCGCCCGGCTGCGCGCCGCGGCCGACGCGTTCCAGCTGCAGGGTGACGGAGGAGCCGTCGGTCGCGATCGAGACCCGGCCGTCGCCGCCGAAGCTCACGTCGAGCGCACGCTCCTCCTCGCGCGCTGCGCTCGTCATCGGCGTTGCGCTCGCCTGGGCCGGGCCAGGCAGTTGGCCCTGGCCCTGCGCGACCTGCAGCCAAAGGCAGAGAGTCAGCGCGAGCAGCGCGACGCGCAGCCCCACTCGTGCGGCGTTCGATGGCTTGTTCACATGGGCAAGGGGCATCGTGTGGCTCCATTCCGGCGGTGCGCGAAAGCACGCACGCTTCAGCAGTGCTTCGGGGGGTGCGGCTCCTCGTGGCAGCCCTCGGGCGGCTCAGGCTTCGCGTCGCAGGGCGGCGGCGCGCAGGGCTTGCAGCGCTCGTCGACACAGGGCTCGCAGCGGCAGGGCTTGGGTTCGGGCCGGGGCTTGTCGCAACGCTCGCTCGGCGGGCATTCGAGCTGCGGATCGATCGCGAACGTCAGGCCGCCGACCACCAGGCCGTCGGCCAGCACCAGCACGCGGATCGCCAGCGGACCGGCATCCACCAGTTCGTCGACCTCGAAGTCGCGGCCGCTCAGCAGCCGCGGGCGCATCAGGCGCTGGTCGCGCGGGCCGAGCGAGAAGCGGCCACCGCCCGGGTTGTCGAAGCGCATCACCCAGCCGCGGCTCGCCAGGAAGGCCGGCAGCACCGCGCGCACTTCCATGCGCGCCGTCTTCGCCGTCGGGTTCTGCGCCCAGAACTTGCGGTTGCAGAACGCCGCCTCCAGCGCGCAGCGACCCCCGCCGCCGGGCACCGGGATCACGGCACGCATCGCGGTGTTGTTGTCGTTGGGCACCAGGCGCCATGCCGGTGTCGGCCCGATGGCGGAGGGGAAGCCCGTCACCGGGTCGGTGTTGGCGCGGTCCCCGAGGACGCTGACGCTCATCAGCATCACCTCGTGGCCGGGCTCCATCGGCGTCCAGCCGAAGGGGCCGATGACGACCTCGCCGCCCGGCGGCAGCGGCGGCACGGCCAGCGAGGGCGTGTCCATGGGCTCGAAGTCGTCGGGCCAGACCAGGCCGGCGGCGGGTCGGCAGTGGTAGGCCCTGACGCGCGCACCCTTGGCGGCCTGCGTGCCGCGGTTCTTGACGCGCACGTAGGCGTGGTTGCGGCAGCAGACCTGCGGCGTCTGGTGGCCGGGCTGGCCATCCGGCTCGAGGCGGTTCCAGAGGTCGCCGGTCTCCCAGAAGTGCGGCTGGTAGGCGTACTCGCCGTGGCGGCCGTCGTCGATGTACAGGTCGATCGGCGGTGGCGGGCCCTCGGTGACGATGGGCAGCGGCGCGCCCGGCGGGTGCAGGCCCTGCTTCTCGAAGGACCACCGGACGACCTTGTGATAGACCGCGCCGACCTCGCCCTCGCTGGTCCAGTTGCCCTGCTCGGCGAGCTCCATGGCCCCCGCGTACAGGCGCGCGTGGCCCGGGTTGCTGGGCTGCGTGAACGAGCCGATCGTGCGCAGCATCAGGTAGGCCACGTAGCGCGCGGCGTAGCTGCGCATCGCCAGCTCGGCCGAGTCGCCGCCGAGCGAGCGGTAGAGGCGGAAGTGCGTCGTGCACAGGATCTGCTCGGAGCTGTAGCCGCCGAAGTCCATCACGCCGTCCCAGGCCCAGCCGGCCGTCACGTCGCGGTCGTGGCGGCGCGCGATCACGCCGGTGATCCACGGGAAGGTCTGGAAGCGATCGGCCGCGCGGGTGTCGGGGTCGTTCAGCACCGCGGCAAAGCTGTCGCCGGCGCTGTGGGCGAAGCCGAAGTTCGGCGAGTTGACGTGGCCGTACAGGATGCCGTGGCCGCCCAGTTCGTGCAGCACCACGCGCCAGTCGCAGGCCAGTCCCATCGGGTTCACGACGTCGCCGAGGTCGGCCAGCATGAAGGTGGTCCGCTGGATGCCGAACGTGCCGTTGCCGACGCAGTGGGCGTTGATCTCGACGCCGTTCACCGAGCTGATGCGGCCGCGGTGATCGACGGTGGTCGGGAACAGCGTGCCGGTGAAGTAGGTGTCGATGTCGAAGCCCAGCTCCTCGACCAGCTGGAAGAAGCGGTCGCAGTGGTAGTAGGCGTTGACCGCGGCGAAGTTGTCGGTGCGGGACGCGAAGTCGAAGTTGCTGCCGGTGGGCCGTGTCGGCGGCGCGATCGCCGGCAGCTCGGCATCGACCAGCTGCACGCGGTCGCCGGTGAGCGCGTAGGTCCCGGCCACCGGCGGCGACAGGTCGGGCAGCGCCACCGACGAGCGCAGCGCGTTCAGCTCGGCCGCCGTCGCGTTGGGAAACGGCCCGCCGTTGAGCGTGACCGGGTCTTCCTTGAACACCAGGCCGTTGACGTCGTCGATGAAGGCGCGCAGGTACAGGACGCTGAGCGACTCGACATCCACCAGCGCCACCCAGGGCAGGTCCGGGACGCCGCGCCAGCTCAGGCTGAACGTGATCTCGGCGGCCACGTAGTGCCGCCCTTCGACGACCTGCTCGCCGACGCGCGGCAGCGGCAGGCTCGCGTGCAGGCCGTGCTGCACCGGGATGACCTGCTGCGCCTCGGGCGGCGCATGCTCGGCCGCGGTGCGCTGGGCCGCCTCGTAGCGGACGACGACGAGCCGCTGGCGGATCAGGGTCAGCGAGGCGGCGTCGCAGTCCTTGTCGTCGGCCACGCCCAGCAGCTTGGCCAGCGCCTTCGCGTCGAGCTTGAGGATGCGCTGCAGGGCGCGCTCGCTCGGCATCTCGGCATCGACGCTGGCGTGCCGGCTCGACTGTGCGCCGACGACGACGAAAGGCCGCTGCCGCATCTGCACCGCGACCGCGGACAGCCAGACCGGCAGGCCGAACAGCGTCTGCTCGAACACGACCGTCGTCATGTCGAACTGCGGCTTCTCCTGCACGAAGCGGTACTCGACACCGAGGCCGGCGACCGGTGCCGGTTCGGCACTGCTGCTGAAGTTGACCAGCTCCGCCGGCGCGATGCCCAGCAGCGTGCCGAACGTCGCGAGGTAGTCTCGCGCCGCCAGCAGTGCGCTGCCGGCCTGGCTGGCGAACGGCTCCTCGGTGTGCAGCATCTCGCGCACCACGCCGTCGGTGTCGCGCGTGATCATGAGCTTGGCGTTCGCATCGAATTGCTGGGACATGGCGATCTCCTGGACTGAAAGACGAGCATCGGCGATGCCTTCGGTGCGTGCGTCCCTAGTTGATCTGCTCCTCCCTAGGCTGAGCCGCCGCGACCCCCGGGCTCGCGGGGGCCGGCGCGTCCCACGGTGCCGTCGCGATCCAGCCCTCGATCGCATCGACCTCGGGCGGCAGGCCGTGCCGCGGCTGCGTCGCGGCCCACGCGGCCTGCACGAGGCACAGCACCGCGTCGAGCCGGTCGCCCGAGCCGTCGGCCACCAGCGCGTCGCGCTGCGCGTGCGTGAGCTTGAGCCGCAGGCCCAGCCGCGCCGGACGACCCTGCTCGAGCGCGTCGACGAGGTCCTTGCGCGCGATCAGGCGCTCGTCGGTCTGCTTCGCGCGGTCGTCGCTCTTGTAGGAGCGCGCACCGATCAGCTCGCGCGCCAGCAGGCCGGGATAGGCCTCGACGGCGACGCGCTGCGGGTCGCCCGCGTGCAGGCCGGCCAGCGTGACGTCCGCCTCGACGAGCCGCGGCACCCCGGCGTGCAGCATCCAGGCCACCGGCGGATTGACCCACTTCATCGACGGGCTCGATCCGGCCGGCCCGTCGGTCGCGCGGTGCGCGAACTTGCCGCCGGCCGGCCGCGCATCGCAGAAGGCCGCGAAGCGGCTGCGGATCTCGGCCCGCGACAGCGACGCGTAGTGGCGCATCAGCGGCGCCCACTGCAAGGGCCAGCCCAGCGCCGCCACCAGCTCGCGCGGCAGGCCGAAGGGCAGGTCGAAGCCGCCGAACCACGGCCCGGGGCGCTGCAGCATCGCCTCGAACTCGCCGAAGGTCGGCAGTTCCTCGATGCGCTCGTGGCGCAGCACCGCGCCCTCGCGCCGCCCGTGCGCCACGGTGATGGGCTTGCGGCGCGTCGGCGCGCTGGTGAAATCCACGCCGACCAGGGGCGGCGGCGGGGTCGGCGTGGGGGTGCGGGCTTCTGACATGACTCGTCGGACTCTAGCGGCCCGCGACAATGTCGCGATGTCCTCGCCTTCCGAAATCGTCCCCGCCCCCGCGGGCCGACGCCGCCTGTGGCGGCTCGGCGCCGTCGCCCTGGCGCTCGTCGTGCTGATGACCGTCGCCTGGCAGCTCGCGATGAAGCAGCTGCAGCGCGAGATCGTCGCCCAGCTCGGCCCGCGCGGCGAGGTCGCGTCGATCTCGCTGTCGTGGAACGGCGTCGAGCTGCGCGGCCTGCGCATCGCCGCCGCGCCGAAGAGCGGCTGGCCGACCGCCGACGAGCTGCGCGCCGAGCGCGTGCTGGTCGCGCCTGACCTGTGGGCAGCACTGCGCGGCCGCATCGGCGTGCGCCGCATCGTCGTCGACGGCGGCTACATCGCGCTGCTGCGCGCGCGCGACGGCAGCCTGCGCGTGCTGCCCTCGCTGCTGGGCCGCAAGCCGCCGGCGCGACCGGGCGACCCGCCCTCGTCCGCCGCACCCTCGCTGCGCATCGGCGAGCTGCGGCTGCGCGACACCGAGGTCGCGTGGTTCGACGCCTCGGTGCGCCAGCCGCCGCTGGCGCTGCGCCTGACCGGCATCGACGCGCGCATCGGCCCGCTGCCGCTGCCGGCGCTGGACGCCGCCACCGCGGTCGACCTGCAGGCCATGATCGAAGGCAGCCGCACCGGGCCGCGCGGCCGGCTCCAGATCGAAGGCGAGGTCACGCCGTCCAGCCGCGACGCCGACCTGAAGGTGCAGCTGCGCCAGGTCGACCTGGTGGTGCTGCAGCCCTACCTCAGTCGCGTGGCCGACGGCGGCGTCAAGGCCGGCCGGCTGGACCTGGATCTCACGGCCAGGGTGCAGCGCCAGCAGTTGCGCGCGCCCGGCCGCATCACGCTGACCGGCCTGGAGCTGGGCGCGGGCGGCTTTGCCGGCCTGCCGCGCCAGGCGCTGGTGGCGATGGCCAGCCAGAGCGGGCCGATCGAGCTGGACTTCACCCTCGAGGGCCGCCTCGACGACCCGGCCTTCTCGCTCAACGAGAACCTGGCGACCCGCTTCGCCGCCGCGCTGGCCGAGAAGCTGGGCCTCAGCGTCGGCGGCGTCGTCGAGGGCCTGGGCAGCGTCATCAAGGGGCTATTTGGACGCTAGGCCTAGGGGCAACACCGAGGGGTTTCCCCGGCTTTGTTGAAGATTCAGGAACGGTGCATTGGCGAACCGGCTATTTATCGGTCGGGATGCAAGGCCTACATTCCTTCCATCGCAACGCAACCCCCGGAAGGAACCCCACCATGAACGCCTTCATCAAGCTGTCCGCCCTGGCCACCGCCGCCGCCCTGTTCAGCATCTCGGCCCAGGCCCAGACCGCCCCGGCGAGCCGTGCCGACGTGCAGGCCGAGCTGGTTCGTGCCCAGTCCGCCGGCGAGCTGGACCGCGGCCAGTCCGAGATCGGCGGCCCGGCGCTGCGCACCGTGAACACCTACAAGACCCGCGCCGAAGTGCAGGCCGAACTGGTCCGTGCCCGTGCCAACGGCGAGATGGACTTCGCCTACGCCGAAGTGAACGGCGGCCAGCTGCCGCAGCGCGGCTCGGTCTCGGCCAGCGACCTGCGCCTGGCCGACAAGAAGTCCGCCAAGTAAGCGATCGACGAAGGGTCGCCCCGGCTCCGCCGACCCGGCGGGGCGCGAGGCGCACCGAACGAGGGGCCCCATCCGGGCCCCTCGTGCTTTCTATGTTCAGGACGTGGATCAGCCCAGCGCCAGCGCCGCCACACCGAGGGCGATGCAAGCGGCGCCCGCGAGCCGCAGCCCGGGGTCGCCCTCGCCCAGCAGCCGCCCGCCGATCAGCGCCGCGAACAGCATCGACACCTCGCGCGCGGGCGCCACGTGGCTGAGCGGCGCGAACTGCAGCGCGTACAGCACCATCACATAGCCCAGCGGCGACAGCACCGCCACCACCAGCGCCCATCGCCAGCTGCCGCGCCAGGCCGCCAGCGCGCCGGCCGTGTCGCGCAGCACGACCGGCAGACTGAAGGGGATGCGCAGCAGGTTGCCGAAGTAGTCGATCAGCAGCGGCGAGATCATCACCACCTTGACCGCATAGCCGTCGATCACCGTGTAGCCGGCGATGCACACGCCGGTGGCCGCGCCGTAGGCGATGCCGTGCTGGATGCGCAGCCGCTGCGCCGGGTCGCCGGCTCCCGAGCGCAGCTCGCGCACCAGCCGCGGCCCGCCGGCGATCAGGAACACTCCCCCGGCCACCGCCGCCACGCCCGCGACGCCGAAGGCCGACAGCGTCTCGCCCAGCAGCAGCACCGCGCCGATCGAGCTGAGCAGCGGCCCGGTGCCGCGCGCGATCGGATAGACCACGGTCAGGTCGGCGGCGCGGTAGCCGCGCAGCAGCAGCGTGAAGTACAGCAGGTGCGTCAGCGCACTCGCCAGCGTGATGCCCCACTCCAGCCAGCCCCAGCGCGGCAGCACGCCCCAGGCCGCCCAGATGCCCAGCGGCGCCCACAGCACCGCGATCATCAGCGCCGTCAGCAGCACGAAGCGCTGGTCGCCCCCCGCGTGCTTGGCGGCCAGGTTCCACAGCGCGTGGCACAGGGCGGCGGCGAGGACGAGGGCCAGGGCGGTGGCGGGCACCGGGGGGAGTCTAGATGCGGCGGGGGAGTGGGCTAACCGACGCAGCCGACGCGCTCTTGATCAAGTCAGCCGGGCTGTCGGCTAGGGAGATGCTGATCAATTCCCCGCGCCCGGCACGCGCTGTGCATGCGTGAAGGCATCGAACCGCAGGGCCGAACGAC
>CAZUUU010000026.1:0-28507 GCA_964622685.1 uncultured Methylibium sp.
GAGCCCTTGCCTTCGGCGGCTTCCTCCTTCTCGCTCTCGCTGCCGCCGCCCTCGTTGCCCTTGGCAGGCTCGGGCGGCTCGGACTTCTTGATGCCATGCGCGATGAAGTTGACGACGTCGAGCCGCGTCACGCCCTGCTGGTGCAGGTAGTAGACCGCGTGCGAGTCCTTCTCGCCGAAGATCGCCACCAGCACGTTGGCGCCGGTCACCTCCTTCTTGCCCGAACCGGTCGACTGCACGTGCATGATCGCGCGCTGGATCACGCGCTGGAAGCCCAGCGTCGGCTGGGTGTCGACCTCGTCGGTGCCGCCGACCGTCGGCGTGTTCTCCTTGATGAACTGCGTGAGGCTCTTGCGCAGATCGTCGAGGTTGGCCGAGCAGGCGCGCAGCACTTCTGCGGCCGACGGGTTGTCGAGCAGGGCGAGCAGCAGGTGCTCGACGGTGATGAACTCGTGTCGCTGCTGGCGTGCCTCGACGAACGCCATGTGCAGACTGACTTCTAGCTCTTGCGCAATCATGCGGCCTCCATAATGCATTGCAGGGGGTGCCCCGAGCGCTTGGCCGCGGCGAGCACGGTCTCGACCTTGGTCGAGGCGACATCCTTCGTGTAGACGCCGCACACGCCCCGACCCTCGTGATGGATCTTCAGCATGATCTGCGTGGCCGTCTCGAAATCCCGCTGGAAGTGTTCCTGCAAGACCATCACGACGAACTCCATCGGCGTGTAGTCGTCGTTGAGGAGCACGACCTGGTACATCTTCGGCGGCTCGACGCGCGCCGACTGCCGCTCGGCCACGACCGCGCCCTGCCCGTCGTCCGGCTTGACGGCCGGTCGTGTCGGGGGAGGTGGCGCAGGCTTGTCGTCCGGCATGGATTCGATTCTATAGAGAGGCTGCTAGCGACTTCCATGCCGGCGAATATGGCACCGCCGGCGACGAAGACAAGGCCCCGCGCCAGGGGCGAAGGGCTTTGTTTGTCGATGCCGTGACGAGATCACGACGGACGCCGCCTTGACAGCCCCCGGGCGGCTGCACAGAATCAAAAATCATCGAAGAATGCTCGGAGCACGCCATGCCCGTGGGTACCGTCAAATGGTTCAATGACGCAAAAGGGTTCGGCTTCATCGAACCCGAAGGCGGCGGCGAGGATGTCTTTGCCCACTTTTCCGCGATCGTCATGGAGGGCTTCCGGACCCTGAAGCAGGGCGCCCGCGTCAGCTTCGAGATGGTCGACGGCCCCAAGGGCAAGCTGGCCCACAACATCGAGCCGCTAGGCTCGGCGCTGCCACAGCGGGCCACCGTGGCCGCCGACGGCCCCTGAGCGCAGCCCGTCCCCTGAAGTGCAAAGGCCCGCCACCGGCGGGCCTTTGCACTTCAGGCGCGGTGAGCCGTGTCGACGGACGCTGCGCTCCCTGCGGACGCCGCCTCGCTGGTGTCCGCTTGTGTCAGCTACCGCCTCGCGCCAGGGCGGTTTGGCTGGCGAGGCGCCGCGAATCCGAATGCGCCTCAGCTCCTCGTCTCGGCTGGCGGCGCCAGGCGAGCCGCTGCTTCAAGTGCCTGCAGGACCGGTGGCAGAGCATCCAGCACGACACGCAGCCGTGCGGCGATATCGTGAGCAGGTGCTTGGTGCATCAGCGTGGACTCGAGTTCGGCTGCGGCGGCGGCCAGTGCATGCGCGCCCAGCGTGGCCGCCTCGCACTTCAGGTCGTGTGCCAAGCGGAATGCCGCGGACGAGTCCGCCTGGGCAAGCCGGAACCGCTCGGGAAAGGTGCGGGCGCTGGCGCTGAAGATGGCCAGCAGCCGTTGGTGGAGTGTGCTGCCCGGCGCAACCCCGCTGCGGCGCAGCGCCTGATCGTCCAGCATCGGCGGCGTGGCCTGCAGCGGTCTTGCGGGGCGTATCCACCGCGCCAGCGTGTCGAAGAATTCCTCGGGACGGATCGGCTTGGCCACGTGGTCGTTCATGCCGGCCGTCAGTGCCTTCTCGCGGTCGCCCACCATCGCGTTGGCCGTCATCGCGATCACCGGCAGCTCCTGCCACCGTGCTTCCTGGCGCAGCTGACGCGTGGCCTCGTAGCCGTCCATCTCGGGCATCTGGCAGTCCATGAGCACCCCGTCGAAAGCCTGCTGCTCCAGCATCCTCAGCGCCTGCACGCCGTTCTCGGCGACGCTGACCTCGATGCCCTCGCGGCGCAGGATTTCGCATGCCAGTTCCTGGTTCACCTCGTTGTCCTCGACCAGCAGCAGGTGGGCGCCGGCCAGGCCCTGGCGGCGCGGGCCGACCCGACCGTCGTCGCGGGCAGGGGCGGCATGCGGACCGCCGCGAGGCAGCAGCACCTGGAGGCAGGCATCCAGCAGGTTCGACGGCGTCACCGGCTTGGCCAGCATCGCAGCCACCGCCGCGCCCGATTCCTCGGCCTTGCGCCTCGCCTCGTCGCGGCTGAAGGCCGTGACCATCAGAACCGACGGCGGCGGGTGACGCAGGTTCATGCGGCCGAGACGACGCGCCACCTCGACACCGTCCATGCCCGGCATATTCCAGTCCAGCAGCACCAAACCGATGGCCTGGTCGGCGGCGTCGGCCAAAGCGATCGCCGCCAACGCGGCCTCGCCGTCGGCGGCGCTCGAGGCTTCGAGCAACATCGCACGCACCATCGCGACCAGTTGCTCGCCGGCGCACTCGTTGTCGTCCACGACCAGCACGCGGGTGCCGCGCAGCGTGTCCGACGCCGGCGCGGCCGGCTCCACCGGGTCCTGGAGACCCAGCTCCACGTCAAACCGGAAGCGGCTGCCGCGCCCGGGCTCGCTCTCCACCGTGATGCTGCCGCCCATCATCTCGACCAGGCGGCGGCTGATGGTCAGGCCCAGCCCGGTGCCGCCGAAGCGGCGGGTGGTCGAACTGTCGGCCTGGCGGAAGGCCTGGAAGATGCGCTCGATCTCCTCCGGCCGCAGGCCGATGCCGGTGTCCCGCACCTCGAACTGCAGGCGCAGGGCGTGCGCGTCGCGCGCCTGCTGCGACACCGTGACGACGATTTGCCCCGCCTCGGTGAACTTGACGGCGTTGTTGACCAGGTTCAGCAGGACCTGGCCGAGCCGCAGCGGGTCGCCGAGCAGGCGGCGCGGCAGCCGCGGCGGCAGAGCGTAGACCAGTTCGAGCCCCTTGGATTCGGCCTTCTGTCCCACCAGCGTGGTCAGCCGGTCGAGCACGCCGTCGAGGTCGAACTCGATGTGCTCCAGCTCGACGTGGCCGGCCTCGATCTTGGAAAGGTCCAGGATGTCGTTGAGGATACCGAGCAGCGACTCCGCTGCACGCAGCACGTGGCCGACGTAGCGGGCTTGCGTGTCGTTCAGGCCGCTCTGCATCGCCAACAGCGACATGCCGAGGATCGCGTTCATCGGCGTCCGGATCTCGTGGCTCATGTTGGCGAGGAATTCGCTCTTGGCCCGCGTGGCGGCCACCGCGGCATCACGCGCCAGCGCGAGTTCCAGCGTCCGCGTCGCGATCAATTCCTCGAGATGGTGCCGATGACGGTCCAGCTCCTCCTCGGCCAGCTTGCGTTCGGTGAGATCGCGGCCCAGTGCCAGCAGGCTGACGGTCTTTCCGGTGTCGTCGAACTCGGGCACGATGATGTATTCGAGGTACAGGGACACGCCGCGCGCATTCACCCAGCTGAATTCCGCCGTCTGCCGCGCGCCCGTCGTCAGCGCCTTCGTCAATGCCTCGACATAGGCCCCCATCAGCGGCTGCGGTACCGTGGTGATCTCGTTCGCCGGCACATTGACCACCTGATCGGCCGACAGCCCGCTGGCCGCCTCCCAGGCCGGATTGACGTAGATGCGGCGCATCGAGGTGTCGTAGCGGACGACGGGGTCCGGCAGGTTCTCGACCAGGCTCCTGTACTTGCGCTCGCTGGTGCTCAGCGTCTGTTCGATGCGCTTGCGCTCGGTGATGTCGCGCACGAGCGCAAGGTCGTAGCCCTGTCCGTCGAACTCGAAATAGCTGGCCTTGACCTCGACTGGAAAGGTCGTGCCGTTCTTGCGACGGTGCACGCTCTCGAAGGTCATCGGGCCCAGGCGCAGTTGCGCCCAGGCCTGTTTCCACACCTCGACCGTCCAGCCCGGATCGATGTCGGAGACCGTCATCGTCAGGAGTTCGTCGACTTCGTAGCCGAGAGATCGACAGGACTCCTCGTTGACATAAACGAAACGCCCCCTTTCGTCGATCAGGAAGGCGGCTTCGTGAACCTGGCTGAGCGCGAGATCCTTGAGCCACAGGAGTTCGGTGCGTCCGTGCAGTTCGGCAAAGCGCGACGCGTCCCGTTCGGTCAGCTGCTGCAGTTGCCCGCGGCATTGCTCCAGTTCGGCCTCTTTGAGCCTCAACGCCCGCTGCGACGCCCGCCAGTTGACGCACAGGCCGACCCGGGCCAGCAGTTCCTCGGCACGGACCGGGGCGGCGACGCAGTCGGTGGCACCCGCGCGGAAGGCCTCACCGAGGTCGCCGCGGTCGGTCCGCGTGTTGATCAGGACCACGGGGATCTCGCGGGTCCGCGGATCGGCCTTCAAGCGCCGGCACAGGTCGAGACCGCGGTCGCCCGGCAGGGCCAGGTCGACCAGCACCACGCCGACGTCTGCCGGCGCGACCCTGGTCAGTCCTTCGGCCAGCGACTCGAACACAATGACGCCATAGCCGTTCTCTTCGAGCACCCTCGTAGGGACCCTGTCCAGGCCCGGCGTGCCCCCCACGAGGAGGACCGTCGACATAGTCGGCGAGGCTTGGTCCATGATTCGAGGGTCCTGTGCAGGCTCTGTGCAAGACACCGGCAGCGTGGATATCGTTGGAGATTGAAGCAGGACCACGATGGCCTCCGCCCTAGGGGAAACCGCGACTAGCCGGAGGTTCGACGATCGCTGAGACGCTGCCACCCCACGACGAGGAGCCTGCGATGACTGCCCTGTTCCGACGCGCTGTGGCCCTGCTGGCCGGGCTGTGGGTGATTTCCAGTCCGGCTTTCGCGCAAGGCTGGCCCAGCAAGCCGGTGACCCTGGTCGTACCCTGGCCGGCCGGCGGCGTCGCGGACTTCATTGCCCGCCAGGTCCAGGCCGACGTGCAGAAGGCCCTCGGTCAGCCGCTGATCATCGAAAACGTCGGCGGCGTCGGCGGCGCACTCGGTGTGCAGAAGGTGCTCGGCGGCACCGACGGCCACCACGCCCTGCTGGGCAGCCCGCTCGAACTGATCATCCCGCCGCTGACGAGCGCCACCGTGAAGTACAAGCCCGCCGACCTGCGCATGGTGGCCCTGCTGGTCAAGGCGCCGTTCGTGTTGATCGCGCGCAAGGACCTACCCGCCGCCGACGTCGATGAGCTCATCGCGCTGGCGAATCGGCAGAAGAGCAAGCCGCTGGCGATGGCCAATACCGGCCCCGGCAGCATGTTCCACCTGGTCGGCGAGAAGTTCGCCCAGCTGACCGGTATCGAACTGCTGCACGTGCCGTACAAAGGTGCGACGCCAGCATTCACCGACCTGATGGGCGGCCAGGTCGACCTGATGTTCGCAATCTTCGCGGGCCCGGTGCCGGCCATGGTCGCCGACGGCAAGTTCAAGGTCATCGGCCTAGCAACCGCGCAGCCGCTAACCAGGTTTCCGGCGATTCCGGTGTTGGCCGCGCACCCGAAGCTCGCCGGCTTCGAGTTCGACTCCTGGGCCGGCGTCCAGGTGCCGCGCAACACCTCGGACGAGGTCGCCCAGCAGCTGAATAAGGCGCTGTACGACGCAATGCAGATCCCGCAGACGCGCCAGGCCTTCGAGAGCGTCGGAAACCAGGTCGTGCCGAGAACCTCGCTGGCCGACCTGGACCGCCTCTACGGGGCCGAAGTCGCGCGCTACGGCGCGATCGTCAAGTCCATCATCCTGCCACCGCAGCAGTGACGCGGCTGGCGGAGCAGCGATGCGTACCGATTCAGGTACTCGGCGCACAGGTCGTTCAGATCGTCGCGCGCCTTGCAGATGGCGTAGGGCCTGAGCAGCGTCAGCGCGTGGTAGGCCGGCGGCCCGGTCTGAGGGCTGCCACGGCGTCAGGCACTTGAACGTGAACCAACGGGTCACGGCGGTGTCGGCGCGAGCCTTGATGATCGCCAGCACGTCTCCGGGCTGCACCTCGTCGAGCTGCATGTCGCCGATGGCCGGGTAGACGTAGACATCGAGCCAGCGCACGGTCTGCGCCACGTAGCCGCCCGACCGATAGAACAGCGTCTCGTCGACCCCGCGCTGAGCGAAGGATCCGGGACCAGAAAAGACAAGACCCCAGTCGAATCAACGATCTGGGGTCTCTGGTGGGACCATCCGGGACGTCCGGAGACGCCCCGGGACGGCCTCACATGTGGTCGATCACAACATGGAAACCGCATCCAAGCCGTTGTCGCACAACGTTCCGCGCCCTTGGAGGTCTGCTCGTTTCCCGATCTGTTTCCCACGAGAAACGAGCAGTCTCACGTCGGTTCAGAACGTCTCACGCCAGACCTCGACCAGTGAACTCTAGCAGTTGGCCGGTTCTCTCTGTGTGCTCGCGACGCTGATCTCGTCGCTTGGCAACTGCCGCCCGTGCACTTCGGACAGGTGATGAATCTGGTCCGCCAGGTACTGCAGCGCCCTCCTCCGCTCACCTGCCAGCTCGTGATGGTGGTACGCCGCCGTCGTCGGGTTGCGTTCCTTGTGGGCTAGCAGAAGTTCGACCACGTCGCGGCTGAAGCCGTGCTCACGCAAGAGCGTTGCACCAGTCGCGCGCAGGCCGTGCGGAGCGAAGTCGTCGACGCCGAAGTCGAGCCGCTTGAAGAGGTGGTTCAACGTGACGTCCGCGATGGGGACCGAACGTCTGCAAAGCGATGGTAAGACGTAGCCCTCGGCCATTCCAGTGACCGCTCGCAGCAGTTGCAGCAGCTCGACCGCCTGGCGCGACAGGTACACGCGGTGAGGACGCTTCATCTTCGTGCGCACGGCTGGAATCTCCCAGACGGCTCGCTCGAGGTCGAACTCGGCCCACTGGGCACGCAGGACCTCGGACTTGCGGCACATGCTGTAGGCGAGCAACTTCGCCCCGGCGATCGTGACGAAGCGGGCGCCCTGCTTATCGACGGCGCACCAGAACGCGCCGAGCTCAGCTTCGCTCAGGTGCCGGTAGTGCTTCGCCGGCGGCACCTGCACCACGCCTCGCAACGGCAGTGCCGGGTTGACGTCGACGATGAGCTTCTGGATCGCGTAGTTGTAGATCTGCTGGATGATCACCCGCACGCCCTCGGCAGTGTTAGGCGTCTGGGTCAACGGCTCGATGACCCGGAGCACGTCCACCGGCCGCACGCTCGCGAGCGGCTTCGTGCCGATGAGCGGCCAGACAAAGCGTTCCAGCCTCGACAGGATCTGCGCGCGGTAGGTCGCCGATCTTGTCGTCATGCGTTCCTCGACCCAACGCTTCGAGAACGCCTCGAATTCGTCGGCGCGACGCCTGGCCATCGACGACAGATCGCGTCGCTCCTTCACCTGCTGCCGTCGGGCGACGGCTGGGTCGAGTCCCCGCTCGAGCATCGAGCGGTAGCGCTGATGCTGGTCTCTTGCATCGGCGATCCCGATCTCGGGAAACGTGCCGATGCCCACATCGCATCGCGCGCCGGCGTAGGTGTACTGATAGCGCCAAGCCTTGGTGCCGCCGGGTGACACGACTACGTACAGGCCTGCGCCGTCGGTCAGCTTGTAGGGTCTGGGTCTCGGCTGGGCGTTGGTGATCTGGATGGGTGTCAGCGCGTAGTTCTGATGTCGCATCGGGTTCGTCGATCATGAGTTTTGGAGCCTCAGTGTTCGGGTCACCCAACGAGACATCGCCCGCTCCCCATGCGGCCTGCGCCGGCGTGGGCAGCTTGAGAAGTGAGCTGCATTTATATACAGTACATTCGTCGCAAGTTACAGATTGGACAAAGCGATGAGCAAGCCACAGGACCGCACTGTCTCTCGAAGGACCGATGGCACTTGGCAGAACAAGAGGCAAGACGCGGAACGCGCCTCCACGGTCCACACCACCCAAGCCAAGGCCGAGGAAGCAGCCCGGCGAATGCTGGGCAACCAGGGTGGAGGCGAACTGACGACGATGGGCGTCAAGGGCAAGATCGTCAGCAAGGACACGATCAAACCCGGCAACGATCCCAACCCGCCGCAGGACACCGAACACTGACCCGCAGCGACGGGTGGCGCCCGGCGATTCAGCCGGGCTCGCATCGCGCCCTTTGCTTCAAGGCGGCATCCTGATTGCGGTACGGCATGCGATAGGCGCTGCCGGCGGCGCACCATTTCGTTTGTTGCGATTTTCGTTTGTTTCGATTATGATGCCGACATCGACCTCGATACGGATCATGCCATGACCCACGCCTCCACCCTGGAAACCACGCTGCCCGTCGAGCGCGAGGTCGCCGCGGCCGTGGAAAGCCAGCGTGCGCTGGCCGCCTACCTGAGCACTCAGTTCGAAACCCAGCGCATCCAGATCTTCGACGCGAAGAACCAGGCCCATCAGGTCGAGCTGCCCACGTCCGCGCTGCGCTTGCTCGTCGACATCCTGTCGGAGCTTGCCGAGGGCAATGCGGTCAAGGTCGTGCCGATCCACGCCGAGCTGACGACGCAGGAAGCCGCCGACATGCTGAACGTGTCGCGCCCTCACCTCGTCAAGCTGTTGGAAGGCGGTGCGCTGCCGTTTCATAAGACCGGCAAGCATCGGCGCATCCGGTTCGCTGACCTGATGGGCTTCAAGGCCGCGCAGGATCGTGCGAGCGCTCAGGCGATGGAGGAACTCGCCAAGCAAGCCCAGGAGCTTCAACTGGGCTACGAATGAGGAGTTCGCCGTTCACCGCGGTCTACGACGCCTGTGTGCTGTACCCGGCACCGCTGCGCGACTTCCTCATGTGGCTCGGCTTGTCCGGGCGCTTTCGCGCGCGCTGGAGCGCCCAGATCCACGACGAGTGGAAGCGCAACCTGCTGAAGAACAGGCCGGACCTCACGGTCGAGCAACTCGATCGGACTTCGGACTTGATGGACCGTGCGATCCCAGGCGCGCTGGTGACAGGGCATGAAAGCCTGATCGACGGCCTGGTCCTTCCCGACCCCGATGACCGGCATGTCATGGCCGTCGCAATCCGCTGCCACGCCAGCGTGATCGTGACCTTCAACGAGCGCGACTTCCCAGGCGACGTGCTGGAGACGTTCGGGCTCGAGGCTCAGCACCCGGACCTGTTCGTCGAGAATCTCTTCGATCTCGACCAGGCCGCGGTGGTCGCCGCCGCGCAGCGGCAGCGACAGCAGCTGAAGAACCCGCCAATCGATGTCGATCGCTACCTCGACATGCTGCTCCGGCAGGGCCTCACGCAGACGGTGAAAGGTCTCGCCGGGTTTCGAGGCGTCCTGTGAACAGCGGCGAAGGCCTCACCCGGACTGAACGACACGGCTGAGCGACCTCGATGCAATTCTTTTCCCCGCCCCGCGAGAATTTCTTCCGTCCGCTCACGCACGACAACCGCGAGCTTTGTGCGGCCGTGCTGCGCGCGCTGCACGAGCGGGTCCATGGGGCCAACGCCGACTACGCGGAGACCTTGACCCGCGACGTGGTGATCAAGGTTGTGCTGCGCGCCCTCGCCGACCCCATGCTGCATGCGCTCGTCTTCGAAACGGGACAGCCGGTACGGCCCGAGGACGAGCGCGCCTACGCCAGCGAGCTGCTGCGCAAGCTCTGGCTACGTTGCCGACCCTAAATCTGCTCATCCGAGCTTTCGATTCAGCCTGAATGCTGCCGATCCTGCGGTCGAATTGACCGGCGGCGCTCTGCTGAACCGGTCATTTGAGCCACGCTCGGACAGTCATTGGCTGCACCTCGGCTCACACCACCGCATGCCGAACCTTGCAGATGAACGGCCGAGCCATCACAACGAACTTGCGAGTGCCACTACTGCTTGAGCTTGTGAGACAGATGCCAACATGTCGTTGGTGTCGGCTCGCTATTCCTCGGCGAAGAAGTCCCCTACCAGCCGGGTGAACGTCGCTGCGTGCTCGATCTGGGTCCAGTGCCCACACTGACCGAACAGGTGCAGCTGGGCGCGGGGAATCCACTCGAACAGCTGCTGGCTCGTCGCGGTCGGGATGACCTGGTCCTCGCGCCCGTGGATCAGCAGCGTCTCGTGCGGCAGGGCACGGATGTCTTCTTCGCGACTCGCCATCGAGTCGACCCAGCGCTGGCGCGGCGCCGGGAACATGCTGGCGAACGACTCCTGGAAGCCGGGTCGGATGCTGGCCTCGTAGCGCAGGCGTGCGAGGTCATCGTTGACCAGCTTGCGATCGAAGGCGAACACGTCGAGCAGGCGCCGCATGTTCTCGATCGACGGCGTGTAGCCCCAGGCGGCTTCCAGCCCCGGCGTGATGGGGAAGCTCACGCCGACGCTGCCCATCAGCACCAGTCGCTTCACGCGGTGCGGCGCGCGTATCGCCAGCGCGAGGGCGAGTGCCCCGCCAAAGGAGTTGCCGACCAGGTGGGTCTGTTCCAGCCCCAGCGCATCCATCACGCCGAGCGCGTGGTCGACCCAGCCGTCCATCGAGTAGCGCACCCCCGCGGGTCGCTCGGTGTAGCCAAAGCCCACCATGTCCGGCGCAACCACCCGAAAGCGCTCGGCCAGCACCTGCATCGTCAGTCGCCAGTTGGCCCAGGCCGTCACGCCGGGCCCGGAGCCGTGGATCAGGAACACCGAGGCGCCTTGCCCGATGTCGTGGACATTGGTTTCGATGCCCGCGGCATGGACGCGCCGGCCGAGCTCGGGGTTGGTAGGGGCTGTCATCACGTGAACCTTGCTGCAAACGGGAGTGAGCGACGGCCGAGAGCGGATGCTCCCCGGCCGTCCCGAGCGGGTAGGTCGGGTCAGTTGCCGCCGCGCATGTTCTGCACCTGGAACAGATTTGGCGGGTTCAGCTTCACATCGATCAGGCCCTTGAACTGGCCGGTCGTGCAGTGCTTGGACTGCACGTCGATCATCGAGAACGAATCGTCGATCGCGATGCCGGTGCCCTTGTTCTTCGGGTGGTGGAAGTCCGGGTGCGACTTGCCGATGGTCCAGCTCTTCCACAGCTCGCCCTTGCGGTCGTAGATCAGCGTGCGGTTGATGTTGTAGACCTGCGCGTCGATGTGGAACACACGCTTGCTGATCGGGTGCGCCGGGTTCACCGGCTCGGCCTCGAGCACATAGACCTTGCGCAGCTGCCAGGTGATGTTCGGGAAGCACCCGCCCTGCCCGCCGAAGTCGACGTACTTGTAGCCGTCGGCCTCCTTGAACTCGTCGGTCAGCTGCAGCTCGTTGTGGTTGTAGTAGGGCATCAGGATGTTCTTCGCGCCCTTGTAGGTCCACTTCATGTCCGAGATGCGGCCGTTGTAGCCCTCGAAGTCCTCGATCATCAGGTCCGAACCCAGGAAGGCGTCGGTCTGCTGGCCGGTGGCGAGGCGCCGCACGCGGCGCTGGAAGCCGAGGTAGAGGTAGGCGTCGTCGAACTTGAGGTCGTCCTCGTAGCGCTGGATCAACAGCTGCGTGTTCTTCAGATCCTGCGGCTCCTGCACCTGCACGTAGATGCCGCGGAACAGTTCCGACGGGTTGGGCGTTACCTCGGGCACCGGTGCGTCCTGCACGCGGTGCTTGAAGTTCAGGAAATGGAAGTTGAACTTGATGGTCCGTTCGACCTGGCCGGAGCTCATATTCCGGTACTTCCAGTAGAACGGGTAGATCGCCGCGTTGTCGCCCCAGTTGATGCCGTACTTGTAGTTCCACGCGATCTTCTCGCCGGCGCGCGGGTCGTCGAGCTTGGGCTCCTCGGGGAACGGCCGGCCGGCCTGGAAGCCGGACATCTCGCCATTCTTGGCGCCGAGCTTCGCCTGGTTGATGCCCTTCTTGCTGGCGTCGATGTAGGCCTGGTTCAGCGTGAACTGCGTGGTCGGGCCGACCTTCAGCTCGGACCAGCCGTTCTTGACCGACATGTACAGGCCGGCGTCCATCGCATCCTTGAACTTGTCGACGTTGTCCTTGTTGATCAAGGTGCCGACAGCCAGCCCCGGGAAGCTGGGGAAGCCTCCTTTGTAGGGGTTGAACGAGGCCTCGACGTCGGCCTCGGTGGCCGCCACGGCCAAGCCGCTGCAGGCCGCGGCCAGCAGGGCCAGGCCGATCCGGGAAAGTTGGGTTTTCATGGGGAAGGTCTCCTGGTTCAGAACTGGTAGCGCGCGGTGAAATAGATTTCGTTCTCTTTCCATGCCGTGCCGATCGGCCCGGCGCGGAAGCGCCCGAGCGGCTCGATGCCGCCGACGCCGCGCGATCCGGCCTCCGTGGGGTTGCCATCGCCGAAAGGCGCGGTGAACGGCGGCCACGGGTTGCAGGAGCGGCAGTCGTCGAACTTCCAGCGCTCGTCGTTGCTGCGCGTCTTGAAGCTGCCGCCGAAGCTGAGCTTGAGCTTGTCGGTGACGAGCCAGTCGATCTGCGGCGAGGTGACCAGCGCGCGCGCCTTGACGTCGTACGCGGTGATGAGCTGCGGGCTGACGCGGTCACCGGCGAGGAAGGCCTTGATCAGCAGGGTGCCGATCACGTTGTTCTTCCAGTCCGGCATGCCGACCGGGCCGAACTGGCGCTGCTCCAACTCGTGGTCGAAGATGTGCTGGTAGAACAGCTGGGCCGAGAACAGCGTGGTGCGGTTCGGGTTGATGAAGGGCACGAAGGTCGGCCGGTCGAAGCCGATCACCGAGCGGAACACCTTGTTCTCCGAGTAGAGCTGCGGCTTCAAGGTGTTGGCGAACTCCTCGCCCTCGGTCAGTGCCGCCTCCAGGCGCACCGCCGCCTTGGCCGACTGCCACTCCAGGTCCATCGAGCCGCCGATCAGGTTGACGCGCGGGAAGTGCATGTCGAACGCGATCAGGTACGGGCAGTGGCCGGTACCGTCGTCGCAGGCCTGGCCGGTGAAGGCGTTCTGCGCCGCCTTGCCGCCGCGCAGCGACGGCAGTTGCGAGCGGTAGGTCAGCGCGTTCAGCGAGAACGCCAGGCCGCCTTGCGTGACGCCCTCGTACTTGAGGCCGAGCTGGGTGTTCTTCAGGCTCCAGCTCGGCAGGTGCACGTTGCGGATGCCGATCTGCCCCGGGCCGAAATCGGTGGACAGTGCCACGCCGGGACCGACGTTGGCGAAGTTCGACACCGTGCCACCGTTGTCCCACAGGTTCTTCATGCCGCGGAAGAAGCAGCCGGCATCGAGGATCACGTTGGCGGTTCCGCACTGGCCGAGGTTGTTGGGGCGGAACTGGTCGAAGTTCCACACCACCTGGAAGTTGCGGTCTTGCATGGTCTCGCTGGCACCCATGCGGTACTCAGCCTGCGCAATCCACATCGGGATGCGGATGTCCTGCAGTTCGTCGTAGATGTTGTTGCGCGAGTAGTCGACCGGGTTGATCACGTCGAGCACGCGGAACAGGTCGGTGCGGCCCCACACGACCTGCTGCTTACCGAGCTTGAGGAACAGGCTCTTGCCGTCGGCGAGCGGGAGGTTGTTGGTGACGAAGGCCTCGCGGATGACGTCGAGCCGGTCGTTGAACTCCGGCAGCTCGAGCTCGCTGCGCTTCTTGTCGCCGTAGCCGCCGAAGTCGGTGCAACCGCGCCTGTCGGTGTCGCAGGGACGCACCGGTACGCCGAAGGACACGCCCCCTTCGACGTCGTGCCAGCGGTCGCCGAGCACGTGCAGGCCCGCATTCGGGTTGTAGCGGGGCGCGTTGGGATCGGTCGAGTTGAAGCCGAAGGTGTTGTCGACCAAGCCCAGGCCCGCCACCGCGGCGTTGTTGATGATGCCGCTGCCGTGCGGCACGGCGGGCGCCCCGCCGGTCGAGTCGAGCGTGATGCCGCCGCCAGCCTTGCGGCCGTACTGGTCATCGTTGAGCCGGTACACGCCGTCGAAGCTGCCGCGCAGGATGCTGCGGAAGGCCCAGCCGCTGCCGAGCTTCTTGTCGGCCTCGACCTGCAGCGTGTGGCGAAACTTGGACAGACCAACGGTCTCGCCGGTCTTGTCCTGGCCGCGAAAACGCGTGTCGTTCTCGTAGTAGACGTCAACCTGCCACGGGTCGATAGTCGCGGCGTCCTGCGCCTGCGCGGAGCAGGCCAGGGCCATGAGCAGCGTGGCGTGGAGCGGCCGCAGCCGCAGACGGGAACCGGATTTCATTGCGTGTCTCCTTGCATTGGTTTTGGTAGCGCTCTCGAACTCTCCACGGCCTGCACTCGCGCTCAGGCCGCGCCCTCGACCCTCAAAGCGCCCGTCGGCGGCAGTGCCGCGGCGTCTTCACCGTGCCGGCTGTCGACGACGAAACGCGGCTTGAACACGACGCACCACGCCGGCACGATCAGGATCGCGGCGATAGCGTTGACGACGAGCATGAAAGACAGCAGCGCCGCGGCATCCGACTGGAAGCGCAGCTCGCTCAGGAACACCCACAGGATCACGCCGGCGGTCAGCGTCAGTGCCGTGAAGCTGACCGCGTAGCCGGTGGTGCTGACCGCGTTGATCGCGGCCTGGCGCACGTCGCCGACGGCCGGCATCTCCTCGCGGATGCGGTCCATGAAATAGACCGCGTAGTCGATGCCGACACCGACGCCGATCATGATCACCGGTACCGTGTTGACGCTGATGCCGATGCCCATCCACCCCATGTAGGCGTAGGACATCACCGTGGCGAACAGCATCGGCAGCACCATCAGCCAGCCGGCGTGCACCGACTGGTAGTACGCCATCACCAGCACGAAGGCGAGCAGCATCACCATCGGCACGAGCAGCAGGTGGTCGCTGTGCAGCGCCTCGTTGGCCGCCGCGCTGACGCCGATGATCCCGCCCCCCGGCTCGATCGTCAGGCCCGGCACGTCGGCGGTGATCTTGGCGGCCGCCGCGGTGGCGAGCGCGAGTGCGCGGGTGATCGTCTCGGCCTGCTGGTCCTTGTAGAAGAAGACCATGTTGGCTTCGCTCTCCTCGGCGTTGACGAACTCCTTCAGCGCGCCGGGGATCGGGCTCGACGCCAGGTAGGCGAACATCAGGCCGCCGACCTCGGCCGCGCTGTCGGGGATCTGTGCCCAGCGCGGGTCGTCGTTGTGCGTCAGGCGGTTGACCACGCGCACCACCGCCGGCAGCGCCTTGGCGCCACCGACATTGGGGTCGGCCAGCATCTCTGCCTGGAAGGCCTCGATCGCGCGCATCACCTCGGGCCGCTTGATGCCGCCCGCCTCGGTAGTGCGCGCGACGATGTGCAGTTCCTCGGAGCCGGGGAACAGCGTGTTGATGCGCTGCGTCGACACGTTGTAGGCGTGGTCGCGGTGCAGGATCGGCGAGCCGGGTTCGGTCTCGCCGGTCTTGACCTTGGACGCGAGCAGGCTGCCGCCGAGCATCAGCAGGCCGGCCACGATCAGGATCGTCGCGGCGCCGCGCTCGGTGCCGCCGGTGCGGGCCATCGCCGCACCGAGGAAGGAGCGCACGCCCTGGTTCTTGTTGGCCGTGCCCTTGGGCTGCGGCAGGATGGTCAGCGCCAGCGGCACCATGAAGTGCACGGTGAAGATCACCGAGAAGGCCCAGAAGCCGGCCGAGATGCCGAGCTTCCAGTTGAACGGCGCGGCGCCCAGGACCATCACGCCGATGCCGACCGCGTCGACCGCGATCGCCAGCGAGCCAGGCCGGAACAGCGCGTCGAGCGAGTTGCGCGCGGCCTGCTTGCCGTTGTGCGTGACCGCCAGCTCCTCGTAGTAGCGCGCCACCAATTGCACGCCGTGCGACATCGCGCGCGCGGCAATCAAGAACGGGATCGGCATCGACAGCGGCTCGAGGTTGAAGCCGAGCCAGGCCATGAAGCCCAGCCCCCAGATCGACGACAGCGCGATGCCCAGCAGCGGCAGGAACACGCCATAGAAGCGCCGGAAGTAGACGATCAGCAGCAGCGCCAGCAAGGCCAGCGTGTAGAACAGGATCGCGACGATCTGGTTCAGGTAGGTGTAGACATAGCCCGTCAGCACCGGGTTGCCGGTCACGTGGATCTGATGGCCCGGCGTGGCCAGCTGATCGCGCACCTGCTGCAAGGCGGCGAAGGTCTTCGGGTAATCGATGTCGCCTTCGTTGAGCTGCGCCTTGATCAGCGCGGCCTTCTGGTCGGGCGACACCAGCAGGCCGTAGACCTGCGGGTTGGAGAGCACCTTCTTGCGCAGCGCCTCGAGCTGCTCGGGCGTCCGTGTCGGCTGCTGCGCGTCGTAATAGGGCTCGGACGCGAAGCTCCCCTCGGCCGTCAGGTAGACATGGCGCGCGGTGCGGTGCGTCAGGCTGCTGACGAGGTTGTGGTTGACGCTCGGCAGGTTGTCGATGCCCTGCGTGGCCTCGTGCACCAGCGCCAGCGTCTGGTCGTTGAAGATCGTGCCCTGCTCGACCTCGATCGCCATCACCACGACGTTGGCGCCGCCGAAGTTCTCCTTGATGCGGTTGTAGGTCTGGATGTAGGGGTGGTTCTGCGGCAGCAGGTCGCTGAAGTCGGTGTAGATGCGCAGGCCCGGCACGCGGGTCGCGAACAGCAGCGTCACCGCCAGGATCAGGCCCAGCACGATCTTCGGGTTGGCGAAGATCCACTCCTCGGCGCGCACCAGCGCACGCACCAGTCTCTTGCTCGTCGTCATGACCGTCCTCCTCGTTCGCGGCGCTTCAGCGCGCCGCCGCCAGCGCCGCGCGGGCCGGCAGGTTGATCACGCCCAGCGCGCCGCCGGCGCCGGCCACCAGCATCGAGCGCTCATCCAGCGCCGCACCGGCGGCGAGGTGGGCGGCGATGCTCTTGCCGTGCTCGAACGCGACCCATTGCTGGTCGCGCAGCATCACCATCCGACCGCCCGCGCCCAGCCCGTAGAGCTCGGCGCCGAGCGGCACCAGCGCGTACATCGGCGCCGCGGTCGGGTTGGTCTGCGGCGTCCAGGTCTTGCCGCCGTCGGCGGTGTGCAGGATCACACCGGCCAGGCCGCTGACCCAACCGGTCTGCGCGTCGGCGAACCAGGCGGCGTAGGGGTAGAACTCGTTCGGGATCGGCGGCTGCGGCTGCCAGCTGGCGCCGGCGTCGGCGCTGGTGAGCAGCGTGCCGAACTCGCCGGTGATGACGGCGTGGTTCGCGTCGATGAACTGGGCGGTGGTGAGGATCGCGTCCTCGCCCAGGTCCTGGGTCTTCCAGCTCACGCCCTTGTCGGCGCTCGACAGGATGCTGGTCTGTGCACCGACGACCCACAGCCGGTTGGCCGGGTCGCAGGTGATCGACAGCAAGTCGCTGCGGGTCGGAATTGCCCGCGCGGTCCAGGTGGCGGCATCGGCGCCGGCGGTCCAGACCTTCTTGTAGAAATCGAGTGCGGCGAAACTGCCGTCCGGGCAGTGCGTCATCGCAACCACCGAGGAGGGCTGCGCCAGGGCATGGCGTACCCAGGTGACGCCGGCATCGCCGGACGCGACCACCACGCCACCGGCCGCGCCGGCCACGATCGCCTTGCCATTGCTCGCCGCCGACTGGAAGGCGTCGAAGCGCTGCACCGGCTTGCTCCGCTCGGCCTGCACCGGCGCGAGGTCAGGCGCCGGCACGCAGCCTGCGAGCCCCGCACCGAGCAGCAGCGCCGCCGCGGCGGCGCGAGCCCCTGCGGGCCAAGACTTGTCATTCATCGTCATCCTCGTTCCCGCGTCGCGGTGGCTCCGCGGTCGCTCTCGGCTCTCGCATGGGTTGCAAGTCAGCCGGTGGTGTTGGCGTGCTCCGAAAGGCCCGTCGTCGGGCCGATCGAGCTGCACTTGTTCAAATCGTCAAACCCGTGGCGCGGCTGTTTCCGCACCCTGGGAAGGGCGCAATGGGTGTGCCATGCGCGCCAAGTGCTTGATTCATATCGAGCCGGCCTGCGGGTCGAGCGCCGCTGCGGGAACTCCCGTATGCGCACTTGAGCATTTGCTGCACCGCGACTTCATCAAATGCTCAAACGGGCTCGAGCGGCGACGAGGCAAGCAGCGATCGGCAAGCTGGTGCGTCGAGGGGTGCGTTGGCCGAACAGCCGCCGTCCAGCGGTGTGGTGGCGAACGCCGTCACCGCGCCGGCCATGCGGCGATCGGCGCGGTCGGGCGACCGCGCTCGATCAGGCGTCTTCTAGCGCCCGAGGTCTTTCGCGGACACGCCGGCGATACCCCAGTTCTCCTTGGGCACCTCGGTGATCCAGACGCGCACGTTCTCCTTCGGCGCGCCGACCGCCTCGGACAGCGCCTGCGTGACCTTCTCGATCACCGCCCGCTTCTGCTCGGTAGTCCGACCTTCGATCAGGTAGATCTGCGCGAACGGCATGGTGTGTCTCCTGGTCGGCTCAAACGAAGCGCAGGCTGGTCGAACCCAGGCCCTGCACCTTCAGCGTGACCGCATCGCCGGCCTCCACAGCCACCGCCTCGGTGATGCCACCGGACAGGATCAGCGTGCCGGCAGGAATCTCCTGGCCACGCTTGCCGAGGTGGTTGGCGAGTGCGGCGATCGCCGCCGCCGGGTGGCCGAGCACCGCGGCGCCAGCGCCGAAGGCGACCGGCTGGCCGTTCTTCTCTAGCACGATGCCGATGGTGCGCAGGTCCAGCTCGTCGACCGGCCGCGCCTGGCCGCCGACCACGAAGCGCGACGCCGACGTGTTGTCGGCGATCACGCTCTTCAGATCGAACTTGAAGTCGCGGTAACGGCTGTCGATGACCTCGATGCCGGGCATCACGAAGTCGGTCGCCGCTAGCACCGCGCCGATATGGCAGCCCGGGCCGCGCAGCGCGGTCTTGGTGACGAAGGCGATCTCGGGCTCGACCTTCGGGTGGATCAGCGCCGACACCTTGCACTCGCCGCCATCGGGCACCGCGTAGTCGTCGGTCATGAAACCGAACACCGGCGTGTCGACGCCCATCTGTTTCATTTTCGCGAACGAGGTCAGCCCGGCCTTCAGCCCGACGACGCGCAGGCCGCGGGCGAGCTTGCGGCGCAGGATCTCGTCCTGGATCGCGTAGGCATCGTCCCAGTCCATATCCGGGTGCTCGTCCGTGATCTTGGCGGTGTCGCGCGCCTCGAGCTGGCAGGCGTCGAGGTGGGCCGCCAGACCGGCGACGGTTGCCGTGTCGAGCTTCATGCCGCCACCTTCTGGTGCGCCGCTGCGCGCTCGCGCGCCATCGTGATCGCGGTGTCCTCGATCATGTCCTCCTGGCCGCCGACCATCCCGCGACGGCCCAGCTCGACCAGGATGTCGCGCGCCGGCACGCCGTACTTCTCGCCGGCGCGCTTGGCAAACAGCAGGAAGCTCGAATAGACGCCCGCGTAGCCCAGCGTCAACGAGTCGCGGTCGATGCGGATCACGTGGTCCATGATCGGCACGACCAGGTCTTCGGCCACGTCCTGGATCTTGAACACGTCGACACCGGTGTCGATGCCCATGCGGTCGCAGACCGCGACGAACACCTCCATCGGCGTATTGCCGGCGCCGGCGCCCAGACCGGCGGCGGCCGCGTCAATGCGGTTCGCGCCGCATTCGACGGCGGCCAGCGAGTTGGCGATGCCCATCGCCATGTTGTGGTGGCCGTGGAAGCCGAGTTCGGTCTCGGGCTTCAAGGCATCGCGCACCGCCTGCAGCCTGGCCTTCACGTCGTCGGGCAGCATGTAGCCGGCCGAGTCGGTGACGTAGATGCAGTTGGCGCCATAGCCCTCCATCAGCTTGGCCTGCGCGACGAGCTTCTCGGGGCTCGCCATGTGGGCCATCATCAGGAAGCCGACCGTGTCCATGTCGAGCTTGCGCGCCATCGTGATGTGCTGCTCCGACACGTCGGCCTCGGTGCAGTGCGTGGCGACGCGGATCGTGTGCACGCCCAGGTCTTTGGCCATG
The DNA here is from genome assembly GCA_964622685.1 of uncultured Methylibium sp. Classification (GTDB taxonomy): domain Bacteria; phylum Pseudomonadota; class Gammaproteobacteria; order Burkholderiales; family Burkholderiaceae_C; genus Methylibium. The sequence continues at coordinate 19,954 of CAZUUU010000026.1, forward strand.
TGCAGGTGCTCGACGGTGCCGATACCGGGCAGCAGCAGCGCCGACACCTTGGCCTGCTTCATCAGCGGGATCACGGTGCCGAGGTACTCCTCGTCGGTATGCGCAGGGAAGCCATAGTTCACCGAGCTGCCGCCGAGGCCGTCGCCATGCGTGACCTCGATCAGCGGCACGCCGGCGGCGTCTAGCCCGCAGGCGATGCTCTTCATCTGTGCCAGCGTCATCAGGTGGCGCTTGGGGTGCATGCCGTCGCGCAGCGTCATGTCGTGGACGGTGATCTTCTTGCCCTTGAGGTTCATGGTGGGTCTCCTTGGGTGGGGCGGGCTCAGGCGGCCACGGCTTCGAGGGTCAGCTTGCCGGCGAGCAGTTCCTCGGCGAACATCTCTGCGGTGCGCGCAGCGGCCGCGGTCATGATGTCGAGGTTGCCGGCGTACTTGGGCAGGTAGTCGCCCAGGCCTTCGACCTCGAGGAAGATCGACACCCGCTTGCCGTCGAACACCGGACCGTTGACGAGCTTGTAGCCCGGCACGTACTTCTGCACTTCCTTCAGCATCGCGTGGACCGAGGCGGTGATCCTGGCCTGGTCGGGCTCGCCCTCGACCAGGCAGTGCACGGTGTCGCGCATGATCAGCGGCGGCTCGGCCGGATTGATGATGATGATGGCCTTGCCCTTCTTGGCGCCGCCGACCTTCTCGACCGCACCGGCGGTGGTCTTGGTGAACTCGTCGATGTTCTTGCGCGTGCCCGGCCCGGCCGAGCGGCTCGACACGGTGGCGACGATCTCGCCGTAAGCCACCGGTTGCACGCGGCTGACGGCAGCGACCATCGGGATCGTCGCCTGGCCGCCGCAGGTGACCATGTTGACGTTCATCTCGCGGCGCCCGACATGCTCTTTCAGGTTCACCGGTGGCACGCAGTAGGGACCGATCGCAGCCGGCGTCAAGTCGATCATCATCACGCCCAGCGCATTGAGCTTGCGCGAGTTCTCGGCGTGCACGTAGGCGCTGGTCGCATCGAAGGCAATCTGCACGCCGTCGGCCAGGACGTGCGGCAGCAGACCGTCGACGCCGTCGGACGTGGTCTTGATGCCCATCTCGCGGGCGCGCTTGAGGCCGTCGGATGCAGGGTCGATACCGACCATCCACACCGGCTCGAGCACCGAGCTGCGCTGCAGCTTGGCCAGCAGGTCGGTGCCGATGTTGCCAGGCCCGATCAGGGCGCACTTGATCTTCTTCATGGCGATTCTCCGGGAGCTAATAGGGTGAACGGGAGGCTGCGGCCGGGTAGAGCCAGCCGGCGAACAATCGGGTCAACGTGGGCGCCACGAACCAGGTCATGCAGACCACCACCAGCACGGTGACGACTGCGACGCTGAGACCCGGGTGGACCGGCGCTAGCAAAGGCGCGATCAACGTCGACAACAGCAACACCAGCGGGAAGATGCCGAACCAGGTCACGACCGCCATCTTCCAGCGCGGCGGCGGCGGACGGTTCGGCTGTGCCGGCAGCGCGAACCACCGCTCAAGGCCTGACAGAACGCGCGTCTCGTCAGCGCCGCAAATCAGCGACTCCATCTGTGCCAAGCCCTTCTCACGCTCGGGCGACTGGTTCCAGGCGTGCAGATGCTCGTCGGTGTCGAACGCAAACACCAGGTGGAAAGGCGCGGCATCGCTGTCGGATTGATCGCCGGGGCGGAACAGGTGTCCGCCCAGATGGCCCGGGTAGCGCGCCGCCGCCACCGTCAGGCCGGCAATGATCTGCGCGTAGTCGGCGCCACGGCCAGGGCGCACATGTCTCGTGATCAACACCATCACCGCTGCCATCGCCATCGGCTCCGCGTCAGTCGACGCCGCGCGCGCTCGCGCGGCCGAGGCCGACGGTGGCGCCGGTCACCAGCACACGCTTGCCTTGCAGTCGCAGATCCATGGGCTGGATGACTTCAGTGAAAGCGCACCGAGCAGCCGCCCAGCCCGCCGACCGTCATGCGGAAGTTATCGCCGGCCCGGGCCGGCACCATCGCACCCAGGGCGCCAGACAGCACGACCTCGCCGGCCTTCAGCCCGATGCCCAGCCGTCCCAACGTGTTGGCCAGCCAGGCGATCGCGTTGACCGGCGAGCCGAGCGCCGCAGCGCCGGCGCCGGTCACGACGACCTCGCCGTTCTTCTCGAGCACCATGCCGCAGGTGTTGAGATCGACCTGCTTCGGATCGAGCGCACGGTCGCCGAGCACGAACACGCCACACGACGCGTTGTCGGCGACGGTGTCCTGGATCTTGATCTTCCAGTCGCGGATCCGCGAATCGACGATCTCGAAGCAGGGCATCACGCATTCGGTTGCGGCCAGCACGTCGGCGTTGCCGATGCCCGGGCCCATCAGGTCGCGCTTCAGGATGAAGGCGATCTCGCCTTCGGCCTTGGGCTGGATCAGCGTACTCATCGGAATCGAGTCGCCGTCGGCGACGATCATGCTGTCGAGCATGTAGCCGAAGTCGGGCTGGAACACGCCGAGCATGTTCATCACCGCGCGCGAGGTCACGCCGATCTTCTTGCCGACGACGCGCTCGCCGTCCTGCAGGCGGCGCGCGATCATGCGCTGCTGGATGCGGTAGGCGTGCTCGATGGTGATGTCGGCATGGCGGTTGGTCAGCGGCTCGACGACGCTGCGTGAGCGCAGCGCGGCGTAGAGCTCGTCGCCGAGGGTCTGGATCAGGGTGTCGTCCATGGGTCTTCGTTTCAAAGCTTGATGCAGACGTTGCGCAGCTCGGTGTAGAACTCGAGCGAGTGCACACCCCCCTCGCGGCCGATGCCCGAGGCGCCGGAGCCGCCGAAGGCGGTGCGCAGGTCGCGCAGGAACCAGCTGTTGATCCAGCAGATACCGACCTTCACGGCCTTGGCCATGCGGTGCGCGGTGCCGAGGTTCTCGGTCCAGACCGTCGTGGCCAGGCCGTAGGGCGTGGCGTTGGCGAGCGCGACGGCCTCGGCCTCGGTGTCGAAGGGCGCGAGGTGCACGCAGGGGCCGAAGATCTCCTCGCGGATCACGGCCGAGTCCTCGGCGAGCCCGGTCCAGATCGTCGGCTGGACCCAGTGGCCCTCGGCCAGCGCGCCGGTGATCTTGGGCACGCCGCCACCGCTGACCACGGTCGCGCCGTCGGCCACCGCCTTGGCGTAGTAGCCCAGCACCTTGTCGCGGTGCTCGGCCGAGATGAGCGGGCCGAGGCCCACGCCGGGCTCGTCCGACGGGCCGATCTTCAGCGCCTCGGCCTTGGCCTTGAGCGCTTGCACGAACTTGTCGAAGATCGGCCGCTGCACGTAAACGCGCTCGGTGCCGAGGCAGACCTGGCCGCAGTTCTCGAAGGCGCTGCGCGTGATGCCGGCGACGGCCTTGTCGAAGTCGGCATCAGTGAACACGATGCCCGCGTTCTTGCCGCCGAGCTCGAAGCTGACCGGGCGCACGCCCTTCGCGGCTGCGGCCATGATAGCCTCGCCGGTGCGCGTCTCGCCGGTGAAGGTGATCGCGTTGACGCCGGGATGCTGGGTCAGGAAGGCGCCGGCCGAGTTCGGACCGAAGCCGTGCACGACGTTGTAGACGCCCTTGGGGATGCCGACCTTCTGCATCACCTCACCGAGCAGCGTGGCGGTGGCCGGCGTCTCCTCCGAGGGCTTGACGACCACCGTGTTGCCGCAGGCCAGCGCCGGGCCGACCTTCCAGGTCATCAGCAGCAGCGGCAGGTTCCAGGGGCAGACCACCGCCACGACGCCCAGCGGCGAGCGCAGCGCGTAGTTGATGGCCGTGCCGCCGTCCGGCGTGGTCATCTCGAAGCTTTCGGTCGGGACGTTCTTGATGACGTCGGCGAAGACCTTGAAGTTGGCCGCACCGCGCGGGATGTCGATGTGCGACGCCAGGCTCAGCGGCTTGCCGGTGTCGGCGATCTCGGCGGCGAGGAAGTCGTCGAAGCGGCGGTTGATCTCGTCGGCCACCGCGTGGAGCAGTTCGACGCGCTTGACGACCGACATCTGTCCCCACGGACCGTCGAGCGCCGCGCGCGCCGCGCGCACCGCGGCATCGACCTCGGCCGCGCCCGCCTCGTGAACGAGACCCAGCACCCGGTTATCCACCGGCGCACGGTTGGCGAAGGTCTTGTCGGTGGCGACGAAATCGCCGTCGATGAAGTTCAGGAACTGTTTCATGGCCTGCGATCAGCTCGGGCTATCGTTGCACTGCGTTCATCAAGCAGCCGCCGCGGATCCGGCTCTGCCGGTCCGCCAGCGGCGCCCCCTTGAGGGGGAGCGGCGAAGCCGCAACGGGGGTTGTTCAAGTCACGACGCTCAGGAAGTTCTCGTTGAGCTTGCGGTCGTGATAGAAGATCGCGCGACCGAGGTCGTCGTCGGTCCAGGTCAGCACCGGGCGGTCCGGATAGTGGATGTAGCCGCCGGAGAAGACCTCGTTGCGGTTGCCGCTCGGGTCGAAGAAGTAGATCGTCTCGCCGCGGGTGATGCCATGACGCGTCGGGCCGATGTCGAGCGACACCCGCTTGCGCGTGATGATGTCGGCGGCCTTCAGGACCTCGCCCCAGTTGTCGAGGATGAACGAGGCGTGATGGAACTTGTTCTTCTCCGGGCTGCGGATGAAGGCAATGTCATGCGGCTTGTTCGAGCAGGTCAGGAAGGCGGCGATCTGCATCCGATCCGGGCCGGCGACGACCTGCTCGGTCAGCGTGAAGCCGAGCACGTCACGGAACAGCTTGACGCTGCCGTCGAGGTCATCGCCGTAGAGCAGGCAGTGGTCGAAGCGCGTCGGCGACATGCCCTTCAGGCCGTCGGGGTAGACCTCGGGGTTCTCGAGCGGCATGCCGTTGCCGGTCTTGTCCTTCTCGGCGAACAACTCGATCGAGTGGCCGGTCGGCACGGTGAAGCGGAAGCGCTCGCCGGTCTTGAGCATCTCGCCGGCCGCTATCCATTGCATGTCGGTCGCCAGCCCGCTGGCCTTGACCTCTTCGGCCAGGCGCTTGAGCGTGGCGGTCGAGTCGACGCGGAAGCCCATGAAGTCCATGCCAGCGCTGTCGGCCTCGCGCAGCACGACGCTGTGGTGATCGTGCTCGTCCCAGGCCTTGAAGTAGGCGCGACCCTGCGCATCGCTGCCGGCCTCCCACAGTCCGAGAACTTCGCTGTAGTGCCGGACGGCCGCCGGCAGGTCGAGCACGCGCAGTTGCACGTGACCCGGTCGCAGAACGCCTGTGAGTGCCATGGAATGTCTCCTTGTGGTTGGGTGTCAGGAACGGCCGCCGGCCTCGAGGGCGGCGTCCAGGAACATCGAACGGGCCTGGCTGCGTTCGATGCAGCGGGCCAGCTTGTCGACGGCGCGCAGGCGCACATCGCTTTGCGGGAAGGCGCGACAGGCCAGCACGTAGCCGTCGGCCTCCTCGGCCGCGCTGACGTGGCAGCGGCTCATCTTCTCGGTTCGCACACGTCCAGCCTCGATGCGCACCTTGCAGACGCCGCAGCCACCACCGCGGCAGCCAACCGGGATGCCGCGGCGCGCCAGCGCCTCCATGCCGGCGAGCAGCGTCGCCGCCTCGGCGCAGGAGTAGCGCTCCCGCGTGTTGGTGATATCGACCGCGTGGTTCATCGCTGCTCCGCGACTCATAGCGCCTTGAACAACGGGCTGCGCGGCGCCGAGCCGGCGGCGTCGGCCGAAGTGAAGAACTTCTCGGCGTAGATGTCGCGCTCGAACAGTCGGCCCTGCATCAGCGTGGCGATGCTGGCCTCGATCATCGGCGGGGGCCCGCACAGGTAGGCCTTGTGGCCGCGGAAGTCGCCGGCGAAGTGCGCCTTCAGCGCCTCGTGGGCGTAGCCGCGCGCGCCGTCCCACCGCGCGTCGGCGGGCAGGTCCGACAACACCGGCACGTAGCTGAAGTTGGGGTGCTGCCCGGCCAGCCGCTCGAACAGCTCGCGGAAATAGAGCTCGTCGACGTTGCGGGCACCCTGCACCAAGGTCATCGGCAAGCTGCAGCCCTCGGCCAGCAGGTCGAGGATCATCGACTTCGGGCTCGACAGGCCCGAGCCTCCGGCCACGAAGATCATCGGCATCGCGGCCGACTTGCGGACGAAGAAACGCCCGGTCGGCGCGGTGAAGCGCAGGCGGTCGCCGACGGCGAGTCGGTCGTGCAGCCAGCCGGTGGCGCGGCCCTCGGGCACGCGGCGGATGTGCAGCTCGACCAGAGCCCCGTTCGCTTCCGCGCCGGGCGCGTTGGCGATCGAGAAGGCGCGCTCGCCGTCCACGCCGGGTACCTGCAGCATCAGGTACTGACCGGCCTGGAACGGCACGGCGCGATCGGTGCGCAGCCACAGCCCGCGGATCGTCGGCGTCAGCATGCGCGCCTCGACCAGCTCGGCGTCGAAATCCTCGAGCGGCAGGAAAGCCGCGTCGGGGTCCTCGTCGATCTCGGCCTCGATCACGAGGTCGGTCTGTGCGCTGGCGCAGCACGCGAGGATCTTGCCCTCGTCGCGCTCGAAATCCATCAGCGCGAAGTTGGAGGCGTCGCCATGGTCGCACTCGCCCTGCAGCACCTGGACCTTGCAGGTGCCGCACACGCCGTGGCCGCAGGCGTGCGGCAGCCACACGCCGGCGCGCAGGCAGGCGTCGAGCACGGTCTGCCCGTCGCGCGAGGGCACGCCCTGACCGAGCGGCTCGATGGTGATCTGGAAGCTCATGCTAACTCCGCCGCAGCCTTTCAGCTGCACGTCCCCTGGATGCCTCGCAGCCCGGGCGTGCGGAAGCGGATCACCGACTTGTGCACGAGGCCGTTGTCGGCCAGTGATTTGGCAGGGTCCGGCTTGAACGGCTTGCCGGAGTCGGCCCACAGCACCGTGCCCCAGTCGATCTTCGCGAAGTCGGGGTGGCTGCCATAGACGCCCGGCAGCACCTCGGCCACGAGCGCGCCGAACGGCATGCCGGGCGGCAGTGGAAGGCACACCGGGGCGCAGAACAGCAGGTGCTCGTCCCAGCAGATGTAGAGCAGACGGTTGCCGTGGAACTTGTCCTCGGTGTCTTGAACGGGCCCGGAGTAACCGGGCTTCAATGCGACGACGGCCATGTCGTGTCTCCAGGGTTGGGTGGGGGCGCTGCTCAGGCCGCCTTGACGTCGGGCTGCGTCAGGTCCTGCCCGGTCCAGCGTTCCCAGTTCAGGCGGTCGGGCGAGGTGTTGAAGTCGCCGCTGTCGGCACCCGGCTGCAGGTGGTAATACTCGAGCACCTTGGCGAGCGCATCGAAGCCGGGCACGGTCGGGTCGGTCCCCTCGGGGAAGCAGTTGCCCTGGTAGATCTGGTGCACCGGCAGCCACGACTGGACGTACTTCTCGGGCTCGTGGTCGAAGATGTCCTTGCAGCCGTCGGAGCAGAAGTGGTACTTCATGCCGTGGTAGCTGCTCTCGCGCAGGCAGATGCGGGTCGGGTCGTCGGGCTCGGTGAAGATGGCCGGGACCTGGCAGGTCTGGCACAGCATCGGCAGCGTGTTGTTGCGCCACATCTTGCCGTTCTTGCGCTCCTGCTCGGCGAGCCACTCGAAGCGCGGGCGGTAGTGCTGGTCGAAGCTGTCCGGGTACTTCTGGCTCAGCCAGTCCAGCTCGTCAGCCTGCGGCACCCAGGTGTTGAAGTCGGCCGCGTGCCCGTAGTTGTTGAAGGTCGCCCAGGCGATGTGCGACAGGTGGCCCTTTTCCTTGCTGGCGACATCGTGGTACTTGGGCAGGCGGATGCCGTAGCGGGCGAGGTCCTCGAACAGCGCGCCGCCGTTCTTCTCGAAGTACATCTCCCAGGCTTCACTCCAGCTCATCACCTTCTTGGGGAGCATGTAGTCCATCATCATCGCGACCAGCGTCAGCAGCCGGTAGCCGCGCCAGAACCACTTGTCGACCCAGCGCTGGATGATCGGCACGTTGTCCGGGTCCTGCTCGAGCATGAACTTCACGACCTCGAGGCCCAGCGTCATGTGGCGCGACTCGTCCGACTGTGCCGAGAAGCCGAAGGTCACGGTCGCCATGTCGCCGTTGAACGCGGCGCCGCTCATGAAGGGCATGAATAGCAGGTTGGTCAGCACGTACTCGAAGCTGAACGAGATCGCGGTGACGAACTCGAACGGCCCCGCGGTCATCGCGTCCTCGAAGTAGGACTTCGGCACCGACAGGTACCAGATGCGGTCGTGCATCCACTGCGGGTCGTGCAGGCCGTTGAAATACTTGTTGAAGTGGCTGATGGTGTGGAACTGCGTCTGCGCATGGCGCAGTTCGTCGATCGACTGCATCTGCGCCGCCACCCGCGCGCCGACGCCGCGGAACGAGCGACCGGCCATTGCGTAGCCGCGGTGTGCGGCGTACTCGAGCGGTGACACGCCGGTCAGGAACAGCTTCAGCGTGTTGATGTAGCGCGGGTCGCTGATGTTGAACTGACCCTGGTTCTGCTGGAACGCATCGATGATCGCGTAGAGCTTCTTCTCCTTCTCGCCCTGGAACTTCCAGTAGGCGTCCATCGTCAGGCGGAACGGGTCTTCCCACTTGTCCCAGTC
>CAZUUU010000027.1:0-27927 GCA_964622685.1 uncultured Methylibium sp.
TGTGCCGCGACCAGAAGCTGCCGATCAAGGTGTTCTCGATCTTCAAGCCCGGCGCCCTGCGGCGCGTGGTGCTGGGCGAGGACGAGGGCACCCTGGTGCATGTGTGACCCCTGCCGTTGCGGGAATCGATCATGAGCATTGCCGACATCAAGAAGACGCTGGAACAGAAGACCGCCAAGTCCATCGAGGCCTTCAAGGGCGAGCTGCAGAAGGTGCGCACCGGCCGCGCCCACCCGGGCCTGCTGGACCAGGTGCACGTCGACTACTACGGCTCGATGGTGCCGATCAGCCAGGTCGCCAACGTGACGCTGCTCGACGCGCGGACCATCAGCGTCCAGCCCTGGGAGAAGGGCATGGGCGCCAAGATCGAGAAGGCGATCCGCGAATCGGACCTCGGCCTGAACCCGGCCGCCCAGGGCGACCTGCTGCGCGTGCCGATGCCGGCGCTGACCGAGGAGCGCCGCAAGGACCTGACCAAGGTCGTGCGCGGCGAGGGCGAGGACTGCAAGGTCGCGGTGCGCAACCTGCGGCGCGATGCCAACGAGCAGATCAAGCGCCTGTTCAAGGACAAGCAGATCGGCGAGGACGACGAGAAGCGTGCCCAGGAAGACGTGCAGAAGCTGACCGACCGCTCGATCGCCGAGATCGACCGGCTGGTGCAGGCCAAGGAAGCCGAGATCCTCGCGGTCTGAGCCGATGCGCAGGCCGCCTGCCGTGAAGCCGGTCCCGTCCCCGATCCCACGTCACGTGGCGATCGTGATGGATGGCAATGGCCGCTGGGCCAGCAAGCGCTTCATGCCGCGCTTCATCGGCCACAAGCAGGGCGTCGATGCGCTGGTGCGCACCGTCAAGGCCTGCGCCGATCGCGGCATCGAGTACCTGACGGTGTTCGCCTTCTCGAGCGAGAACTGGAAGCGCCCCGAGGAAGAGGTCTCGGGCCTGATGAGCCTGGTGCTGGTCGCCGTGTCGAAGTACCTCGCCAAGCTGGCCAGCGAGGGCGTGCGCATCCGCATCGTCGGCGATCGCGAGGCGGTGTCCGAGAAGGTGCGCGAGGCCTGGCTCGAGGCCGAGCGCAGCACCGAGCACAACTCGCGCATCACCCTGTCGGTCGCCTTCAACTACGGCGGCCGCTGGGATGTGCTGCAGGCCTGTCGACAAGCCATCGCCGACGGCGTGCCGGCGGCGGAGCTGAGCGAGGCCCGGCTGTCCCGCTACATGGCGCTGAGTCATGCGCCGGATCCGGATCTGTTCATCCGCACCGGCGGCGAGGTGCGCATCTCCAACTTCCTGCTGTGGCAGGCCGCCTACTCGGAGCTGCACTTCACGCCCTGCCTGTGGCCCGACTTCGACGAGGTCGAGCTCGATGCCGCGCTGGCCACCTATGCGGCCCGCGACCGCCGTTTCGGCGGGGTCAAGCCGCTGCCGGCGGCCCAGCTGGCGGGGCAGGGCGCAGCTTGACCCGGCGCGATGCTGAAGCAACGCATCATCACGGCGCTGGTCCTGCTGGCGCTGCTGCTGCCCGCGCTGTTCTGGCCGCTGCTGTGGCCGTTCGCGTTGCTGATGCTGCTGATGGTCGGCGCGGCCGGCTGGGAGTGGGGTCGCCTGAATGGCCTGGCGGGCGGGCCGGCCGTGCTGCTCGGCCTGGCGATCGCGGCGGCCGGCCTGCTGGCCTACGCGTCGGGCTGGGCACTGAGGGTGCCGCCGTTGCTGTGGTGGTTCGCGACCGCCCTGTGGGTGCTGGGCGGGGCCTGGGTGCTGGCCCGGGGTGTGGCACGCTGGCCTCAGTGGCCGGTCGGGCTGCGCCTGCTGCTGGGCGCTTTGCTGCTGGGACTGGTCTGGCTGGCCCTGGCGCAGGCCAAGGCGCGTGGCGTGAACTTCCTGCTGTCGATCTTCGTGCTGGTCTGGGCGGCCGACATCGCTGCGTACTTCGGCGGGCGGGCCTTCGGTCGCCGCAAGCTCGCACCGGCGATCAGCCCTGGCAAGAGCTGGGAGGGTGTGTGGAGCGGCATGCTCGGCGTGCTGCTGCTGGCGGGTGCCTGGATCGCCTTCGATCGCAGCACCGGGCAGGCCGTGCCCAGCCTCTTCAGCGAACTGCAAGGCCGGCTCGGTCTCGTGGCCGGTGCGCTGGCGCTGCTGTTCCTGACGGCGCTGAGCGTCGTCGGCGATCTCTTCGAATCGCTGGTCAAGCGCAGTGCGGGCGCCAAGGACAGCAGCTCGCTGCTGCCCGGGCACGGCGGGGTCTTCGACCGCATCGACGCGTTGCTGCCGGTGTTTCCGCTGGCGCTGGCCCTTTGTGCGCTCTGAGGCGGAGCCGATGACGTTGCAGCGCATCTGCGTGCTCGGCTCGACCGGCTCGATCGGCGTCAACACGCTCGACGTGCTGGCGCGCCATCCGGGGCGCTACGAGGTCTTCGCGCTGAGCGCGCAGCGCCGCATCGACGAGCTCGCGCAGCAGTGCCGCATCCACCGCCCGCGCTATGCGGTGGTGCCGGATGCGAACGCCGCGGGCCGCCTGCGCGAACTGCTGGCCGGGCTGGACCTCGAGGTGCTCGACGGCGAGGCCGCGTTGTCCGAGGTGGCGGCGCACCCGGAGGTCGATGCGGTGATGGCGGCCATCGTCGGCGCCGCCGGCCTGGCGCCCTGCCTGGCCGCCGCGCGCGCCGGCAAGCGGCTGCTGCTGGCCAACAAGGAGGCGCTGGTCGTCGGCGGCGCGCTCTTCATGCGCGCGGTGCGCGAGGGCGGCGCCACGCTGCTGCCGATCGACAGCGAGCACTCCGCGATCTTCCAGTGCCTGCCCGAGGACCGCGGCGCCTGGGCACGCCGCATCGATCACATCGTGCTCACCGCGTCCGGCGGCCCCTTCCGCACCCGCGAGCCGGCCAGCCTGCGCAAGGTGACGCCGGACGAGGCCTGTGCCCACCCGAACTGGGTCATGGGCCGCAAGATCTCGGTCGACTCGGCGACGATGATGAACAAGGCGCTCGAGGTGATCGAGGCGCACTGGCTGTTCGACCTGGCGCCGTCCCAGGTGCGCGTGGTGCTGCACCCGCAGAGCATCATCCACTCGATGGTCGTGTGTCGCGACCACTCGGTGCTGGCCCAGCTCGGCACGCCCGATATGCGCGTGCCGATCGCCTACGGCCTGGCCTGGCCCGAGCGCATCGAGTCCGGCGCCGAGGCCCTGGACTTCGAGCGCCTGTCGGCGCTCAGCTTCGAGCCCGTGGACCCCGTGCGCTATCCGGGCCTGTCGCTGGCGTGGTCCACGCTGGACGGGCCGCCGGGCAGCACGGCGGTGCTCAACGCGGCCAACGAAGTGGCGGTCGCCGCTTTCCTGGCGGGAACGATCCGCTTCGATCAGATTCACAGCGTCAATGCGCACACCCTCGATCGCACCGCCATCGGACCCGCCGCGGCCGACTCGCTCGCCGGCCTGCTGGGCCTCGATGCCGAGGCCCGCTCCGTGGCCAGCCAGCACGTGAAGGCGCTCGCATGACCACCGTCCTGGCCTTCCTGCTGACGCTCGCGGTGCTGATCGTGGTCCACGAGTACGGCCACTACCGCGTGGCGGTCGCCTGCGGCGTCAAGGTGCTGCGCTTCTCGGTCGGTTTCGGGCGCGTGATCTGGCGGCGCCAGCGCGGCGAGACCGAGTTCGTCATCTCGGCGCTGCCGCTGGGGGGCTACGTCAAGATGCTCGACGAGCGCGAGGACGAGGTCGACCCCGTCGATCGTGATCGGGCCTTCAACCGCCGGCCGCTGTGGCAGCGCTCGGCCATCGTCGCGGCCGGACCGGCGGCCAACCTGCTGCTGGCCGTGCTGCTCTATGCCGCCACCAACTGGGTCGGCATGGAGGAACCCAAGGCCCTGCTCGGTACGCCGACGGCGGGCAGCGTCGCCGAGCGCGCCGGCCTCGCGGCCGGCGACTGGGTGCGGGCGACGGTCGACGAGGCGGGCGAGGAGACGCCGCTGCAGTCGATGACCGAGCTGCGCTGGCAGCTGACCGACGCGGCGCTGCGCGGCGAGAGCCTGCGGCTGCGCGTCACCGATGGCGACGGCCGGGGCGGCCGGACGGTGCGCCTGGCACTCGAAGGTGTCGGCGCGCGCGACGTCGATGCCGAGCTGATGCGCCGCATCGGCATCGGCGCGCCGTTCAGCGAACCGGTGCTCGGCAAGCTGGTCGACGGTGGGCCGGCCCACCGGGCCGGGCTTCGCGAGGGCGATCGCGTGCTGGCGGTCGATGGCGAGCGGATCGTCGATGCCGGCAGCCTGCGCCAGGCGATCCGCGGCGCGGTGCGCGACGGCACCGCGCTCACCATGGACTGGCAGGTGCAGCGGGGCGGCGAGCGGCTGGACCTCGATGTGACGCCGGCGCTGAGCGTCGATCGCGGGCAGAGCGTCGCCCGCATCGAGGCCTACATCGGGCAGCCGCCGGCGATGGTCACGGTGCGCTACGGCTTCGTCGACGGTCTGGTGCGGGGCGCGCGCCACACCTGGGACGTGGCGGCCCTCAGCCTGCGCATGCTCGGCAAGATGCTGGTGGGCGAAGCCTCGCTGAAGAACCTCAGCGGTCCGCTGACCATCGCCGACTACGCCGGTCAGTCGGCACAGCTCGGCCTGACCTACTACCTGGGCTTCCTGGCCCTGGTCAGCGTCAGCCTCGGCGTGCTCAATCTGCTGCCGTTGCCGATGCTCGACGGCGGGCACCTCATGTATCATCTTTTCGAAGCGGTGACAGGGCGGCCGGTCTCTGAAGTGTGGCTGGATCGGCTGCAGCGCGGGGGGCTGGCGATCATGCTCATGATGATGTCACTGGCCCTCTACAACGACGTGGCCCGCCTGCTGGGCCTGCACTGACCGCATGTCCCTCGCTCCAGCGTTCCTGTCCGTCGCCTCGCGCCTGCTGACCCCGCCCCGCACCCTGCGACCGACGCTGCTGAGCGCCGCGCTGGTGGCGGCCCTGCATGCGACACCGGCCTGGGCGGTCGATCCCTTCGTCCTGAAGGACATCCGCGTCGAGGGCCTGCAGCGGGCCGACGCGGGCACGGTGTTCGGCGCATTGCCGTTTCGCATCGGCGACACCTACAACGACGAGAAGGGCGCCGCCGCGTTGCGGGCGCTGTTCGCGACCGGCCTCTTCAAGGACGTCCGGCTCGAAGTCGAGGGCGACGTCGTCGTCGTGGTCGTCGAGGAGCGGCCGATCATCTCGAGCGTCAGCTTCGTCGGCTTGAAGGAATTCGACAAGGACGTGCTGACCAAGTCCCTGAAGGACGTCGGCATCGGCGAAGGCCAGCCTTTCGACCGCTCGCTGGCCGACCGCGCCGAGCAGGAGCTCAAGCGCCAGTACCTCACGCGCAGCCTCTACGGCGCCGAGGTGGTCACCACGATCTCGCCGGCCGAGCGCAATCGCGTCAACGTGACCTTCACGATGAGCGAGGGCGAGGTCGCCAAGATCAGCGAGATCCGCATCACCGGCAGCCAGGCTTTCTCGGAAGGCACGCTGCTGGGTCAGCTCGAGCTCACCACCAGTGGCTGGCTGACCTGGTACACGAAGACCGACCGCTACTCGCGCACCAAGCTCAATGCCGACCTCGAGACGCTGCGCGCCTACTACCTGAACCGCGGCTACCTCGAGTTCAACGTCGAGTCGACGCAGGTCGCTATCTCGCCGGACAAGCAGAACATCTCGATCACGATCAACGTCACCGAGGGCCAGCCCTACACAGTGACGGCGGTACGGCTCGAAGGCGACTACCTCGGCAAGGAAGACGACTTCAAGGCGCTGGTCGCGATCAAGCCGGGCGAGGCCTATCGCGCCGAGGCGGTGGCCGAGACGTCGCGCCGCTTCGGCGAGCTCTACGGCGCTTTCGGCTACGCCTTCGCGCGCACCGAGCCGCGCACCGAGATCGACCGCGCCACCGGCCGCGTCGAGGTCGTGCTGGTCGGTGAGCCGAGCCGTCGCGTCTACGTCCGCCGCATCAACGTGGCCGGCAACGCCCGCACGCGCGACGAGGTCGTGCGCCGCGAGTTCCGGCAGTTCGAGTCGTCGTGGTACGACGGCCGCCGCATCAAGCTGTCGCGCGACCGCATCGACCGGCTCGGCTACTTCAGCGAAGTCAACGTCGACACGAACGAGGTCCCGGGCTCGCCCGACCAGGTCGACCTGACGGCCGAAGTCAAGGAGAAGCCGACCGGCAATCTGCAGCTCGGCGCCGGCTTCTCCAGCGCCGACAAGGTCTCGCTGACCTTCGGCATCCGCCAGGACAACATCTTCGGCAGCGGCAACTACCTGGGCCTCGAGGTCAACACCAGCCGCTTCAACCGCAACCTCGTCGTCAGCACCGTCGACCCCTACTTCACGATCGACGGCATCTCGCGTGCCATCGACGTCTACTACCGCACCTCCAAGCCGATCAACAGCCAGGGCGAGGAGTACGAACTGGTGACGCCCGGGGCGTCGATCCGCTTCGGCGTGCCGTTCAGCGAGTTCGACACCGTGTTCTTCGGCATCGGCTGGGAGCGCACCGAGATCAAGGCCGGCGCCTCGATCCCGAACAGTTACTTCCTCTACCGCGAGGCCTTCGGTGACACCGCGGACAGCCTGCCGCTGACGCTGGGCTGGCAGCGCGATGGCCGCGACAGCGCCCTGGTGCCGACGGCCGGGCGCTTCCAGCGCGTGAATGCCGAGTGGAGCGTAGCGCTCGACACACGCTACCTGCGGGCCAACTACCAGTTCCAGCAGTGGATTCCGCTGTCCAAGCGCTTCACGCTCGGCCTCAATGCCGAGATGGGCTACGGCAAGGGGTTCGGCGGCCGCCCGTACCCGATCTTCAAGAACTTCTACGGCGGCGGCCTCGGCTCGGTGCGGGGCTTCGACCAGGGCTCGCTCGGCCCCGTCGACGTGACGGGCGCCTACATCGGCGGCAACCGGCGGGTCAATCTCAACGCCGAGTTCTACGTGCCGGTGCCGGGCTCCGGCAACGACCGGACGCTGCGCCTGTTCGCCTACGCGGACGCCGGCAACGTCTGGGGCGAGAACGAGAAGCTCAAGTTCGGCGACCTGCGCTCGTCGGCCGGCATCGGCCTGAGCTGGGTGTCGCCGGTCGGACCTCTGAAGATCAGCTACGGCGAGCCTTTGAAGAAGTTCTCGCAGGATAGAATTCAGAAGTTCCAATTCCAGATCGGGACCGCGTTCTGATGAAGACCTTGTCGATGAAGACCATGCTGGCTGCGGCCGTGCTCGCGACCGCGATGGCCGGTGCGCATGCCCAGGAACTGAAGATCGGCTACGTGAACGGCGAGCGCGTGTTGCGCGAGTCGGCACCCGCCAAGGCGGCCCAGGCCAAGCTCGAAGCCGAGTTCTCCAAGCGCGACAAGGAGCTCGCCGACACCGGCGCCCGCCTCAAGACCGCGGCGGACAAGCTCGAGAAGGACGCTCCCACGTTGCCCGAGAGCGAACGCGGTCGGCGCCAGCGCGAACTGGTCGAGCAGGACCGCGAACTGCAGCGCAAGCGCCGCGAGTTCCAGGAAGACCTGAACCAGCGCAAGAACGAGGAGCTGTCCGCCGTCGTCGAGCGCTCCAACCGCGCGATCAAGCAGATCTTCGACGCCGAGAAGTACGACCTGATCCTTCAGGAAGCCGTGTTCGCCGGCCCGCGCGTCGACATCACCGAGAAGGTGATCAAGGCGCTCAACGCCGCCAAGTGAGGCGCCCCGGCGGCGCGGTTCACGTGTCGGCGGAATCTCCGGAATCGGTCAGCCTGGGTGAAATCGCCGCCGCGCTGGGCGGCGAGTTGATCGGCCCGCCGTCGCTGCGCATCGCGCGCATCGCCCCGCTCGAGGCGGCGACCCCGGACGCGATCTCCTTCCTGGCCAATCCGCGCTATCGGCAGCAGCTGGCCGGCAGTGCGGCCGGCTGCGTGATCGTCGCGCCGGCCCTGCGCGACGAGGCGGCGGCGCGTGGTGCGGCGCTCGTGACGCCCGACCCCTACCTCTACTTCGCGCGACTGACCCAGTGGTGGGCGGCGCGCACGCGACCGGCGGCTGTGGCCGGGGTGCATCCGAGCGCGGTCGTCGATGCGGGTGCGCGGCTCGGCGCGGGTGCGAGCATCGGTCCGCTGGCCGTCGTCGAGGCCGGCGCCTCGATCGGCGATGGCGTCGTCGTCGGCGCGCAGTGCTTCGTCGGCCGCAATGCGCGGATCGGTGCGGGGACGCGGCTGCATCCGCGCGTCACGCTGGGGTTCGACTGCACGATCGGCGCGCGCGGCGTCGTGCACAGCGGCGTGGTCATCGGTGCCGACGGTTTCGGCTTCGCGCCGACCAGGGACCAGGGCTACGTGAAGATCGAGCAGCTGGGCGCGGTGCGCATCGGCGACGACGTCGAGATCGGCGCCAACACCTGCATCGACCGCGGGGCGCTCGGCGACACGGTGATCGAGGACGGCGTCAAGCTCGACAACCTGATCCAGATCGCCCACAACGTGCACATCGGCCGCGGCAGCGCGATGGCCGGCTGTTCGGCGGTGGCAGGCAGCACGCGCATCGGCGCACGCTGCACCATCGGCGGGGGCGCCGGCATCCTGGGCCACCTGACGATCGCCGACGACGTGCACATCTCGGCGCAGAGCACGGTCAGCCGCTCGATCGCGCAGCCAGGTACCTACACCGGCTTCTTCCCGCTCGACGACAATCGCAGCTGGGAGAAGAACGCTGTCACGCTGCGGCAGCTGCACGCGCTGCGCGAGCGGATCCGCGCGCTGGAGCGCAGCGCCGGCAAGACCGACGAGCCCGCCTGAGCCCGCCGCGCCACGAGACCGAGACAAGCACGCCATGATGGACATCCACCAGATCCTCGAGAAACTGCCGCATCGCTACCCCTTCCTCCTGGTCGACCGGGTGCTGGAGATGGAGCCGGGCAAGCGCATCAAGGCGCTCAAGAACGTCACGATCAACGAACCCTTCTTCGTCGGGCACTTCCCGCACCGGCCGGTGATGCCGGGCGTGCTGATCATCGAGGCGCTCGCCCAGGCGGCGGCGCTGCTGGCCTTCTCGGTCGACGGCGAGGGCACGGACCACAACTCGGTCATCTACTTCGTCGGCATCGACGCGGCCCGCTTCAAGCGGCCGGTCGAACCGGGCGATCAGCTGACGCTGGAGGTCGAGGTCGACCGCGTGCGCGCCGGCATCCACAAGTTCCATGTCCGCGCCAAGGTTGGTGAAGAACTGGCCGCCGAGGCACAGCTGATGTGCACCAAGCGCTCGATCGCCTGAGCGGCCGCCGATGAGCATCCACCCGACCGCCCTCGTCGACCCGGCCGCCCGCCTGGCCGCCGACGTGAGCGTGGGCCCGTACACGGTGATCGGTCCGCAGGTGAAGGTCGGGGCCGGCACGAGCATCGGCGCGCACTGCGTGATCGAAGGGCATACGACGATCGGCGAAAACAACCGCATCTGGCAGTTCTGTTCGCTCGGTGCCGCGCCGCAGGACATGAAGTACGCCGGCGAGCCGACCGAGCTGGTGATCGGCGACCGCAACACCGTGCGCGAGTTCTGCACCTTCAACTGCGGCACGGTGCAGGACGGTGGTGTCACGCGCGTCGGCAGCGACAACTGGATCATGGCCTACGTGCACCTGGCGCACGACGTGCAGCTGGGCAGCCGCTGCATCCTGGCCAACAACGCGACGCTCGCCGGCCACGTGCACGTCGGCGACTGGGTCATCGTCGGCGGGCTGACCGGCGTGCACCAGTTCGTGAAGATCGGCTCGCACGCGATGGCCGGTTTCCAGACCGCGCTGTCGCAGGACGTCCCGCCCTTCATGATGGTCGACGGCAACCCTGCCGAGGTGCGCGGCTTCAACGTCGAAGGGCTGCGTCGCCGCGGCTTCGGGCCGGAGCGCATCGCCCAGGTCAAGCAGATGCACCGGCTGCTGTACCGCAAGGGCCTGACGCTGGACGACGCCAAGGGCGAGATCGCGGCGCTGCAGGGCACGGTCGAGCAGGGCGACGCCGACGTGGCCCTGATGCTCGACTTCCTCGCGGCCTCGACGCGCGGCATCGTCCGCTAGCGCGTCGCGACGATGCGCCTCGGCATGGTCGCCGGCGAAGCCTCGGGCGACCTGCTCGCCGGGCTGCTGATGGGCGGGTTGCGGTCGCGCTGGCCCGAGCTGCAGATGGCCGGGATCGGCGGGCCGAAGATGAGTGCGCAGGGCTTCGAGGCCTGGTGGCCGAGCGACCGGCTGGCCGTGCACGGCTACGCGGAGGCGCTGCGGGTCTATCGGCAGCTCGTCGCGCTGCGTCGCGAGCTCGGCGACCGGCTGCTGGCCGACCGTCCCGCGGCCTTCATCGGCATCGACGCCCCGGACTTCAACCTCGGCCTCGAGGCCCGGCTCAAGTCGGCCGGCATGAAGACCATCCACTTCGTCTGCCCGTCGATCTGGGCCTGGCGCGGCGGCCGGGTGCACAAGCTCGCGGCGTCGGCCGACCACGTGCTGTGCCTGTTTCCCTTCGAGCCGTCGCTGCTGGCAAAGGCCGGCGTGCCGGCCAGCTATGTGGGTCACCCGCTGGCCGACGCGATCCCTCTCGAGGTGCCGAGGGCGGCCGCGCGTTCGGCCCTGGGCCTGGGCGCCGAGGACGTCGTCGTCGCGATCCTGCCGGGCTCGCGACGCGGCGAGGTCCGGCACATCGCGCCGGCATTCGTGCGTGCCGCGCAGCGCCTGCGTGCCGCTCGGCCAGGGTTGCGCTGCGTGCTGCCGGTCGCGCCCGGCCTGCGGACCCTGATCGAAGCGGTCGTCGCCGACGCCGGGGCGCAGCAGGCGCTGCAGCTGGTCGACGGCCGTTCGCACGAGGTGCTGGCCGCCAGCGACGCTGCGATGGTCGCCAGCGGGACCGCGACGCTGGAGGCCGCCTTGTTCAAGCGCCCGATGGTCATCGGCTACCGCATGGCCTGGCTGAGCTGGCAACTGATGCGGCGCATGCGCTACCAGCCCTGGGTCGGCCTGCCCAACGTGCTGGCGGGCGACTTCGTCGTGCCCGAGCTGCTGCAGGACGACATGACGCCGGAGGCGCTGGCGTCCGCGGTCTTGCGCTGGCTCGACGATCCCGTCGCCAGCGCCCGCGTCGCGCAGCGCTTCGACGACATCCACCTGAGCCTGCGGCGCGACACCGCGCGGGCGGCGACCGATGCGATCGCGCGGATCCTCGAAGCCTGAGCAGCTGGGGCTGTCCTGGGACGCGCCGGGCCTGATGGCCGGGGTCGACGAGGCCGGGCGCGGGCCGCTGGCCGGGCCGGTGGTGGCCGCGGCGGTGATCCTCGACGATCTGCGGCCGATCCGCGGCCTGGGCGACTCCAAGGCGCTGGGTCCGCGCACGCGCGAGCGTCTGTTCGACGAGATCCGCGCCAAGGCGCTGTGCTGCTGCGTCGCCGAGGCCAGCGTCGAGGAGATCGACCGCCTGAACATCCTGCAGGCGACGCTGCTGGCCATGAAGCGCGCGGTCGAAGGCCTGCGGCTGGTGCCGCACAAGGTGCTGGTCGACGGCAACCGCCTGCCCGTGCTGAAGGTGCCGGCCGAGGCCATCGTCAAGGGCGATGCACTCGTCGCCGCGATCTCGGCGGCATCGATCCTGGCCAAGGTGCACCGCGACCGCCTGTGCCTGGCGCTGCACGAGGCGCACCCGCAGTACGGCTTTGCAGGGCACAAGGGCTACCCCACGCCCGACCACCTGGCGGCGCTGCGCACGCACGGGGCCTGCGGCGCGCACCGGCGCAGCTTCGGCCCGGTGCGCGCGGTGCTGGAGCCGCCGGCGTGACCAGCGGCCCGCAGCAGATCACCGCGGCCGGCAACCCGCTGCTGGTGCAGCTGCGGCGGCTGATCCGCGATCCCGGGGCCTACCGCCGGCTCGGCGAGGTCTGGATCGAGGGCGACCATCTGTGCGAGGCCTGCCTCGCACGCGGCCTCGCGCCGCTGCAGGCGGTCATCGGCGAGAGCGGCTGGTCCGACGCGCGCCTGCGTGCGCTGGCTCAGGCCGCACCGCGCGTGGCCATCGTGGCCGATGCCCTGTTTGCCCAGCTCAGCGCGCTGGAGTCGCCGGCGCGTCTGGGCTTCCTGATCGAGATGCCTGCGGCGGCGCCGCCGCGGGACGGCATCGCGACGGTCGTGCTGGACCGGCTGCAGGACGCCGGCAACGTCGGCAGCATCCTGCGCAGCGCAGCCGCCCTGGGCGTGGCGCAGGTCATTGCGCTGGAGGGCACCGCAGCGCTGTGGTCGCCGAAGGTGCTGCGCGCCGGCATGGGCGCTCATTTCGCGCTGCGCCTGGTCGAGCGCGCGACGCTCGCGGACCTGGATGCGCTGACGCTGCCGCTCGTCGCGACCAGCTCGCATGCCGGCCCCGCACTGGACGAAGGCCGCTTGCCGACGCCGTGCGCCTGGGTGCTGGGTCACGAAGGGCAGGGCGTCGATGCGGCCCTGCTGCAACGCTGCCGCGAGACGCGGCGCATCCCGCAGCCGGGCGGCGAGGAGTCGCTCAACGTGGCCGCAGCCGCGGCGGTCTGCTTCTACGAGGCCTTGCGCCAGCGCCGCCAGACCAGCACATAGACCGCGAGGTTGATCGCGATCACGCCAGCGCCGAGCAGCCCCTGCAGCTCGCGCGTCAGCCCCGCCGGATAGATCAGCGGCAGCAGCCAGTGCTCGATGAAGCCGGCCTCGTAGCCGCGCTGGCCGGCCTCGGCGCGCAGTCGGTTCTCCAGCTGCGTCAGCGGGCAGATGCTGCCGCTCAGCTCCACGTAGGCGCCCCACAGCCAGGCCGGCAGGTGCACCAGCAGGAGCCGCGGCCAGCGCAGTCCCAGCAGTCCGCCCGCGACGACGAAGGCGATGAAGCCGGCGTGCAGCAGCAGCACGGCGTCGGCGAGCCGGGCCGGGTTCATGTCGCCGGCTCGCGGGGGACGACGCGGCGGCGCGCGGCCAGCCAGGCGCGGGCCGGGTCGAGCGCGTCGCGCAGGTCGGCTTCGACCGGGCAAGGCACGCCGGTGACCCAGGAGGCGAGCAGCTCGCCGCACAGCGCCGCCCAGGTGATGCCCCGCGAGCCCAGCCCTGCGATGACGTACAGGCCGCCGTCAGCATCGCGCAGGCGCGGCAGGCGGCGCAGGCGATCGTCATGGCGTGCCGTCGCGCACGCGGCCAGGTCGGGCAGTGCGCCGACCAGCGGCAGGCGATCGGGCGTCACCGCGCGCCAGCCGACGCGTCCCTTCAGCGCGCCCGTCGCCAACGCCTCGATTGCCGGCGTGGCGAGCAGTCGCGCCGCCTGGGCGAGGTTGTGGCGATGGTCGGCCTCGCGCGGCTCGCTGTCCTCGTCGCCGGGCTGGGCGGTCGAGCCGCACCACAGCAGGCCGTCGATGGCCGGCAGCACGTAGCCGGCATCGGCGATCGGGACCTGCGGCGTCGGCAAGCCGGCGGCAGGCAGTCCGGTGATCTGCCCGCGCACTGCGGCGAGGGCGCCGGTGGCCTCGGCCAGCGCCGGCCCGAGCAGCTGCGGCAGGTCCCCCGCGGTGGCCAGCACCAGGACCGGGGCGTCGGCGGTCGAGGCCCCCCGTTCGTCGAGTGCGTGCCAGCGGCTGCCGCGGCGCTCGATGGCGGCAACGCTCGCCCCGCCGACGAAACGCGCGCGGCCGTCCTCGAGCAGCGCGCGCGCGCAGTCGCCGGGCACCACCCACCCGCCACCGGGGAACCACCAGCCACCCCCGGCCACGGCCAGGCCGCTGCGCGCCCGCGCCGCCTCGACCGGCAAGGCCTCGACATAGTCGACCGGCCAGGGTGACGCTGCTCGCTCTGCAGCCAGCCGCAACAGCCCGTCGACCCGGCCGCGCACGCGTCCGCCGGCGACCCACGGTCGCAGCAAGCGCTCGGTCGCCAGCGCCGCGGCGCGGTGCAGGCGTGCGTGCGGCCCGTCGTCACCATGCACGACGCCATGGAACAGCCCGGCCGGATTGCCGGAAGCGCCCTGCGCGACGCTCGCTGCACGATCCAGCACCGTGACCTGCCAGCCCTCGCGTCCCAGCGCCCGTGCCGCGGCGCAGCCGGCCAGTCCGGCCCCCACGACCAGGGCCTCGCGCGGGCCCGAGTGGGCATGCAGGCCGCCGGCCGGCGCCGGCCGGCGGTGGCGCGGCGCGTAGCGTGCCGTCGTCATGTCGCGCTTGCCGGCGAACCCGGGCTCGATCGAGACCTCGAAGCCCGCCGTCGCGAGGCCATCGCGCAAGGCGCGCGCCGAGCTCCACGTGGCGGCCGTCGCGCCAGGCGCCGCCAGCCGCCCCAGCTGCTTCATCACCGGCAGGCTCCACATCGCCGGATTGCGGTCCGGTGCAAAGCCATCGAGGAAAAAGGCGTCGACCGAGGCCATCACCTGCGGCAGCACGGCCGCGATGTCACCGAAGCCGAGCAGCAGCCGCAGCCGGCCGGACTCGAACTCCAGCGCGTGCAGGTTCGGCGTCAGCGGGGGCCAGGCCGCGACCAGCTGTTGCGCAAGCTCCGGCAGCGACGACGCCTCATGCAGGCGTGCCAGGTCGGCGCGCGTCGGCGGGTGCTTGTCGATGGCGACGAACCAGAGCTGCTCGCAGCGTCGCGGGTCGGTCCGCCACGCGTCCCAGGTGGCGAGGAAGTTGTTGCCCAGCCCGAAGCCGGTTTCCAGCACCACGAAGCGCAGGCGCCCGGCCCAGCGCGCCGGCAGCGCGTTGCCGGCCAGGAAGACATGCCGCGCCTGGCCCGCCGCGCCCGCCGCCGGGTGGTAGACAGCGCCGAAGGCCGGCGCGTGCGGCAAGCCATCTGGCGTCAGTGCGATCCGGGCCGGCTCGATCGGCACGGTCTTCATCGCGCGGCCCGACGCGCCAGCCAGGCCAGCAGTGGCGCTCGCGCCTCGCTCAGGCCGCGGTAAGTCAGCACGGCGTCGCTCATCGACGCCAGCGCGCCGTGCAAGGCCGCAGCACGGGAGGGCGTATCGATCGCCGCCGCGAGCGGCTGCAGCTCGACGTGGATCGTGAACACCGCCTGCCGCAAGGCCGGCAGCGGCACGAAGGTCTGGTGCTCGGTGCGCCAGCGGGCCTGGGCAGCGACGGCATCGACCGTGTCGAGCCATGGTGTGCGGCGATGCCGGTCCGGGTGCGCGTCGTGCGTGTCGTGCGGGGTGATCGTCCAGACGAAGCGTTCCCAGCGCTGCGGCTGGCAGACGAGCTGCATCAGGTGGCGGCCGGCGGCGATCAGCACCTCGTTGTCGGCCACCGGGCCGTGCACGGCCGCGAAGGATCGACCGCACTTGTCGCGCGGCGCCCAGTGCGAAGGCAGGCAGACAGCCATCCAGGGCAGGGTGCCTGACGCGCCGTCGACGATCGCCAGGTCCTCGTGCAGCGCCAGGCTCAGCAGGCCGGCCGGGCGCTGCGACGCGGGCAGGGTCGCCAGGCAGGCGCCGATGGACGGGCAGGCTTCGCTGTCCAGCGCGGACAGCCGGCCATCCCAGTCAGCGCGCCAGCCGGTCTGCAGGCCACTCAGGCCGCCGTCGTCGGCAGCGATCGCTTCGGGGCACTGCCGCGCAGCCTCGGCGGCCAGCTCCCGCAGCGCCGGCAGCGGCTCGAAGCCCTCCGCGCACAGCAGGGCCTCGCCCGGGTGCCGCGTGAGCACGGCCAGCTTCTCGGTGCGCGCCGGATGGTCCGCCGCCAGCGGCGTGAATTGCCGTGCACCGGCCGCCAGCTTGCGCAGCCCGGGCTGCATACGAAACGGGCTGCCGACGGCCGCGTCGAAGTCGAAGGGCATGCGGGATTCTGTGCGCAGCGCGGCCGATCACATCCAGGAACGACGAGGCCCGCGCGCGGCGGGCCTCTCGGATCGTGTCGCGGTGGAGCTCAGACGCGCTTGCGGTACTCGTGCGTGCGGGTGTCGATCTCGATCTTGTCGCCGGTCTCGACGAACAGCGGCACCGAGATCTCGAAACCGGTGGCCAGCTTGGCGGGCTTGAGCACCTTGCCCGAGGTGTCGCCCTTGACGGCCGGCTCGGTGTAGGTGATCTCGCGCACCAGCGAGGTCGGCAGTTCGACCGAGATGGCCTTGCCGTCGTAGAAGACCACTTCGACCGGCATGCCGTCCTCGAGGTACTGGATCGCATCGCCCATGTTCTCGGACTCGACCTCGAACTGGTTGTACTCGGCGTCCATGAAGGCGTACATCGGGTCGGCGAAGTAGGAGTAGGTGCACTCCTTCTTCTCGAGGACGATCTGGTCCATCTTGTCGTCGGCCTTGAAGACCACCTCGGCGCCGGAGCCGTTGAGCAGGTTCTTCATCTTCATGCGCACGGTGGCGGAGTTGCGGCCGCCGCGGCTGTATTCGGTCTTGAGCACGACCATCGGGTCCTTGCCCTGCATGATCACGTTACCGGCGCGGATTTCCTGGGCGATCTTCATGGTGAGTCCTGTCGTTGCGGGGCGCGGGAGGCGCCGGGGGCGGCTTCGGATGTTCGAGCCACCCGGAATGCGCAAAGCCCCGAATTTTAGCGTTTCGACAGGGCGTAGCGATAGAGCTGGCTGCCGAGGTCGCCGCTTGTCGCCAGCTGGGCGGCGAGACGGGCTTCACGGCTGCAGGCCTGGTCGAGCCAGGCCTGCGGATCGGGCTCCGCCGGCGGTGGCGGCACCAGGCCGTTCCAGTGCCGGAAGCAGCGGGCGATCGCCGCCGCGAGATCGTCGGATGTGCCCCGCAGATGACCGTCGAGGAAGGCCTCGAGCTTGGCCTCGTGGGCGCCGTCCTGCTGGGGGTAGAGCTGCCAGACGAAGGGCCGGGCGGCCCACAGCGCACGGACCGGCGAGTCCTCGCCGCGCACGAGGTTGAGGTCGCAGGACCACAGCAGGCGGTCGTAGTCGTCCTGCGGCAGCCAGGGCAGGAAGTGCACGCGAAGCGCCCCTTGCCCGGCAGTCGATCCAGGCGCGCCGGTGCAGCCCAGCACGGCGGCCACCTGTCGCGCCGCGAACCCGGGCGTGACGAGCAGCTGCGTCGGCGTCTGGCACCAGCGCACCATCCAGGCCGCCAGCGCCGGCTGCTCGTAGCAGAACAAGCTGATGCGCCGCGCCCCCGGTGTCGCCTCGATGCCGAGGCCGCCGAGCCAGCGGCCCGCGTCGAAGCGATCGCGGGCGGCGGCCAGGCCGTCCTCGCGCAGCAGGCCGCCGGTCGCCCCGGTGAAGCCGGGGTAGTAGAACCACTTGCGCAAGCCCGTGCCCGGACCGCCGAGCTGCGGCGAGGGCAGGCCGTGGTTGCGCTCGGCTGCGCGTTCGGCGCTCAGGTATTCGAGGTTGATCCACACCGGCGGCCGCCCGGCCGCGGCCATGGCTTCGACGAAGCCGGTGGGCGGGTCGCAGCCGAAGGCCTCGACGACGACGTCGCCCGGGCGCTCCGGGGGCATCGGATCGCGCCACGGCATCGTCTCGACGCCGGCGGCGCCCTTCGGTGCCATCCAGGCCAGGGCCGAGGCGTCGTCGATCCACAGCCGCATCCGCTGCCCCAGTGCGGCCAGGCGACGCGCGAGCCGCCAGCACACGCCGAGGTCGCCGTGGTTGTCGATCACGCGACAGAACAAGTCCCATTGGAGGGAAGGGCCGGGCATGCGGAGGATTATCGAAGCCGTCGCTGCACAATCCGCGCCGATGAACGAGCCGCTGCCACTGCCCGACGACGCCGACGGCGTGCCGTCCGACGCGGCGCGCCAGCGCCTGCTGGACGACGTCGCGGCACTGCCCAGCCTGCCCGGCGTCTACCGCTACTTCGATGCCCAGGGTGCCTTGCTCTACGTCGGCAAGGCCGGCAACCTGAAGAAGCGTGTCGCGAGCTACTTCCAGAAGAATCACGGCGGCACGCGCACGGGCCACATGGTCGGCCGCATCGCGCGGCTGGAGACGACGGTGGTGCGCTCCGAGGCCGAGGCCCTGCTGCTCGAGAACAACCTGATCAAGACGCAGAACCCGAAGTTCAACATCCTGTTTCGTGACGACAAGAGCTACCCCTACCTGAAGATCGCCTCCCATGCCTACCCGCGCATGGCGTACTACCGCGGTGCGGTCGACAAGCGGCATCGCTACTTCGGGCCCTATCCGAGCGCCTGGGCGGTCAAGGATTCGATCCACCTGCTGCAGAAGGTGTTCCGCCTGCGCACCTGCGAGGACACCGTCTTCAACCACCGCACGCGGCCCTGCCTGCTGTACCAGATCAAGCGCTGCTCGGCGCCCTGCGTGCAGGCCATCGGCGCCGAGGACTATGCGCGCGACGTGGTGGACGCCGAGCGCTTCCTGCTCGGCGAGCAGGAGCAGGTGATGGAGGCGCTGCAGGCGCGGATGATGGCGCACGCCGACGCGCTGCAGTTCGAGCAGGCGGCCGAGATCCGCAACCAGCTCGGTGCGCTGGCGCGGGTGCTGCATCAGCAGTCGGTCGAGACGAACGCCGACGGCGCCTTCGATAAGGACGCCGACATCCTGGCCGCGGTGGTGCAGGGCGGCCGGGCCTGCGTGAACCTGGCGATGGTGCGCGGCGGTCGTCACCTCGGCGACCGTCCCTACTTTCCAGCGCACGTCGAGGAGGCGAGTGCGATCGTCGAGGCCACGGGGCTCGACGACGAGGCCAGCGCCCAGCCGGTGGAGCGACAGGTGCTGGAGGCCTTCATCGCGCAGCACTACCTGGAGGGCACGCCACCGCCGCTGCTGATCACCAGCCACGCCATCGACAAGGCGCTGGTCGATGCGCTGACCGAGGCCAGCGGCATCCGCGTCACCGCACAGCACCAGCCGCGCGAGCAGCGCCGGTCGTGGCTGGACATGGCGCTCAAGAACGCCCAGATCAAGCTGGCGCAGCTGCTGAGCGAGGAAGGCTCGCAGCAGGCGCGCACGCGGGCGCTCGTCGACGCCCTGGATCTGGCGCCGGAAAGCCTCGACACCTTCCGTATCGAGTGTTTCGACATCAGCCACACGGCCGGCGAGGCTGCGCAGGCATCGTGCGTCGTCTTCGATCAGCACAAGATGCAGTCCGCGCAGTACCGCCGCTACAACATCGCCGGCATCACGCCGGGCGACGACTATGCGGCGATGCGGCAGGTGCTGGCGCGGCGCTACGCCAAACTGGCCGAGGCGGCGGGCAAGGGCGAAGGACGCTTGCCGGACCTCGTGCTGGTCGACGGCGGCAAGGGCCAGGTGTCGGTCGCACGCGAGGTGTTCGAGGAGCTCGGCCTGGACCTCGCGCTGATCGTCGGCGTCGAGAAGGGCGAGGGCCGCAAGGTCGGACTCGAGGAACTGGTGTTCGCCGACGGCCGCGGCAAGATCGCGCTCGGCCGCGAGTCCGCCGCGCTGATGCTGGTGGCGCAGATCCGCGACGAGGCCCACCGCTTCGCGATCACCGGCATGCGGGCGAAGCGTGCAACTGTTCGCACCGGCGGCAGCAAGCTCGAGGACATCCCCGGCATCGGGCCGAAGAAACGTGCCAAGCTCCTGCAACGCTTCGGCGGCGCGCGCGGCGTGGCCAGCGCGAGCGTCGACGACCTGTCGGGGGTCGATGGGATATCCAGGGAACTGGCGGAGGAGATCTATCGTGTCCTGCACTGACGAACGACGCGCCCGCGGCGCGATTGGCAGCTTCGGCCGGCTGGCCGGTCTGGCGGCCCTGCTGGCCGCCTGCTCGTCGGCGCCACCCCCGGCGCCGGCGCCTGCTCCCGTACCGGGGCGGCCCGCCAGCCCGGCGCCTGCGCCGGCCCCGGCGCCTTCGGCCGGGATCCTGCCGGCGCCGGAGACGCCTCGCTCGGCCGCGCAGTTGCGACTGCAGGCGGCGCGCCGCCTGGTGGCGGCCAACCCGACCATGAGCTACACCGGCGCGGTCCCCGAGCCCTTGCTCGCGATCCCCGTGCTCGAGGTCGAGCTCAACGCCGACGGCAGCGTGCGTCGCATCGACGTGATGCGCCATCCGAGCCAGGCCAAGGACACGACGCAGCTCGCGATGGACGCGATCCGCCGCGCGGCGCCCTACGGCGACGTGTCGCGCCTGCCCAAGCCCTGGAAGTTCACCGAGACCTTCCTGTTCCGCGACGACCGCAAGTTCAAGCCGCGCACGCTCGACTCCGGCGTGTGACGCGGCGCGGGGTGCCGCGGGGCCGGCGAGGCTTCGCGGGCACAATGCGCCGATGTTCTTCACCCTGCCGACCCTGCTGACCTGGGCGCGCATCGTCGCGATCCCGCTGATCGTCGGCGTGTTCTACCTCGAGCTGACCGAGCCGACGCAGAACCTGGTCGCCACGGTCCTGTTCGTGGTGGTGGCGCTGACCGACTGGGCCGACGGCTACCTGGCGCGGCGGCTGAACCAGACCTCGTCCTTCGGCGCGTTCCTCGATCCGGTCGCCGACAAGTTCCTAGTGTGCGCCGCTCTGCTAGTGCTGGTGCACGAGCAACGGCTGCATTCGCTGATCGCGCTGGTCATCATCGGGCGCGAGATCGCCATCTCGGCGCTGCGCGAATGGATGGCGCAGATCGGCGCTTCGCGCAGTGTCGCGGTGCACATGCTCGGCAAGGTGAAGACGACCGTGCAGATGATCGCGATCCCGTTTCTGCTCTACCACGGCAAGTTGTTCGGAGTGATCGACACGCACGTCTGGGGCACCTGGCTCATCTACGCTTCCGCGGTCCTCACCATCTGGTCGATGGTCTACTACCTGCAGAAGGCACTGCCCGAGATCCGGGCCAAGGTCCGGTGATGGCGCCAGGCGCGCGCAATGCGCTGCTGATCGGTGCGATGCCGGCGGTCTTCGTGCTGATCTGGAGCACCGGCTTCGTCGTCGCGCGCTACGGCATGCCGCACTCGCCGCCCTTCGGCTTCCTGGCGATACGCTACGCGCTGTCGATCGCCTGCTACGTGCTGTGGGTGCTGGCGGCCCGCGCCGCCTGGCCGACGCAGCGTTCGCAGTGGCTGCACCTCGCCGTGACGGGCATCCTGATGCATGCCGGTTACCTCGGTGGCGTCTGGTCCGCAGTCAAGTCCGGCATCGGTGCCGGCACGGTGGCCCTGATCGTCGGCCTGCAGCCGGTGCTGACGGCCTTGTGGGTCAGCGCGACCGGCGCGGCGGCCGACCGCGTGCGCTCGCGCCAGTGGCTGGGCCTGGCGCTCGGCTTCGTCGGCCTGCTGCTCGTCGTCGGGCCGCGGCTGGGCAGCGGTGAAGTCACGCCTCTCAACCTGGCCCTGGCGTGCTTCGCGCTCGGCTCGATCACGATCGGCACGCTCTACCAGAAGCGCTACGTGGCGCCGTGCGACGTGCGCACCGCGAGCGTGGTGCAACTGCTCGCCGCCCTGGCCGTGACGCTGCCGCTCGCCTTGCTCGAGGTCGAGCCCGTGACCTGGCATCCCGAACTGGTCGGCGCGATGGCCTGGTCGGTGCTGGTGCTGACGCTCGGCGGCGGCTCCCTGCTCTACCTGCTGATCCAGCGCGGCGCGGCGACGGCGGTGACGAGCCTCCTCTACCTGGTGCCGCCGTGCACCGCGGTGATGGCCTGGCTGCTGTTCGGCGAGTCGCTGGCGCTGCATGTGCTGTTGGGCCTGGCGCTGACCGCCGTCGGCGTCTCGCTGGTGCTGCGCACACCGCGCGCTGCGGCGGCGCCGCAGTCGTGATCGGTGCGGGTTGCTCCATCTGTTTCACAAGGTGTCACCGCGTCGCGCTGGGCTCGCGTTGGTGCGCTGTCAACCATCGCGCCGCGGCCTTGCAGCGTGCGGGCCGCATGGGGGAATACGCATAGAATCCGCTTCCGCGCTTGACACCCCGCAGGCTCACCGCTGTAATCGATCCGCATCCGAAGCGGCATCCGCAGCGCGTCCCACCGGGCCTTGTCCCGCACCTTCCACCATCGCCAGAGACACCTTACCGAGGGGGTACTTTTGTGAACAAGACCGAACTGATCGAACACATCGCCAAGCAGGCGGACATCTCGAAGGCCGCTGCAACTCGCGCGCTCGAAGCGCTGATCGGCGGTGTGCGCACGACGCTCAAGAAGGGTGGCAGTGTGTCGCTGGTCGGTTTCGGTACCTTCGCGGTCAGCAAGCGCGCGGCGCGCAGCGGCCGCAATCCGCGCACCGGTGCCACGATCAAGATCAAGGCGGCGAAGGTGCCGAAGTTCCGTCCCGGCAAGGCTCTCAAGGACGCGCTGAACTGAAGCGTGCCGCGGGTGCTTAGCTCAGTTGGCAGAGCGGCGCCCTTACAAGGCGTAGGTCGGGGGTTCGAACCCCTCAGCACCCACCAAGGAAGCGCGCACCGGCCCGATCAGGCCGCACCGCCGCTTCGCTAGAATCCAGCGGTGCCGTTTCATGCAGAGGGCTGCATGACGGGCGCCGGCTCCGCGCAAGAAGGCGAACCTCGGTTCGCCTTCGTCGCATCTGGCCGGCGCATGTCGCCACCGAGGTCTCCCGATGTTCGAGTTCGTCCGTTCCCACACCCGGCTCTTCCAGTTCATCCTGGTGCTGCTGATCTTCCCGGCCTTCGTGTTCTTCGGCATCGAGGGCTACAGCAGCTTCAACGCCGCCAACGTGTCGGTGGCGAAGGTTGCTGGCCGCTCCATCACGCAGGCTGAGTGGGATGCCGCGCACCGCAAGCAGGTCGAGCAGCTGCGCGCCCAGTCGCCCAACCTCGACCTCAAGCTCGTCGACACGCCGGCGATGAAGCAGCAGACACTGGAGAGCCTGGTTCGCGAGCGCGTGATGCTGGTGGCGGCCGACAAGCTGCACCTCACGGCCAGCGATGAACGAGCGGCGCGCTGGCTGCTCGACGCGCCGCAGTTCGAGGCCCTGCGCAACCCGGACGGGAGTCTCAACCGGGCGCTGATCGACCAGCGTCTCGCGGCGCTCGGCATGAGCGGCGCGCAGTTCGACCAGGACCTGCGTCTCGAGCTGGCGCGTCGCCAGGTCGAGACCGGCATCGGCGGCAGCGCGCTGGCGCCGGTCGGTGTCACCGAGGCGGCGCTCGATGCCCTGCTGCAGCGGCGCGAGGTGCGGGTGGCCCGCTTCGAGACCAAGAACTTCGTCGACCAGGTCAAGCCGACCGACGCCGACATCGAGGCCTATTACAACGCGCCCAAGCGCAGCGGCGAGTTCGACACGCCGGAGCGTGCGTCGATCGAGTACCTCGTGCTCGACATGGACGCGATCAAGGCCGGCATCAACGTCAGCGACGAGGACCTGCGCAAGTACTACGCCGAGAACGCCAGCCGCTACACCACGCCGGAGGAGCGGCGTGCCAGCCACATCGTCGTCAAGCTGGCGCCCGGCGCGCCCGCAGCCGAGCGCGACAAGGCGAAGGCCAAGGCCGAGGGTCTGCTGGCCGAAGCGAGGAAGGACCCGAGCCGGTTCGCCGAGCTGGCCCGCAAGAACTCGGACGATCCCAGCGCTGCCCAGGGCGGCGACATCGGCGTGTTCTTCACCCGTGGGGCCATCGACAAGGCGGTCGAGGACGTGGCGTTCTCGCTGAAGGTCGGCGAGGTTGGCGGCGTCGCTCAGAGCGAGTCGGGCTTCCACGTGATCCAGCTGACCGCGGTGCGCGGCGGCGAGAAGAAGCCCTTCGAGGCCGCCAGGGACGAGATCGCGAACGAGATCAGGCAGCAGCTCGCGCAGCGCCAGTTCGCCGAGGCGGCCGAGAGCTTCAGCAACCTCGTCTACGAGCAGTCCGACAGCCTGAAGCCGGCCGCCGACAAGCTGAAGCTGAGCCTCCGCAGCGCGAAGGCGGTCACGCGCACGCCGGCCCAGGACGCTGCCGGCCCGCTGGCCAATCCCAAGTTCCTGAGCGCGCTGTTCGCCGCCGAGGTGCTGCGCGACAAGCGCAACACCGAGGCGGTGGATCTCGGCGGCAACCAGCTGGCGGCCGGCCGCATCGTCGAGTACGCGCCCGCCCGCAAGCTGCCGCTCGCCGAGGTGAAGGACCTCGTGCGGCAACGCGTCATCGCCGACCAGGCCGCGGCGCTCGCGCGTAAGGAAGGCGAAGCCAAGCTCGCTGCTTGGCGCGGCGGCGCAGCGCCGGAAGGGCTCGAGCCGGCCATGCCGGTGTCGCGAGGCCTGTCGCAGACCCTGCCTCCCGAACTGATCGACGCGGTGATGAAGGCGCCGGCGTCGCCGCTGCCGGCCTGGACCGGCGTGGACTTCGGCGTGCAGGGCTATGCGGTCGTGCGGATCGAGAAACTGCTGCCGCGCGACCCGGCGCTCGGCGACCTGCAGCGCCTGCAGTCGCAGTACGCGCAGGTCTGGGGCGCGGCCGAGGCCGAGGCCTACTATGCGGCGCTGAAAGAGCGCTACAAGGTCCAGATCACCGGGGTCGCGAAGGAGTCCGACACCACCGGCGGGGGCGCGTCCCGCTGAGTCGGTCCGCTATACTTGCGGCCTTCGGCGGTGGCTGTAGCTCAGTTGGTAGAGTCCAGGATTGTGATTCCTGTTGTCGTGGGTTCGAGTCCCATCAGCCACCCCACAAGATGACGAAAAGGGCCCCGCGCGGGGCCCTTTCTCTTGGGCGACGCCGGCGCGAGAGTCAGCGCGGCTTGTACTGCTCGCTGCCGAAGAGCATCTTGCGCGCCTGGTCGTCGACGAGCGGCTTGCGGCGATCGGCCAGCACCTCGACACCGCGCTGCACCGCCGGGCGGCCGCCGATCTCGTCGAACCAGCCCTTGAGGTGCGGGTAGTCGTTCCAGTCGATGCCCTGGTTCTTCCAGGACCGCAGCCACGGGAAGATCGCGATGTCGGCGATGCTGTACTCGCTGCCGGCGATGTACTTGTGGCGGGCCAGCTGCTTGTTCATCACGCCGTACAGCCGCTTGGCCTCGTTGGTGTAGCGGTCGATCGCGTAGCCGATCTTCTCGGGCGCGTAGATGCGGAAGTGGTGGGTCTGGCCCAGCATGGGACCGACCCCGCCCATCTGGAACATCAGCCACTCGAGCACGCGATAGCGCTCGCGCAGGTCGGCCGGCAGGAAGCGCCCGGTCTTGGCGGCGAGGTAGAGCAGGATGGCGCCCGATTCGAACATCGTGATCGGCTCGCCGTCCGGCCCGTCGGGGTCGACGATGGCGGGGATCTTGTTGTTGGGGCTGATGGCCAGGAAGTCGGGCTTGAACTGGTCGCCGGCGCCGATGTCGATCGCGTGGACGCGGTAGGGCAGCCCGCACTCTTCGAGCATGACGTGGACCTTGTGGCCGTTGGGCGTTGCCCAGGAATACACTTCAATCATCGTCGGAGCCTCGGTGGATGGGGCCGGTCGCCGCGCGACCTGGCAGCCCGCAGCCACTCTATTCGATCGCACAGACCCATGCTCGAATCGTTCAAACGCTGGATCGGTGGGAAGCGGGGCGGGCCCGATGGCCGCGCCCTGCACGCCTGGGCACGGCAGCGCGGCTGGATGGCCAAGCGGGTGCGCGACGACGAAGGCGTCGTGATCGAAGGCACCATGCACGGCACGTCCTGGCGCATGGAGTGGGGCACGCCGCAGCGCGCCTACCTGCTCGACCGCGAACTGCGCCTGCGCATGGACCTGGGGCTGCCGCAGAGCCTGCAGATGCTGATCACCTCGCGCGGCCTGGCCGAGGAGCTCGAGCAGGCCGCCTATGCGCTGTTCACGCAGGACATGCAGACGCAGATCGACTCCGGCATGCCCGAGGAGATGCGCTGGCTGGCGATGTTCCCGAAGACGCAGCTGTCGGCGCTGAAGCCCCTGCGCTCGCGCTTCTCGGCGACGGCCAGCTCGGCCGAGAACCTGTCCAACTGGCTGGGCACCGAACTGATCGCCCAGCTCGATGCGGCCAGCCGCAGCTGGCTGGCCCAGGACGAGCCGATGGTGTTGATGACGCTGCGCGGCCGCATCTACCTGCGGCTGGAGGCCCTGTCGCCCGACTCGGCGATGCTCGACGGCGTGCTGGCCCTGTTCGAGGCGGCGGCGCGCAGTGCGCTGGCCTCGGCCGACGGCGCCTCGGGCCAGCAGCACTGGCCGACGACCGGCTCGACGGCCTGGCAGAGCCACCTGCCGTCGAGCTACCCCGAAGACAGCGTGCGCGGCGACGAGCGCTGAGCCGCGACTCGGCGACTCGCCAGCTCAGGCCGCGGCGTACTTGCCGAGTTCCTGCTTGGCGATCGCGTTGCGATGCACCTCGTCCGGGCCGTCGGCAAAGCGCAGCGTGCGCGCGCCGGCGTAGGCGTAGGCGAGCGGGAAGTCCTCGCACATGCCGCCGCCGCCGTGCGCCTGCATGGCCCAGTCGATGACCTGGCAGGCCATGCTGGGCGCGACGACCTTGATCATCGCGATCTCCTGCTTGGCCGCCTTGTTGCCGGCGACGTCCATCATCCAGGCGGCCTTCAGCGTCAGCAGGCGCGCCATGTCGATCTTGCAGCGCGCCTCGGCGATGCGTTCGCGCGTCACGCCCTGGTCGGCGACGGGGCGGCCGAAGGCCACGCGCGCCGACGCCCGCTTGCACATCAGCTGCAGCGCGCGCTCGGCCAGGCCGATCAGGCGCATGCAATGGTGGATGCGTCCCGGGCCGAGGCGGCCCTGCGCGATCTCGAAGCCGCGGCCTTCGCCCAGCAGGATGTTGCTGGCCGGCACGCGCACGTTGTCGAAGCTGATCTCGCAGTGGCCGTGCGGCGCGTCGTCGTAGCCGAAGACCTGCAGCGGCCGGTGGATGGTGATGCCCTTGGCGTCGGCCGGCACCAGGATCATCGACTGCTGGCTGTGGCGCGGCGCCTCCGGGTCGGTCTTGCCCATGAAGATGTAGACCGCGCAGCGCGGGTCGCCGGCGCCCGAGATCCACCACTTGCGGCCATTGATCACGTAGTCGTCGCCCTGGCGCTCGATGCGCGAGGCGATGTTGGTCGCGTCGCTCGAGGCCACGGCCGGCTCGGTCATCGCGAAGGCGCTGCGGATCTCGCCGCGCAGCAGCGGCTCGAGCCAGCGCTTCTTGTGCTCGGCCGTGCCGTAGCGGACGATGGTCTCCATGTTGCCGGTGTCGGGCGCCGAGCAGTTGAAGACCTCGCTGGCCCAGGGCACCGCCCCCATGATCTCGGCCAGCGGCGCGTACTCCTGGTTCGTCAGCCCGGCGCCGTAGTCGCCGGACGTGTTGTGCTGGCCGTCGGCGCTGGCCGGCAGGAACAGGTTCCACAGCCCTTCGGCACGCGCCTTGACCTTCAGCTCGTCGATCAAGCGGAGGTGCGTCCAGCGCTTGCCGGCCTTCGTGTTGTCGTCGATCTCCTTCCAGTACGCCGCCTCGTTCGGATAGACATGGCGCTCCATGAACGCCGACACGCGTGCCTGCAGGTCCTTGGTACGCGCCGAGTAGTCGAAGTCCATGCCGTCTCTCCTAGTGTGTCGGCGATCGCTCAGCGCATCTTCTGCGCGATGGCCCAGCCCATCTCCGCCAGGGGTCTGGCGCCCGCGCCGGCCTGCCGTGCCTGCTCGCTCGCCGCGGTGCCGTCGACGACCCGCTTCGCGATGCCCTGCAGGATGCCGGCCATGCGGAACAGGTTGTAGGCGAGGTAGAAGTTCCAGTCAGTCACCAGTGCGTCAGCCCCGCCCTGCGGGCCTGCGCGGCCGGTCCGGTCGCAATAGCGCTGGATGTAGTCGGCTTCGCTCGGAATGCCCAGCGCCGCGAGGTCCAGGCCGCCGATGCCGCGGAAGGCACCGGGCTGGATGTGCCAGCTCATGCAGTGGTAGCTGAAGTCCGCCAGCGGATGGCCCAGGGTCGACAGCTCCCAGTCCAGCACCGCGAGGATGCGCGGCTCGGTCGGGTGGAAGATCAGGTTGTCGAGCCGGTAGTCGCCGTGCACGATGCCGACCTGCGACGCATCCAGCGCGCTGGCCGGGATGTGCGCGGGCAGCCATTCGATCAGCCGGTCCATCGCCGGGATCGGCTCGGTGATCGAGGCCTGGTACTGCT
>CAZUUU010000028.1:0-27193 GCA_964622685.1 uncultured Methylibium sp.
CCCAGCTGGTGTTCGACGCCGACGGCGCGCTGATCCTGAAGCGCCGCAAGATCACGCCGACCTATCACGAGCGCATGGTCTGGGGCCAGGGGGACGGCGCCGGCCTCAAGGTGGTCGACAGCGCCGTCGGCCGCATCGGCGCGCTGGCCTGCTGGGAGCACTACAACCCGCTGGCCCGCTACGCGCTGATGACGCAGCACGAGGAGATCCACTGCGCGCAGTTCCCGGGCTCGATGGTCGGCCAGATCTTCGCCGACCAGATGGCGGTGACGATCCGCCACCACGCACTCGAGTCGGGCTGCTTCGTGATCAACGCGACCGGCTGGCTGACGGACGCGCAGATCGCGGCCATCACGCCCGACGCCGGCCTGCAGAAGGCGCTGCGCGGCGGCTGCCACACCGCCATCGTCTCGCCCGAGGGCAAGGACCTGTGCACGCCGCTGACCGAGGGCGAGGGCATCGTCTATGCCGACCTCGACATGGCGCTGATCGCCAAGCGCAAACGCATGATGGACTCGGTGGGCCACTACGCGCGGCCCGAACTGCTGAGCCTGCTGATCGACGACCGACCCGCCCGGACCTCCAGGAGCCTCTCGCATGAGCACGACGCCCAGCACGACGACACACAGCTCGCCGCCCCCGCTGTCGCCGCAGAGCCGCCAGCTGATGACCGAGCTGCAGTCCTTCGGATTGCGGCTGGCTGACCCGGACTCGGCGAACGGCGGCGTCGCCAGCCGCCGCGGCGGCGCCGGCCCGTCCGACCACAAGGCCGTCACCGTCGACGGCCACACGATCATGGTGCCGGTGCACACCCACGGCGCCTGGGCGTCGCCCTTCGTCGCCGAGGCGCCGGACGCGAACGGCGTGTCGCGCCTCACGCGCGCCAGCATCCCGATCGCGAGCGTCGCCTTCCCCAGGCAGCCGCGCTTCTATGCGCTGCAGACCCTGGACGGCGTGCCCTATTCGCACATCGCCACGCTGCACGGCGCCGACGTGCTCGCGACCACGGTGCTGCAGACCTGCATCCGCTACGAGAGCCGCCGCAAGACCTGCAAGTTCTGCGCGATCGGGCAGAGCCTCGCGGCCGGCCGCACGGTCGCGCACAAGACACCGCAGCAGCTGGCCGAGGTGGCGCGCGCCGCGGTGCTGCTGGACGGCGTGAAGCACATGGTCATGACCACCGGCACGCCGCCGACGCCCGATCGCGGCGCGCAGGTGCTGGTCGACAGCGCCTTCGCGATCCGCGCGGCGGTGGACATCCCGATCCAGGCGCAGTGCGAGCCGCCGGGCGGCGAGATCGGCGATCGATGGTTCGCGCGCATGCGCGCCGCCGGCATCGACACGCTGGGCATGCACCTCGAGGTCGTCACGCCGGCCGTTCGCGAGCACGTCATGCCGGGCAAGGCGACGGTGCCGGTCGAGCGCTACATGGAGAGCTTCGAGGCGGCGGTCGCCGTGTTCGGCCGCGGCCAGGTCTCGACCTACATCCTGGCCGGCCTGGGCGACACCCGCGAGGCGATCCTCTCGACCTGCGAGCGGCTGCTGGCGCTCGGCGTCTATCCCTTCGTCGTGCCCTTCGTGCCGATCAGCGGCACGCCGCTCGAGGACCACGCGCCGCCGTCGCCCGAATTCATGAAGGCGCTGCTCGAGCCGCTGGGGGCGATGGTCGCCGTCGCGAAGCTGCGCTCCAGCGACATCAAGGCCGGCTGCGGCAAGTGCGGGGCGTGTTCGTCCTTGTCGGTGTACGAGTCATGAGCGCCGTCCTCGAGCCGCTGTGTGATCTGCCGACGGCCTTCGTGCCCTGCGAGTTCCGCGTGAAGTGGGCCGACAGCGGCTGGGAGATCGCCGAGGCGCGCCAGCTGCGCCGCCAGGTCTTCTGCGCCGAGCAGGGCGTGTTCGAGGGCGATGACCTCGATGCGATCGACGCCCACGCACAGCCGCTGGTGGCGCTGTCCTGCGTCGGCGGCATGTGCGACCAGGTGGTCGGCACGGTGCGCATCCACGCGGCCCGGGGCGAGGGTGAGGAGGGCGTGTGGTGGGGCTCGCGGCTCGCGGTCCATCCGGACTTCCGCCACCACGGGCGCCTGGGCGCCACGCTGATCCGCCTGGCGGTCGCCAGCGCCCATGCGCGCGGCGCGCGGCTCTTCCTGGCCCACGTGCAATCGCAGAACCGGCCGATGTTCGAGAAGCTGGGCTGGCTCTGGCTGCGCGACGTGACCCTGCACGGCCGCCCGCACTGCTTCATGCAGGCCGACCTGGCGCAGTACCCGCCCTGCCACGATCCGCTGACCGGCTACGTCGCGCAGAGCCGTGCGCGCGCGTCGGCCTGAACGTTTCGCGCCATGGACGCGGTGCTGAGCCAGGACGAACTCGACGCGCTCGCGGCGGCGCTGCTGCGCGGCCGCGGCTTCGCGCACAAGCGCGACATCAGCGACGTGCTGACGACGCTCGCGACGGCCTTGCCCGGCGGCAGCGCCGACCTGGCCCAGGCGGTCGCCATCGGCGACGACTGCGCGGCCCTGCCCGACGGCCACGGCGGCTACCTGCTGTTCGCGATCGAGGGCTTCGTCGACGACTTCGTGCAGGACAGCCCGTGGTTCGCGGGCTACTGCGGCGTGATGGTCAACGCCAGCGACATCGCCGCGATGGGCGGTCGACCGGTCGCGGTCGTCGACGCGCTGTGGAGCCGCGGCATGTCGCCCGGCCGCGAGATCCTGCAGGGCCTGGCCGCGGCCTCGCAGCGCTACGGCATCCCTATCGTCGGCGGTCACAGCAACCACCAGGCGCCCGGCGGCCAGCTCGCGGTCGCGATCCTCGGCCGCGCGAACCGGTTGCTGACCAGCTTCGACGCGCGCCCCGGCGACACGCTGATGATGGCCATCGACCTGCGCGGCGCCTACCAGGAACCCAAGCCCTACTGGGACGCCTCGACCTCGGCCCCGGCCGAGCGCCTGCGCGGCGACCTGGAACTGCTGCCGCAGCTGGCCGAGGCTGGCCTGTGCGACGCCGCCAAGGACATCAGCATGGCGGGCGCCGTCGGCACCGCGCTGATGCTGCTGGAGTGCTCGCGCGTCGGCGGCGTGATCGACGTGCAGGCGATCCCGCGGCCGGCCGGCGTGCCGCTGCTGCGCTGGCTGCAGTCCTTCCCGAGCTTCGGCTACGTGTTCAGCGTGCGGCCGGCGCAGGTCGCCGCCGTGGCGCAGCACTTCGCGGCCCGGCACATCGCCTGCGCGGCGGTCGGGCACGTGAGCGCCGAGCCGCGGCTGCTGCTGCGCGACGGCGCGGCCCGCACGCTGCTGTGGGACCTCGCGGCGCAGGCCTTCATCGGGGCGCGTGCGCCGGCGCCGCAAGAAGAGGCGGTCCATGGCTGAACGCTGGCTCCGCATCGCGCTGCTGACGCACTCGGTCAATCCGCGCGGCGGCGTGGTGCACACCCTGGAGCTGGCCGACGCGCTGCACGAGGCCGGCCACGACGTGACCGTGCTGGCCCCGGCCCAGCCCGGCCAGCGCCTGTTCCGGCCCAGCCGCTGCCGCGTCGAGCTGGTGCCGGTCGGCCCGGCCCCGCACGACGTGGCGGGCATGGTGGCCGCGCGCCGCGACGCCTACATCGACCACCTCGCGCCGCGCCTGGCCGAGGCGCCCTGGGACGTGCTGCACGCACAGGACGGCATCGGCGGCAATGCGCTGGCGACGCTGCGCGAGCGCGGCCTGATCGCCGGCTTCGTGCGCACCGTCCACCACCTCGACCACTTCGACGACGCGCGCGTGATGGCCTGGCAGCAGCGCGCCTTCCTGCAGGCCAGTCGCGTGCTGTGCGTCAGCCGCCTGTGGTGCGAGATCCTGCGGCGCGAGCATGGTGTCGATGCGGTGCGGGTCCGCAACGGCGTCGACCTGCGCCGCTACGGCCGCGCGCGCAGCGCGGCCGACGCCCGCGTCGCGCGGCGCTGGGGCCTGCGCGGCGGGCCGGCCGCGCCGGTCTTCCTGGCGGTGGGCGGCATCGAGGAGCGCAAGAACACGGTGCGCGTGCTGCAGGCCTTCGCGGCCGTCCATGCCGTGCAGCCCGAAGCGCAGCTGGTGATCGCCGGCGGCGCCAGCCTGCTGGACCACGACCGCTACGGCGCCGAGTTCACCGCCGCGCTGGCGGCCAGCGGCCTGGCCGTCGGGCCGGGGCGTCCGGTCGTCATCACCGGCACCGTGCCCGACGAGGACATGCCGGCGCTGATGCGCGCCGCCGACGCACTGGTGATGGCCTCGCTGCGCGAGGGTTTCGGCCTCGTCGTGCTGGAGGCGCTGGCCTGCGGCACGCCGGTCGTGGTGTCCAGGCTCGCGCCGTTCACCGAGTACCTGGCCGCCGACGAGCCAGCGGTCTGCTGGGCCGATCCCACCGACCCGCTGGCCATCGCGCGGGCCATGCAGGCGGCCGCCGGCGACCCGCGGCATCGACAGGCCCTGGCGCAGGGCGTGCCGGCCGTCTGCCGGCGCCACGGCTGGGCGGCTAGCGCGCTGCGCCACGTGGCGCTGTACCGCGAGCTGCTGGCGGCGGCCCCGGCCCGCGAGCCGGCCGCGGCGGGCGCCTGACCGCGATCCGGGAACCGCCATGCCCGCGATGCACTTCCACCTGCGCTGGCCCGACGGGCGCGAGAGCCGCTGCTACTCGCCGTCGCTGGTGATCAAGGACTACTTCGTCCCCGGCACCGCCTACGCGCTGCCGGACTTCCTGCAGCGCAGCCGCGAGGCCCTGCACATCGCGTCCGAGCGCGTGCGCGCGAAGTTCGGCTTCGCCTGCTCGATGGCGATGGACCAGCTGGCGCGCATCGAGGCCGACGCCGCGCGCTACGGCGCACAGGGCGAGGTGCACGTGCTGCGCTTCGACGAAGAAGAGCACTGAGGACGAGCCATGACGACCCCCAGCCCCGAACACATCCCCGTCGCCGTCATCGGCGGCGGCCAGGCCGGCCTGTCGCTGAGCCACTACCTGCAGCAGCGCGGCATCGAGCACCTCGTGATCGAGAAGCGCAGCCCGCTGCACACCTGGCGCACGCAGCGCTGGGACAGCTTCTGCCTCGTCACGCCCAACTGGCAGTGCAAGCTGCCGGGCTGGGAATACGCCGGCCCGGACCCGCACGGCTTCATGAAGAAGGACGAGATCGTCGCCTGGCTCGAAGGCTTCGTGCACCACGTGAACCCGCCTCTGCGCAGCGGCGTGACCGTGCAGCGCGTGGCGCCGCGCGCCGGCGGCGGCTTCGAGATCGCGACCTCGCAGGGCGGCTTCAGCGCCGACCAGGTGGTGGTCGCCTCGGGCGGCTACCACCTGCCCATCATCCCGCGCCTGGCCGAACGGCTGCCGGCCGGGCTGCTGCAGATCCACTCCGAGCAGTACCGCAACCCACAGGCCCTGCCGCCGGGCAAGGTGCTGGTGGTCGGCAACGGCCAGTCGGGCGCGCAGATCGCCGAGGACCTGCACCTGGCCGGCCGCCAGGTCGTGCTGGCCACCGGCGACGCGCCGCGCTGCGCGCGCTTCTACCGCGGCAAGGACGTGGTCGACTGGCTGGCCGACATGGGCTACTACGACATGCCGGTGCACGAGCACCCGCTGCGCGAGGGCGTGCGCGACAACACCAACCACTACGTCACCGGCCGCGACGGCGGGCGCGACATCGACCTGCGCAAGTTCGCCGCCGAAGGCATGGAGCTCTACGGCCTGCTGACCGGACTGGAAGGCGACACGCTGCTGTTCAACCCCGACCTGCGCGCCAACCTCGAGCACGCCGACCGCATCTACAACGGCATCAACGCCTCGATCGACAGGTACATCGACAGGATGGGCATCGCCGCGCCGCCGCCTTCGGTCTACACGCCGGTGTGGGAGCCGCCGGCCGAGCGCACGCGCCTGAACCTGCGCGAGGCCGGCATCGGTGCGGTGGTCTGGTGCATCGGCTTCCAGCCCGACTTCGGCTGGCTCGACGTGCCGGTCTTCAACGGCCGCGGCCACCCCGGCCACGTGCGCGGCGTGACGCGCCAGCCGGGGCTGTACTTCCTGGGCCTGCCCTGGCTGCACACCTGGGGCTCGGGCCGCTTCTCCGGCGTGGCGCGCGACGCGCTCTACCTGGCCGAGCAGATCGAGGCGCGTTGCGCGCCGGCGGCGTCGGTCGACGAGGCGATGGCGGAGTCGCTGCTGTCCTGAGCCGCCCGGCCGGGCCGCGGGGTGGCGGCCGGTCGGGGCCTTGAAACCGCCGCCGCCGCCGCTATCTCACCGCTCGCGATCGCATGCAGCCTGCCGGCGCCCGCCGCGGCGCCGGCCCCTTTTGACTTCTCGAAAGGAGACCCGCCATGTACCGGACCCTCTTCCCCCGCGACGTTTTCCAGGAGCTCGACCGGCTCCAGCAGGACATGCAGCAGGCGCTGGGCCTGACGCCGAGCATCCGCGGCGCGACCGCCAGCGGATTCCCCGCGCTCAACGTCGGCAGCACGCCGAAGTCGGTGGA
Source organism: uncultured Methylibium sp. (assembly GCA_964622685.1). Lineage (GTDB taxonomy): Bacteria > Pseudomonadota > Gammaproteobacteria > Burkholderiales > Burkholderiaceae_C > Methylibium. Next base: position 6,486 of record CAZUUU010000028.1, read on the forward strand.
GATCTACGCCTTCGCGCCCGGCCTCGATCCGGCCAGCATCGAGGTCCAGCTGGACCGCAGCCTGCTGAGCCTGGCGGCGGAGCGCAAGGCCGACCTGCCGGCGGACGGCGGCCAGGGCGGGCCGCAGGCCGTGGTGCACATCAACGAACGCTATGCGGGACGCTTCCGCCGCGTCGTCAGCCTGCCCGAGGACATCGACCCGCAGCAGGTGACGGCCGACTACCGCGACGGCGTGCTGCGCGTCAGCGTCGCCCGCCTGGCCGCGCCGCAACCGCGGCGCATCGAAGTGCATTGACCGAGTCGAGGAGAACGCGATGAGTGACACCCTGACCACCCCCTCCCGGCGCCAGCCCGCCGAGTCCCCCGGCGCGCCGGGCGCGCAGCCCGAGGCCGCGATGCGGCCGCCGGTCGACGTCGTCGAGGACGCCTCGGGCATCACGCTCTACGCCGACCTGCCCGGGGTCCCCAAGGACCAGGTGCAGGTGCGCGTCGAGACCGACGCGCTGACGATCGAGGGCGAGATCCGCCTGTCGCTGCCGGAGGGCATGGACGCCAGCCACATCGAGCTGCCGACGCCGCGCTTCCGCCGGACCTTCACGCTGAGCAAGGAACTCGACACCGAACGTGTCAGCGCCGAGTGCCAGAACGGCGTGCTGAGGCTGCGCATCCCGAAGGCCGAGCACGCCCAGCCGCGGCGCATCGAGGTGCGGGTGGCGTGAACAGGCCCTACACCAGGTGCAGCAGGTGGGCGTCGACACGGTGGCGCACGGTGAACGCCGGCGGCACCGTGCGCGCCAGCAGTTCGGCATGCGCCGCGTCGAAGGCCGCGACCTCGGCCGGCGCCAGCGTGGCGCCGACGCCGCGGCAGGCGCGCATGCGGCCGCGCCAGCTGTCGTGCGTGAAGGGCACGTCCACGTCGAACCAGAACATCGACTGCACCTCGGCGCGGCCGACCGACCAGGCCGGGATCGCCGGCACCTCGCCCGACCAGCCGGCGCCGCGCCAGGCCGGGTTGAACTGCAGCACCAGCGCTTCGCTGGCGCGCGCCACCGCGTCGGCGCCGGGCAGCCAACTGAAGTGCGTCGTGACGAGGCGCCCCCCGGGCACGAGGACTCGCCGCAGCTCGGCGCAGGTGCGCTCGACGTCGAAGTACATCCAGCACTGGCTCGCGGTCACGACGTCGAAGCTTGCGTCCGGGTGCGGGCAGGCCTCGGCCGGTGCGACCCGGAAGTCGATCGCGAGGCCCTCGTGTGCCGCTTCGGCACGCGCCACCTCGATCTGGCCGGCGGCGAGGTCGGTGGCGCAGACGCGCGCACCGCGCCGCGCGAACTCGCGCGCCACCAGGCCCGTGCCGGTGCCGATGTCGAGCAGCCGCTGGCCGGGCAGGCCGACACCGAGGACCGCCAGCATCTCGTACAGCCGCACCGGCGGACCGGGGCGGTGCGCGGCGTAGTCGGCCGAGGTCAGGCTCCAGTCGATCGCGCGTCCGGGGTCGACGGGGCCGGAGGTGTGCATGGGCTCGTCGTTCTCAGGGCCGGGGCCACAGCACCCACATCTTCAGCGGCTGCTTCATGCGGCCGGCGTAGTCCTCGGCGCCCTCGGTCCAGCCCCAGAAGTAGTCGGCGCGCACGGCGCCGGTGATCGCGCTGCCGGTGTCCTGGGCCAGCACCAGGCGCTGCAGCGGACGCGCGGCGGGCGGCGCACCGCCGGCCGCGCGGGCCGCGTTGGCCGCGGGCAGCTGCGGCTCGGTCGTGTCCAGCCACACCGGCGTGCCGTAGGGCACGGCGCGCGGATCGACGGCGATCGAGCGGCCCGGCGTCAGCGGCACGCCCTGGGCACCGACCGCGCCGACGGCGGGATCGGCCAGCGGCTCCTCGCGGAAGAACACGTAGCGCGGGTTGGCGTTGAGCATCTCGCTCACGCGGCCGGGGTTGGCGCGGGCCCAGGCCTTGATCGCCGGCCACGAGGCCTGCTCGAGCGTGAAGGCGCCGCGCTCGACCAGCCAGCGGCCGACCGACTGGTAGGGCTGGTCGTTGTGGCCGGCATAGGCCAGCCGCACGGTGCGCGACTTGCCGTCGGGCTCGGTCACGACGAGCCGGCCCGAGCCCTGGACCTGCAGCAGCAGCGCGTCCAGCGGGTCGGCGACCCAGGCGATCTCGCGGCCCTTGAGCGCTGCCCGCGCGGCCGGCAGCGCGTCGATCTCGGCCCGCGTGTACCAGGGCCTGCGCGCGCCCAGCGCGGCCGGCGGCCCGTGCAGCGGCACGCCGTGGGTCTTGCTGCGCGTGCGCGAGGCGGCGACCAGCGGCTCGAAGTAGCCGGTGATCAGGCCGTCGCCGTTGCCATCCGGCGCCGTGACCCGAAATGGCTGCAGCGTGCGCTGCAGCCAGTCGCGCACGCGCGCATCGGTCGGGTCGGCGAGGGACTTCGCGCTGGCGCAGGCCGCGGTCCACGCCGGGGCCGGCTTGGCGCAGCTCTGCAGCAGTGCGGGCCAGGCGTGGATCGGCGTGTCGGCCCCCCAGCCGGGCAGGTCGGACCAGGCGGCCGGTTGCCAGCGCGCGTTCTCGCGCTCGATCGGCGCAGCGGCCGGCGCCGGCGCCGACGAGCCGGATGTCGGCGCCGGTGCCGGGGCCGGTGGCGGCGCGGTGCTGCATGCGGCCAGCAGGCCTACCATCGCCAGCCAATGACCGCGCTTCAATAGGACACGCATGGGACTCCTGTTGCTCGAGGCCCTGGGGGCCCTGGCCTGCCTCGTCTTCATTGTCTGGTGGACGATGTTCTCTGGCCGTCGCCGCGGCGAGCGTCGCGACGACGAGCCCGGGGACTGATCACGCCGGCGCCTTCGGCGCGGGGGTGTCGCGCGGCGGCAGCAGGAAGCTCGCGAAGCGCGTGCGCAGGCGCCGCCGCAGCGCGGCATAGAGCCGCGAGCGGTCGGCCACGCGGATGCCGCGCGAGCGCAGCGCCACCTTCAGCGCCAGCACGAAGCTGACCGTGAGGTTCAGCGCCCCGGTCAGCGGGATGGCCGCCACGCACCACCAGAACGCCGGCTCGTGCAGCGCCTGCGTGCCCATCGCCCCCAGGGCCGCCGCGATCTGCCCGGTCGACAGCGTGACGTGGCGCACCTCCAGCGGCAGCGCGAAGAAGGCGCCGACCACCGGCACCACGCCGAGCAGGAAGCCCAGCGAGATGTTGGCGGCCAGGCCCGAGACGTTGGCGCGCCACCAGAGCGCCCAGCGCTCGGCCCGGGGCGCGCCCAGCCAGGCCAGGATGCGCGGGTTCCAGCGGATCGCGCTGTCGAGCCGGTGCAGCACGAACCAGTTCTCGGCCCAGCCGGCGATCAGGCTGGACGCGAACAGCAGCACGCCGGTGAAGGCCGCGTAGAGCGGCGTGGGCCCGAGCAGCGTCAGGTCGTGCAGCACGTGCCCGGCGGTCTCGGTGCCGACCAGCGGCGCGCCGAAGACCGCCTGCGTCAGCGCCTGCACGCCCAGCACCACCGGCACGACCATCGCCAGGTTGCCGACGATGCCGGCGGTCTGCGAGCGGATCAGGTGCGCGACCTCGTCGACGAAGTCCTCGACCGCCGCGTCGTTGCCGACGTCGTCCAGCTTCTCGGCCATCGCCGGGGCCGTCATCGCCGGCTGCTTGGTGGCGACGGTCCAGTGCAGCAGGTGGATCGCGACGAAGCTGCCGGCGTAGTTGACGCCGGCCCAGAAGCCGCCCCAGAAGGCCGACAGGCCCAGCGCCAGGATCGCGAACTTGGCGAAGGTCGTGCCGGCGATCACCGCGCCGCCGCCCAGCGCCTTCTTCAGCATCTGCAGCCACTCGGCGCGGGTGCGGGTGATGTAGTGCTCGCCGGTCTCGGCGCTGCGCTCGGCGATGCGGCGCGCCAGCATCGAGTACTGGCGCGCGAACAGGGCGCGGATGCTGCGTCGCTCGGCCGCCAGGCGCACCAGCTCGACCAGCAGGTGGACGATCTCGCGCGGCGGATCGGCCGTGTCGGCGGGCGCCAGCACGCAGGCCAGCAGGGCGTCGATGCGCCACGTGCGCTGGCGCAGCTGGTCGATCTGGAACACCAGGTCGACCGAGATGCCATGTTCTTCCAGATGGCCGCTGATGCTGGCGGCGGCCTCGCGGCAGGCGCCGAGCAGCGCGCGCAGGTACTGTGCCTCGTGCAGCACGGTGGCTTCGTCGCCGGCCTCGGCGGCGGCCCGCAGGCGTTCGCTGACGCGCAGCAGCTGCCGGAACGGCTGCTCGGTCAGCAGCTCCGGGCTCATGCGCAGCCGCATCGCGCCGGCCGTGCCGGCGGCGCCGACCTGCGAAGCCAGGATCAGGATCGCGTCGAAGAAGGGCGCGCGCCAGCCGAGCGGCGGATCGGGCTCGGGGCGCGCCTGGGCGAACAGCGCGGCCACGCGGGCCAGGGTCGCGTCGTCGATGGCCTGCAGCCAGTCGGCGTCGTCGAGCTCGGTGAACAGCAGGCCGAACAGCTGCGCCAGGTCGGCCGTCGCCGGCGTGCCCGGCAGCAGCCGCAGCCGCAGCCGCTCGCCGAACTCGCTGAAGACCGCGAAGCGCTGCGCGAAGCCGAAGTCGGCCAGCAGCGCGGTGGTGTCGATCTCGCTGCGGAAGGCGCGCAGCAGGCCGACGACGCGGAGCCGGTGCTCCGGGTGGCGGTCGAGCACGCCCAGCAGGTGCTTGAGGCGCAGCACCGGCCGCGGCGTGCCGCTGCCGGCCTCGGTCTCGGCGGCCGGCGCATGGCGCAGCCACTCGAGCAGGCGCACCAGCCACAGGTGGCGCTCCGGTTGGCTGGCGCGCGGGTCGGCCGCGTTGAGCAGCGCGGTCAGGTCCCAGCCGTGCGGGCTGCGGATCGGGCTGCGCATCCTGGAAACGTCAGTGGAGCGAGGACTGCTGCGACAGCTCGAAGGCCGGGATCTCGGCCTCGAAGGCCTCGGCCTCGGCGGTCATGCAGAAGTAGGTGCCACGCATCTGGCCGCGCGGCGCCTTGATGCGCGCCCAGCTCTGGTACTCGAACTGCTCGCCCGGCTGCAGCAGCGGCTGGTGGCCGACGACGCCCAGGCCGCGCACCTCCTGGGTGTCGCCGCTGGCATCGCTGATCAGCCAGTGGCGGCCGATCAGCTGGGTCGGCACGTCGCCGCTGTTGACGATGGTGACCGTGTAGCCGAAGGCATAGGCCTGCTGCTCCGGGGCCGACTGCTCGGGCAGGTAGCGCGCGACGACGCTGACGGTGAGGGCGGGGCGGGCCATGCGTCCGATTCTAGGGACAGCAGCTAGCCGGCGGGCGCGATGTCGAAGGCCACGCAGACGCGGTCCTGGTCGGCGGCGAAGGGGATCGTGCGATGGAACAGCGAGGACGGGAACAGCACGATGTCGCCGACTCGGGGTGCGACGACGCGGCGCGGGAAGTCGTCGTGGCGCCTGGGGTAGCCGTCGCCGTCGGTGCTGAACTCGATGCAGCCGTCTTCACTGCCGGGCGCGCGCGGCGGCATCGCCAAGTAGACCACGCCGCTCAGCCAGCCGGTCTCGTGGATGTGCGAGCTGAGGTGGCCGCCCTGGCGCATCTTCACGTACCAGGAGCTGCTGAAGGTGGTCTGCGCCGGGAAGGCGCGCGCGTACTCGCAATCGGCGTCGACGAGGCTCGCGCGGTAGTCGGCGACGGCGGCCTCGATCAGCTGCGCGAGCCGGCGGAACGAGGGCTCCGGCCGCTTGAACAGGTTGCCGGCCGACTGGATGCCGTGGTGCAGCCGGCCCTGCTTGCGCTCGGCGATCTCGGCATGCTCGACGTCGCGCAGCAGCTCGGCCGCCAGCGCGCTGCCGGGCTCGGCCAGCTCGGCGATGCGCGCGTGCTGCACGAAGTCGAGCGGCGCGCGGCAGAAGTCGTAGGCGTCGGCCTCGCCGAAGTTGGCGGCGTGATGGGCCGAGAGCGTGGCCAGGAAGGGCGAGCGGTGCGGACGCGCGGTGAGCAGCGGCGCGAGCGCCGCGCGGAACTCGTCGTGGCGCTGGGTCTTGTACAGGCAGTAGAGCCGGCGCTCCTGCCAGTCGCGCAGCCGCGAGCGCTCGAAGCAGGCGATCGCGTCGCCCAGCTGCCCGGCGTCGTAGAGGACCGTGCCGAGGTTGTAGTTCGCCTCGGCATGATCGGCGTCGATCGCGAGGGCCGCGCGGTAGGCGGCCAGGGCCTCGTCGACGCGGGCCTGGTCCCACAGCGTCTCGCCGAGGTTGTTGTGCGCGTCCGCGTAGGCCGGATCGAGCGCGATCGCCTCGCGCAGGCGGGCGATGGCGTCGTCGAGCCGGCCCTGGGCGCGCAGCGCCGAGGCGAGACTGAGCAAGACCCGGGCGTTCGGCGCGATCGCCAGCGCCGCGCGGTAGCTGGCCGCCGCCTCGTCGAGGCGCCCCTGGGCCTGCCGCACCGCGCCGAGATTGGCATGCGCGGCCGCATAGCCGGGCTGCAGCGCGACCGCGCGGCCCAGGCTGTCGGCCGCCTCGTCGAGGCGTTGCAGGTCCTTGAGGGCGGTGCCGAGGTTGTAGTGGGCGACGGCGAAGTCGGGCTTCAGTGCGACGGCGCGGCGGTAGCCGGCCACGGCCTCGTCGAGCCGGCCCAGCCGGCCGCAGGTCACCGCCAGGTTGAACTGAAGCTCGGGGGAGCCGGGCGCGAGCGCGGCGGCCCGACGCAGGCTGGCGGCCGCAGCCTCGAGCTTGCCCTGCTCGGCGCAGGCCGTGCCGTGCAGGTTGTGCAGGGCGACGTCCTGCGGGCGGCGCTTCAGAAGCCGCGCGGCGGTCGCCTCGGCGTCGGCCCAGCGACCGGCGTTGCACAGCGCCAGCAAGGCGTTCATCTCGGCCGGGGGCGGGGCAGGTCTTTGCATGGGCCCGCGAGCGTAGCCAGCGCCGGGGCGCGCGGCAATGAGGGCTGGCGCGGGGGCCTAAACTCGTGCCATGAGCGCCTCACGCACCCACCGCATCGCCCCCAGCCTGCTGTCGGCCGACTTCGCGCGGCTCGGCGAGGAAGTGAAGAACGTCGTCGCCGCCGGCGCCGACTGGATCCACTTCGACGTGATGGACAACCACTACGTGCCCAACCTGAGCTTCGGCCCGATGGTCTGCGAGGCGCTGCGCAAGCACGCGGTGAAGGCCGATGGCACCCGGGTCCCGATCGACGTGCACCTGATGGTGCAGCCGGTCGACGCGCTGGCGGCCGCCTTCGCGAAGGCCGGCGCCGACCTGGTGAGCTTCCACCCCGATGCCAGCACCCACGTGGACCGCAGCCTGCAGGCCATCCGCGACGCCGGCTGCCAGGCCGGACTGGTGTTCAATCCCGCCGCCTCGCTGGACGTGCTGGAGTGGGTGATCGACAAGGTCGACCTGGTGCTGCTGATGAGCGTGAACCCCGGCTTCGGCGGGCAGAGCTTCATCCCCTCCACGCTGAAGAAGCTGGAGAAGGTTCGCAAGCTGATCGATGCGACCGGCCGCGACATCCGGCTCGAGGTCGACGGCGGCATCAAGACCGACAACATCCGCGCCGCGGCCGATGCCGGCGCCGACACCTTCGTGGCCGGCAGCGCGATCTTCGGACAGCCGGACTACCGGGCCGTGATCGGCGCGATGCGCGAGCGGCTGGCGGCCTGAGCCGCCGCGCCGCTCACTTCGGCACGGCGAGCAGGGCGTCCTTGAGCTGGTAGTCGGCCGGCGACTTGCCGAACCAGATCTTCATCAGCGACGAGAAGAACTCCGGCTCCTTGACCGGTTCGAACTCGGGCTTGCCGTTGATGACCACCGAGGTGCCGATGCCGGGCGCCCACTCGATGATGAAGTTGTCGCCCGCGACCAGCTTCTTCTTCGCGGCAAACAGCTCGGCCAGCTTCAGCGTGCCTGGGATGGCCTTGCCGAACTCCTCGCGGGTGGCGTTCTTCTGCATGCCGTCGGTGAGCAGCTTGCCCAGCTCGTTGGCATCGATGTCGCGCAGCATCACGACCTTGAAGGCGCGCGGCGTCTTCGTGTCCCAGGCCGCCTCGGGGGTCGAGATCCTGGCCGGCACGTAGAGGCCCGCCGCATAGACCTTGACGACGAACTTGTAGCGCGTACCGGCACCGTTGAGCAGCAGCTTGTTGCCGCGCAGCGTGATCTCGTTGTCGAACTTGACGCCGTTCACTTCCGTGACGGCCGGCGGGGCGGACTGCGCCTGCGCCGCGAGCGGCAGGGCGAGCAGGAGCGCCGGCAGGGCGGCGATCAGTAAACGTCGGAGCATGGCCAGGCTCGTGGGTCGTTGCGAAGCCGCGGAGTTTCCGGTTCGGTGGTGGCGCCGTCCATGCAGATTGACCCCAGCACGCTGTCGCTTGCGTGACGTCTGCCTGCTAGACTGGATTCATGTTCATGTCGCGCAAGCAAACCAAGGGGTCGCACGACCGGGGAGCCTGGCCCTGGCGTCGCCAGACCAGCTGACCTGAGCGCGGCGACGGCGTCGAGCCGACCGCTGCCACCAGCCCCTTGCGAATTGTTTGCGCGGCCACCCATCGCCAGGGTGGCCCTGGGCCACGGAGGGCCCCGACGTGATCACCGAACTGGAATTCAAGAGCCTGGCCGAACAAGGCCACAACCGCATTCCGCTGATCGGCGAAGCCTTCGCCGACCTCGAGACCCCGCTGTCCCTGTATCTCAAGCTGGCCGGCGGGCGACCGCAGAGTTTCCTGCTCGAGTCGGTGGTGGGCGGCGAGCGCTTCGGGCGCTACTCGTTCATCGGCCTGCCGGCCCGCACGCTGCTGCGCGCCACCGGCACGCACTGCGAAGTGGTCACCGACGGCCAGGTCGTCGAGACCCACGACGGCAACCCGCTGGACTTCATCGAGGCCTACCAGCGCCGCTTCAAGGTTGCCTTGCGGCCCGGCCTGCCGCGCTTCTGCGGCGGGCTGGCCGGCTACTTCGGCTACGAGGCGGTGCGTTTCATGGAGCCGCGGCTGGCCGGCGCGCGGCGCGAGGGCGGCATCGGCACGCCCGACATCCTGCTGCTGCAATGCGAGGAGCTGGCGGTCATCGACAACCTGTCGGGGCGGCTCTACCTGATCGTCTACGCCGACCCGGCCCAGCCCGAGGCCTACTTCCGCGGCAAGAAGCGCCTCGCCGAGCTGAACGACCAGCTGCGCTACAGCGTCAGCGCGCCGGCCGTGAAGCGCGGGCCCTCGCACGCGGTGGAACGCGAGTTCGCACGCGCCGACTATGAAGCCGCAGTGCTGAGGTGCAAGGACTACATCGCGGCCGGCGATTGCATGCAGATCGTCTTCGGCCAGCGGCTGAGGAAGCGCTATACCGAGAGCCCGCTGTCGCTGTACCGTGCGCTGCGCTCGATGAACCCCTCGCCCTACATGTACTTCTACGACATGGGCGGTTTCCAGATCGTCGGTGCCTCGCCCGAGATCCTGGTGCGGCACGAGCAGGTCGCGGAAGGCCAGAAGGTGACGATCCGGCCGCTGGCCGGCACGCGGCCGCGCGGCGCCACGCCCGAGCAGGACCGCGACACCGAGGCGGAGCTGCTGGCCGACCCGAAGGAGCGCGCCGAACACCTGATGCTGATCGACCTGGCGCGCAACGACATCGGCCGCATCGCGCAGACCGGCAGCGTGAAGGTGACCGAGGCCTTCGCGGTGGAGCGCTACTCGCACGTGATGCACATCGTCAGCAACGTCGAGGGACTGCTCAAGCCCGGCACGACCAACATGGACGTGTTGCGCGCCACCTTCCCGGCTGGCACGCTGAGCGGCGCGCCCAAGATCCGCGCGATGGAGATCATCGACGAGCTCGAGCCGGTGCAGCGCGGCATCTACGGCGGCGCCTGCGGCTACCTGAGCTTCGCCGGCGACATGGACGTCGCCATCGCGATCCGCACCGGGATCGTCAAGGACAACGTGCTCTACGTGCAGGCCGCGGCGGGCATCGTGGCCGACTCGGTGCCCGAGCTCGAGTGGAAGGAGACCGAGCACAAGGCGAGGGCCGTGCTGCGGGCTGCCGAACTCGTCGAGGAGGGATTCTGAGATGCTGCTCATGATCGACCAACTGTAGGCCGGTCTCACGGCATCCCACGACGGCCCGCAAACCCGCGTCAATGCTGGTGATGCGGGCTCTTGACGTCCCACGCAGGACCGCTCCAGCCCGCCAAAATGCGGGTATCGAAGCGGGTACCGAAAACGCATGCAGATCTCCCGCCGCGATCTCTACAACCGGGTGTGGTCCACGCCTATGAGCAAGCTGGCGCGCGAGCTGGACATCTCGGATGTCGGCCTGGCCAAAGCCTGTCGCAGGCACAACGTCCCTCGGCCGCCGCGTGGCTACTGGGCCAAGCTGGCGGCAGGTAAGGCGCCGCCCAAGCCGGCACTGCCCTCGGCCAAGATCGACACGGTCGAACTGGACGCGGCACGCCATCGCATCGCGGAAACGCCGAAGGTCGAGATCGACAGGGCCAGAATCAAGGCCGCGCAGGCGGCGCAGGGCAACGCCCTTGTAGGAGTGGCAGCTGCCACCTTCGAGCGGCTGACCAACGCGAAGCCTTCAGCGGATGGCTTCGTCAGCTGCGGCTCATCCCGGGTGATTGCCTGTTCGCTCAGCCCCGCGACCGTGGAGCGAGCCTGCCGTGTTCTGGACGTGATCGAACGGGCCATGCCAGCTGCGGGTGCGCGCTTCGCCCACAACCAGGATGCGAAACGCGTCGAGGTCGATGTCGGCGGCGAGCGCCTGGGCGTCAGCCTCGCCGAGAACTACACGCGGACTGAGACGGGCGAGGTCAATCCCAAGTACTCGTGGATGAAGTCGCGGACCTTCACCTACCACTTCACCGGCGAACTGCGCTTGACGATCACGGGTGACTTTTCGGGCCGCAAGTCGTGGGCCGACGGGAAGCGCTCGCGCCTGGAGGAGAAGGTCGAAAGCATCGTCGCTGGCCTGGCAAGCGGCGCCCAGGCGATCGCGCAGCTGAGGGCTGAGCGAGAGGAACAGCGCCGTCGCTGGGCTGAGGCCGCACGCGAAGCGGAGATAGCCCGAGAGCGGCAGCGACGGCTCCGCAACTTCTCGGACCAGCTTCACAAGGAGGCGGCAGCCTGGCATCGGTACTGCGAGGTCAAAGCCTACGTCGAGCACCTGCAGAGCCAAATCAACGCGGGCGAGGCGCTACCCGAGCAGAGCCAGGAGTGGCTGAGGCTTGCCGCGCACCTGGCGAGGCTGACCGATCCGACGAAGGCGAGGCTGGATTCGCTGCAGGCTGGCATCTCGGGCTACGACTACGACCTGCCGTTCGGTCGGACCATCGTGTCGTAGGCCACGACTTCGTACTGCAGGTTGTCAGGGTCAGGCATCGCATCAGACTGACGATGATCAGGGCCAATCCCTGACCCTAGAACGCCTGGCCGGACCTCACGATGAATTCGAGGAAGGATCTGCACTGCACGCCCACGCCGGGCATGCGGCAGACAGCCGGGATCTTGTAGCGGCGCGTGTTCACAGGTAGCTGTGGCTGGACCGCTTCGTTGCTAATCAGGTCGTGCTGATTGCAGCGAGCTGTTGCGATGATCAGCAAGTCGTTCTCCCCGACACCGTCGGCGTGGTAGTCGTCGCCGATGACTCCGATGAGATGCTTTACCCGGTTCGCCTCTTGGGTGATCGCGTTGGTGACCGGCAAGACCATGATCCCGGCCGCTCGTAACCAGGCGCCGCAGTCTGGTGACACGTGGCTCACCTCCTCCAGCGCGACATAGGGGATCTTCAGGCGCGTGGCATTGACTTCGCCGGCCATGTACGTCCAGAGTGGCGGAAACGAGGCCAGTGGGTAGTTGTCCCAGGCGTAGATTGCTGAAGACGCATCAAGCACCTGCAACGTAGCGCTCCAGGCTGTGCAGATCCGTCAGCTTCAGGCCGTCGAGGTACGAGCATGCCTTAGTCGCGGTGATCTTTCTCGAACCAAGTGCGTTGAGCACTGTCCTGACGAACATGTCGCCGAAGATGTGTTTCGGTTCCCGATGGCGATACATGCGACTGCCGCCAACTTCCTCGTCCTCAAACTGCCGCCCGCGAACAAACGCCCGATAAGCCGTGTAGCGTTCTTGAGGCAGGCGGCCCGAATCCAGAAGGCGACGCAGGATGACCTCAGCGCTGACACCCCAGCGAATCCGGAAGGGAGCCAACCAAAGCTCATACTGTTCGACGGCTGCGGGGCGCTCGTCATCGCGAACTTGGGCCAGCCATGCATCGGGTACCAGCAGATGCCCAGCGAACGAGTTCGCCTCGCGCTCGTGCCCCTGCTGCGAGTGCATGTCTACATCGTCATCGATCGAACTCGCGCGGTGCAGGAGCAAATGTCCCAGTTCGTGCATCAAAGTGAACGACTGCTGCGTCTCCGCGCGAGTCTTCTTCACGACGATGACAGGGCAAATGTCGCTGTACAGGCTGAACCCAAGGATCGGACTGTCCTTCGCGATCTGCCAGCGACCGGCATACCCGTTGCTGCGAAATACGAGGACTCCCTTGGCTTCGACGGCGCTCCTGAAGCTGTCGAAGGTGTTGGCTTGATCGAGACCTAGCCAACGGCGGACAACCGCGGCAGCTTCGGCGGGGCGCCTTCCGACGATGTCGATCGGGGCAAAGACTGGGTAGTCGTCGGGATGCAGGTCCTCGCGAAGAGCTAGGTAAAGCTCCCGCTGACGCTCTACGCGCTCGATCAGCTTGCGGACATTGGGTGAAAGCTCGGGCTTCTGATTCGTCAACGTCCGGTACTGCACCGAATGGACCTGCTGTTCATCCACCGGGCCCGGATCGAGGAAGAAGAGGACGCCGCGCCCGAAGTAGTCCGCCACCTTCCGAAGCTGCGAAAAGGTCAATCCGACCTCGTCTTCGAGCAAGCTGACGAGCGCCTTGCGCGGAACGCCAGCCTCATCGGCGAGTTGTTCAAGCGAAACGCCGCGCTCGTTCGCGCACCAGCGTATCCGCTCGGTGTTGATCGACTCGATGCGGTCCATGTTTGCCAGTTCGTAGCGGGACGTCAGCTCTTCGGCAGAGTCTCGGCCCGCCCACTGCTGTCATCGTACCTGAGGGCGATCGCTGAGTCGGCAAGACAGATCACGCAACCGCCGCGACTAGGCGCTGGGTGCTGATGTCGAATAGTGGGCGATGAAAGCGCCGTTTCGGAACCTGACTTCGACAGAGGGTTGAAGTAGGCAAATCCGCTGGGAGCATGCAACTGGAGCAGCGATCGGCGTTGTTCCCAAGAGTTCAGTGCCATGCCCCTCACCGACATCAAGATCCGCCAGGCCAAGCCCGCCGACAAGCCTATCAAGCTCGCCGACACCGCCGGCCTGTACCTCGAGATCAAGCCCACCGGCTCCAAGCTCTGGCGCTATCGCTACCGCATCGACGGTCGAGAGAACCTGTTCGCCATCGGCGAGTACCCACAGGTCTCGTTGGCCGATGCGCGCAAGGCGCGTGACGACGCACGCGAACTGATCCGCCAGGGCCGGCACCCGGCCCATGCTCGGCAGACCGAACGCACGCGGCAGATCAACGCCAACGCGCTGACCTTCAAGGCCGTCGCCGAGGAGTGGATCGAGAAGAAGCGCAGCCGCTGGGCGCCGTACTACCTGATGCAGGTGGAGCGCGGCATGAAGAAGGACATCTACCGGAGCCGACTCGCACTGCGACCCTGGTACGAACGGAGTCGCAGATGACGCTGGTTTAGGTCGCCCAGGACGAGCCACCACCGGCGGGAATCGGCGTTGACGAGCTGGACTTCGATGCGACGGTGACCGGGCCAACACAAGGAGCCCGGCATGCGCACGTTCTGGTGGGTCAGCGGCCAAGTGGCCGAGGTGCAGCGCTTCATCAACGTACCGATGCGGTGGTGCGAGCAGTACCCTGCGCGCGAGCGCCGTGAGCTGTGGCTGACCACCACGGAGGGTATGGACATGAAGTTCGTGGTTCACAGCCGGCAGATGCCAGCCCGGCGAGGGCACGAGGTCATCGCGCTGCTGCTGGGCGACGACCTCGTGGCGCTCCACAGCCTGAGCACGGGGACGCAGGTGAACTACCTGCGCAGCGATCCGTCGCTGCTGTGGCGCCGATGCGAAAGCGCAGCCGCTGCTGCCGCAGTGACGCTCGGCATCGGCGCATTCGCGGTGACCGGTTGGCCCGCGATGCTGCTGGGCGCGCTGCTGGCTGTCGCGTGCGTACCGCTGATCGCATTGATCCGACTCGCATGGCGCTGTCGAGTTAAGCCGCGGGTCGATCGTGCGATGGCGGAGGCCCGACGCCAAGCCACTGGCCAGCCCTTGTTGAAGCGCGTGAAGTAGCGCAAGCTGCCCGACAGGCGGCGCCCGGCTCGATTTGGCGTCCGCGCCGCGGCGCGCTAACATATTGGTGTTAAAGCACCAATGCGAGGCCGACATGAGCCGCCTGACCATCACCCTGTCCGAGGCTCGCTACAAGGCGCTGAAGGAAGCAGCCGTGCAGCGCGACAAGACGATCGGGCAACTGATCGACGAAAGCCTGGACTTCTACGGCATCAAGTCGCGCGCCGACGCACGTGATCTGGTGCGTCGCGCTCGTGCGCACAGCAAGCTGCCCGACGACCAGGCACTTGCGGTGGCGCAGGAGCATGTGCGGGCGGTGCGGCGCAAGTCGTGAGCCGTCAGGCCGTCATCATCGACACCAACGTGGTCGTTGCCGGGCTGCTGACCGGTAACGCCACGTCCCCCGTGGCGCGCATCCTCGACGGCATGCTGGCGGCGGCCTTCCCGTTTGTCGTGTCTGAAGCCCTGCTGGCCGAGTACCGAGACGTGCTGGTGCGCCCGGCCCTGCGCAAGCTGCATGGGCTGACGGTAGCGGAGGTCGAGACGCTGCTGACTGATATCGCCCAGCACGCTATCGTCTTGCCCCCAGGCGTCGGCTCGCCGGCGCCAGACCCCGGCGATCAACTGCTGTGGGACCTGCTCGCCGCCAAGCCCGACCTGTTGCTCATCACCGGCGACAAGGCGCTGCAGCGCGACGCCGCGATGCAAGCGCGCGTGCTGTCACCGCAGGCCTTCATCGAAGCTTGATGCCGTGGCACTCAGCGGGCAGCCCAGCAACTTCGCACACCTTCGGGTGCACGACGAACAACTCGTGCGCCTGGGCCAGCTGGCTGAACGCTACTTCGTGGAGGACCCGAACACCTGCCTGCTGAAGCTGCGCCAGCTGACCGAACTGCTGGCACAGCTTGTGGCTTCGAACGTGGGGCTGTTCACCACGCCCGAAGAGAAGCAGGCCGATCTGCTGCGGCGCCGGGTGGGCTGGTGCATGACTTCGTGCCGTTCTACTTCGCGCCGCGGTCCCCGATGCTGTACGCGATCAATGGCGGCCGTGTCGCGGGCTGTCCTTGGCGGCAAGGTGACATCGTCCACTTCGAGACCACGGTCCAGAACGTCGCCGGCCTGGGGCAACCCTATGTCTTCTACGACCGGAACGCCACGCTGGCCTTCAGCACGCCTTACACCGACCTCGCGCACCTCGACACCGCCGTCGCCTGGGACCTGTTGACCGAGGCCCCGCAGCTCGATGGCTTCTGCATGTACTGGCAAAGCCGGGCGGCCGTGGCTCGATATGTGGACCGCATGGAGCGGCGCCAAGCCGAGTTTCTGGTCAGGGACAGGGCGCCGCTGCAGTGCATGACACGCCTGGGCGTGATCGATGCCGCCCGCCAGGCGCAGGTGCAGGCGCTGCTGAACCAGGCGGGCGTAGCATTGCGCGTGGACATCATGCCGAGCTGGTACTTCTAGGAACACGACATCGTGATCAAGCTGACCCAGGGTGACCTGCTCAAGCAAGGCGACGTGGATGCGATCGTCAACACGGTGAACTGTGTCGGCGTGATGGGCAAGGGCATCGCCCTTCAGTTCAAGAACAAGTGGCCGGCCAACTTCACTGCATACGCCGCCGCCTGCAAGGCCGGCCAGGTGCGCCCGGGCCGCATGTTCGTGTTCGACTCGGGCGGACTGGTCAAACCGAACTTCATCATCAATTTCCCCACCAAGGACCACTGGCGCGGTTCGTCCAAGATCGAGTTCATCCGCGGTGGTTTGGTCGACCTGGTGGCGCAAGTCAAGCGCTTGGGCATCCGTTCCATTGCTGTCCCGCCCCTCGGGTGCGGCAACGGGGGGTTGGACTGGGCGGATGTGCGCCCGCTGATCGAAGCCGCGTTCGAGGCCCTGCCTGACGTGGAAGTGCGGCTCTTCGAGCCTGCGGGCGCCCCTGATCCGAAGACCATGGAAGTGCGGACCAAGCGGCCTCGCATGACCGCTGGTCGGGCGGCCATCGTGAAAGTGCTGGACACCTACCGTGAGCTGAACTACGGGCTGTCGAAGATCGAGGTTCAGAAGCTCGCGTACTTTCTGCAGGAAGCGGGTGGACCGCTGGATCTGCCCTTCGTGAAGCACCACTACGGGCCCTATTCGGACACCTTGCGCCACGCGTTGAACACCATGGAAGGCCACTTCATCCGCGGCCTCGGCGACGGCGTTGTCGAGGCCGAGATCGAACCGACTGAAGACGCACTGGCAGAGGCTGAAGCCTTCATCGCCGAGAAGCAGCACTCGGAGCTGGCCGGTCAGGTGGATCGCGTGGGCCGCCTGATCGACGGCTATCAGTCCTCGTACGGCATGGAGCTGTTGGCGTCGGTGCACTGGGTTGCTACACACGAAGCCGACGTGCGATCACTGGACGACGCCGTGGCAGCGGTTCATGCGTGGAACGATCGCAAGCGCCATTTGATGAAGCCCGAGCACATCGCGTCGGCCTGGAAGCGGCTCGGCGATGAGGGCTGGCTCGTCGCCGAACAGCAACCCCGGGCAGCGTTGTGAAGCAGCGATAATGCGGCGCATGTCTGCGATCCGTCCGATCACCGCAGCGCGCTCCGGTTGGCGTTGGCGCAAGCCATCAGCCTGACCACTCCTATGCGCCCCCAGCGGGCGCGTGAAGTCCCCACCCAGCACGTCGCGCCGGCCTCGCCAGCGACAGAAAAAGCGGGTATCAAAGCGGGTACCAAACGTGGATGTCCGACAAAACATCCAACGAAATCAATAGGATAGAGCGCATATGCTGCTGATGATCGACAACTACGACAGCTTCACCTTCAACCTGGTGCAGTACTTCGCCGAACTGGGCGAAGAAGTGAAGGTCTTCCGCAACGACGAGATCACGCCCGCGCAGATCGAGGCGCTGCGCCCCGACCGCCTGGTGCTGTCGCCGGGGCCGTGCTCGCCGGCCGAGGCTGGCATCTGCGTCGAGGCGATCCGTCACTTCGCCGGCAAGCTGCCGATCCTGGGCGTGTGCCTGGGCCACCAGGCCATCGGCGCGGCGCTCGGCGGCGACATCGTGCGCGCCCAGGTGCAGATGCATGGCAAGGCCAGCACGATCAGCACCGACCAGCGCGGCGTCTACACGGGCCTGCCGAAGCGCTTCGACGTGATCCGCTATCACTCGCTGGCGATCCGGCGCGAGACGCTGCCGGCCGAGCTGGAGATCACGTCGACCACGCCGGACGGCGAGATCATGGGCGTGCGCCACCAGACGCTGGCCATCGAGGGCGTGCAGTTCCACCCGGAGTCGATCCTCACGCAGCATGGCCACGCGATGCTGAAGAACTTCCTCGAAGGAGTGCGCTGAATGATCACCGACACCGCCGCGCTGCAGCGCACGATCGAGCACCGCGAGATCTTCCACGACGAGATGCTGCACCTGATGCGGCGCATCATGAGCGGCGAGATGTCGCCGGTGATGATCGCGGCGCTGATGACCGGCCTGCGCGTCAAGAAGGAGACCATCGGCGAGATCGCCGCTGCCGCCCAGGTGATGCGCGAGTTCGCGACGCCGGTCGCCGTGGCCGACAAGAGCGGGCTGGTGGACCTGTGCGGCACCGGCGGCGATGCGGCGCACACCTTCAACATCTCGACGGCCGCGATGTTCGTCGCCGCGGCGGCCGGCGCCCGCGTGGCCAAGCACGGCGGACGCAGCGTGTCGTCGACCTCGGGCAGCGCGGACGTGCTGGAGGCGCTGGGCGCGCGCATCGACCTGAAGCCCGAGCAGGTCGGCACCTGCCTTGCCGAGACGGGCATCGGCTTCATGTTCGCGCCCAACCACCACCCGGCGATGAAGCACGCCGGCCCGATCCGCAAGGAGCTGGGCGTGCGCACGATCTTCAACATCCTCGGGCCGCTGACCAACCCGGCGGGTGCGCCGAACCAGCTCCTGGGCGTGTTCCACCCCGACCTGGTCGGCATCCAGGTGCGCGTGCTGCAGCGCCTGGGTTCGCAGCACGTTCTGGTGGTCTACGGCATGAACGGCATGGACGAGATCTCGCTGTCGGGCGAGACGCAGGTCGGCGAGCTGAAGGCCGGCGAGGTGCGCGAGTACACGGTGCACCCCAGCGACTTCGGCATGCCGGTCTACGACACGCGCGTGCTCAAGGTGGCTGGCAAGGACGAGTCGGTCGCCGCGATCCGCCGCGCGCTGGCCAACGAGGACGGGCCGGTGCGCGACATCGTGCTGCTCAATGCCGGCGCGGCGTTGTACACCGCGGATGTCGCCGCGTCGGTGACCGAGGGCGTCAAGCGGGCGCGCGAGGCCGTGGCGTCGGGCGCGGCGGCGCGGAAGCTCGAGCAGTTCGTCGCGACCACGCAGAAGCTCGCGGGATGAGTCGGGCATGAGCGACATCCTCGACAAGATCGTTGCGGTCAAGCGCGACGAGATCGCGGCTGCGAAGGCGCGGCGCTCGCTGGCGTCGCTGCGCGAGGAGGCCGAGTCGCGCGAGCGGCGTGCGGACCTGCGGGGCTTCGAGGCCTCGCTGCGCGGCACGATGAGCGCCGGCCGCGCCGCCGTGATCGCCGAAGTCAAGAAGGCGAGTCCCAGCAAGGGCGTGCTGCGTGAGCACTTCGTGCCGGGCGCGATCGCCGAGTCCTACGCGAAGCATGGCGCGGCCTGCCTGTCGGTGCTGACCGACGAGCGCTTCTTCCAGGGCTCGACCGCCGGCCTGCGCGAGGCGCGGGCCGCCTGCGACTTGCCGGTGCTGCGCAAGGACTTCATGGTCGACGACTACCAGGTGTTCGAGGCGCGCGCGATGGGCGCCGACTGCATCCTGCTGATCGCCGCCTGCCTGGACGATGCGCGCATGGCCGACCTGGAAGCGGTGGCGCAGTCGCTCGGCCTGGCGGTGCTGGTCGAGGTGCACGACGGCGCGGAACTCGATCGCGCGCTGCGCCTGAAGACGCCGCTTCTCGGCATCAACAACCGCAACCTGCGCAGCTTCGAGGTGACGCTGGACACCACGCTCGGGCTGCTGCCGCGGGTACCGGCCGACCGCGTGCTGGTCACCGAAAGCGGCATCCTGGCGCCCGCCGACGTGCGGCGCATGCGCGATGCAAACGTTCACGCCTTCCTGGTCGGCGAGGCCTTCATGCGGGCGCCGGACCCCGGGGCAGCCCTGGCGGCCTTGTTCGGCTGAGCTCGCCATGCGCGCGACCCGGCTGGTGGCGCCGCTCGACGCGGCGTTCGATGCGGTCGAGGGCGGCTGGCGGCCCGTGACCGAGTCCTTCCGCGCCAGCCCGACGGGGCGGCAGCTGGTCGGGTTCGTCGATGCGCGTGTCGCCGCCGGCGCCACGGTCTATCCGCCCGAGCCCTTGCGCGCGCTGGCCCTGACGCCGCTGGAGTCCGTGCGGGTCGTGATCCTGGGGCAGGACCCGTACCACGGCGAGGGCCAGGCCGAGGGGCTGGCGTTTTCGGTGCCGGCCGAGGTGAAACCGCCGCCCAGCCTGCGCAACATCTTCAAGGAACTGCAGCGCGACCTGGGGCAGCCGCCGCCGGGGCCAGGAAGCCTGCTTTCCTGGGCGCTCCGGGGGGTCCTGCTGCTCAACACCTGCCTGACCGTCGAGGATGGGCAGCCCGCCAGTCATGCGCAACGAGGATGGGAAGTGCTTACTGACAAGATGATCGACGCCGTCGTTCGCTTGCCTGAGCCGGTCGCCTTCCTGCTGTGGGGCGCGCATGCCCAGGCCAAGGTCGATCGGCTTGCCGGGAGCGTGCACCGGGCCTGGCTGGCCAACCACCCCTCGCCCTTGTCGGCGATGCGCCCGCCCCGGCCCTTCATCGGCTGCGGGCATTTCTCGGCGGCCGCGGGCTTCCTGGCGGCGGCCGGCCGACCCGTCGACTGGGGCTTGCCGGCCCGGGGATCGGCTTGTGAGCCGACACCCCCGTGATATAGTCGTGGGCTCGTCCCGGAGGGGTGCCCGAGTGGCTAAAGGGGGCAGACTGTAAATCTGTTGGCTTACGCCTACGCTGGTTCGAATCCAGCCTCCTCCACCAGGGCGAACCAATGTCGGATCGTGTCGTGAAGCGTTAGCGAAAGCGAGTGTTTTCAGGGCTGTGGCGGGGCCACGGCGGCTCCCAGGGCGGGAGTAGTTCAATGGTAGAACCCCAGCCTTCCAAGCTGATGACGCGGGTTCGATTCCCGTCTCCCGCTCCATCCCGGATCATCGTTAGTGTTGTGCGCGCAGGCCGCCGATGGCGGACGCAGACCAGTAACGATGCCCATGTGGCTCAGTGGTAGAGCACTCCCTTGGTAAGGGAGAGGTCGCGCGTTCGATCCGCGCCATGGGCACCAGACAAGCAAGCACCGTCAGACCCGACCCCAGGAGATCGATATGGCCAAG
>CAZUUU010000029.1:0-26698 GCA_964622685.1 uncultured Methylibium sp.
ATCGCCTCGCTGGGCATCTACCCAGCCGTGGATCCGCTGGACTCGACCAGCCGCCAGATCGACCCCAACGTCGTCGGCGAAGAGCACTACAAGACCACGCGCGACGTGCAGGCGGTGCTGCAGCGCTACAAGGAACTGCGCGACATCATCGCGATCCTGGGCATGGACGAACTGGCACCCGAGGACAAGCTCGCCGTGTCGCGCGCGCGCAAGATCCAGCGCTTCCTGTCGCAGCCCTTCCACGTCGCTGAAGTGTTCACCGGCTCGCCGGGCAAGTACGTGCCGCTGAAGGAGACCATCCGCGGCTTCAAGATGATCGTGGCCGGCGAGTGCGACTCGCTGCCCGAGCAGGCCTTCTACATGGTCGGCACCATCGACGAGGCCTTCGAGAAGGCCAAGAAGCTGCAGTAAGCGGCGCGGAGCACCCTGATGGCAACCATCCACGTCGACGTCGTCTCGGCCGAAGCCTCGATCTTCTCGGGCGAGGCGAAGTTCGTCGCGCTGCCCGGCGAGATGGGCGAGCTCGGCATCTATCCGCGCCACACGCCGCTGATCACGCGCATCAAGCCGGGCGCGGTGCGCGTCGAGCGGGCCGACAACGGCCAGGAAGAGTTCGTCTTCGTGGCCGGCGGCATCCTCGAGGTGCAGCCGGACCGCGTGACGGTGCTGGCCGACACCGCGATCCGCGGCGCCGACCTCGACGAGGCCAAGGCGATGGAAGCGAAGAAGGCGGCCGAGGAAGCCCTCAAGAACGCCAAGAGCGAACTCGACCAGGCCGCGATCCAGAACGAGCTGCTGTCGCTGGCGGCGCAACTCGCCGCGCTGCGCAAGTTCCGCAAGAAGTAGAGCCGGATCAGCCCAGCGGCCACCGCGGCGAAGCCGCAACGGGGTGGATCAAGGTCGGCTGAAGCGCTCGAGCACGCTGCCCAGGTCGCCCAGGCCGCCCGGATCGGGCAACTGGCCGTTCGGGGTCAGCCTGTCCACCACCTGCGGCAGCAGCTGCGACAGCTGGTCGGCCGCCTGGCCCTGGGACAGCCCGAGCTGCTGGGCGAACTGCGACAGCATGTCGCTGCCCAGCACGTCCTGCAGCTGGGTGGGCGAGACCGGCAGGTTCTGGCCGGTACCGACCCACGAGGCGACCAGGTCGCCCAGGCCGCCCTGCTGGAACTGCTGCATCAGGCCGCCGAGGCCACCGCCCCCCGGGCCGTTGCCCTGGGCCAGCATCGCGATGATGGCCTGCAGCGCATCACCCTGGCCGGTGCCAACGCCCCCCTGTGCGCCCCCGAGGGCGCCGATGACCGAGTCCAACAAGCCCATGGCAGTCTCCTAGATGGGGCATTCGAACGGGGGATTGTGCGGGCCGCGTGTGACCGCCACCACTGTCAGCCCTGACAGGGTCGCGGGCCGGCGCGGCCTCAGGCGAACAGCGCCGCGATCGCGGCCAGCGCCGTCAGCGGTGCGGTCTCGGCACGCAGGACGCGCGGCCCCAGCGTCACCGGCAGCAGGCCCGCGGCGCGGGCTGCGGCGTCCTCGGCGGGACTGAGGCCACCTTCGGGGCCGCTGAGGACGAGCAGGCGCCGGCCGGCGTGCAGCGCCGGCCGGAGTGCCTCGCAGTAGGGCTGGGTCTCGGCGCCGAGGCTCAGGACGAAGCCGCTGGCAGCAGCGTCGTGCGCCAGGGCCGCGCGCCAGGCCTCGAAGGACAGCACGGGCTGCAGCAGCGGCAGGCGGCTGCGGCCGCATTGCTCGCAGGCGGCGGCCGCGACACCGCGCCAGTGCGCGAGCTTGCGCTCGGCGCGCTCGCCGCCCAGGCGCAGTACCGAGCGCTCGCAGACCAGCGGCTGGATCGCGTGCGCGCCCAGTTCGGTGGCCTTCTCGACCAGCCAGTCCATGCGCTCGTTGGCCGGCATGCCGACCGCCAGGGTGACGGCCAGCGGCAGCTCGACCTGCCCGGCCGGCGCGGCGTCGCCGACGCGCACCGCCACTTCGCTGCGGCCGATGCGCAGCACGTCGGCCGGCCAGTCGGCGCCGCGGCCGTCGAACAAGGTGATGCCGTCGCCGGGCTGCAGGCGCAGCACCTGGACATGACGCGCGACGGCGGCGGGCAGGGCGGTCTCGAGCCCCGGGGCGAGCGGCAGGTCGACGTGGAAGCGAGGCACGGGCGGTACGGGTGGCAGGGAGCTCCGAGTGTGCCCCAGGGCGCCGGGCGCGCCGCTTCGCGGCATCATCGCGGCATGGACCAGTTGCGAGCGATGCGGGTGTTCGCCGGCGTGATCGACGCCGGCAGCTTCAACGGCGCGGCCACCGCCCTGCGCCTGTCGCCGGCGGCGGTGACGCGGCTCGTCGCGGAACTCGAGGACCACCTCGGCGCGCGCCTCATCAACCGCACGACGCGCCGGCTGGCGCTGACCGAGATCGGCGAGGCCTACCTCGACAAGGTGCGGCGCATCCTCGCCGACATCGACGAGTCCGAGGCACTGACCAGCTCGGCCGTGCAGGAACCGCGCGGCCACCTGCGGGTACTGACCTCGCCGGCCCTGGCGGTGCACCAGCTCGCCAAGCACCTGCCGCGATTCTTCGCCAAGTACCCGCAGGTGTCGATCGAGATCGCGGCGCCCGGTGCGGTGGAGACCGTCGACGAGAGCTACGACGTGTCCATCCTGTCGGTGCGCAAGCCGCTGGACGGCGAGTTCGTCGCGCGGCGGCTCGCGCGGACGGAGGTGATCACCTGCGCGGCGCCCGAGTACCTGGAACGCCACGGGCGGCCCCAGCACCCCCGCGACCTCGCCATGCACCGGCCCATCCTGCCGCCCTTCGCCGACCTGCAGCGCGGCGTCGAGTTCTTCCGCGGACCCTGGGGCGACGACGAGCCGGGCGGCGAGACCTACACGACGGAGCGGCCGAATCCGCTGCTGAGCACCTCGCACATCGACACGATGTACGCGGCGGCGCTGCACGGGCTGGGCATCGCCGGGCTGCCGAGCTTCGTCATCGAGGACGCGCTGCTGGAGCACGCGCTCGAGCGCGTGCTGCCGGAGTGGCACCTGTGGAGCGCGACGCTGTGGGCGGCCATGCCGACGCGCAAGCACATCCCGACGCGCACGCGGGCCTTCGTCGACTTCCTGATCGAGACCTTCGGCGGCGAGGACCACGACCCCTGGCTGCAGGCCGCCGGCTGCGCGACGCCGGCCTACGCGGGGACGCCTCAGAAGGTGTAGCCGCTCTCGCGCTGCGTGCCGGCCAGGCGCTCGAGCAGCTGCGCCAGCGCGCCCAGGCCGTTGTAGCGCGTCGCGACGCGGTGCGCGTAGCGCCACACCAGCGGCAGGTCCTTCAGGTAGCCGTCCTTGCCGTCGCGGTGGTGCAGGCGCGCGAAGATGCCCAGCACCTTCAGGTGGCGCTGCAGGCCCATCCACTCGAGGTCGCGCCAGAAGTCGCCGAAGTCCGCGGCCACCGGCACACCGGCCTTGCGGGCGCGCTCCCAGTAGCGCACGGCCCAGTCGATCTGGACCTCCTCGTCCCACTCGACGTAGGCATCGCGCAGCAGCGAGACGAGGTCGTAGGTGACCGGGCCCCAGACCGCATCCTGGAAGTCGAGCACGCCGGGCGGGCCGCCATCGGCGGCCACCATCAGGTTGCGCGAGTGGTAGTCGCGATGCACCAGCACGGCGGACTGCGCGGTGCAGACGTCGAGGATGCGGTCGAAGCTGCGCGCGAGCTGCGTGCGCTCGGCATCGCCCAGCGCCTGGCCGCAGTGGCGCGCGATGTACCAGTCGGGGAAGAGGTCGAGCTCGCGCTGCAGCAGCGCGCGGTCGTAGGCCGGCACCTCGCCGGCGGCGGCGATGCCCTGCAGGCGGACCAGCGTGTCGAGCGCCGCCAGGTAGAGCGGCGAGGCCGCGGCCGGCGTCAGCGGCGCCGGCCCGCCGGTGAGCGCCTGCAGGTAGGTCGTCGCGCCGAGGTCGCCGAGCAGCAGGAAGCCGTGGGCCGGGTCCCAGTCCAGCAGTTCCGGCGCGTTCAGCCCGGCGCCGCGCAACAGGCCCGCGACCTGCACGAAAGGACGGCTGTCCTCGTGCGTCGGCGGTGCGTCCATCACGATGCGCGAGCCGTCGCGCCCGTCGATGCGGAAGTAGCGGCGAAAGCTCGCGTCGGCGCTGGCCGGACGCAGGCTGGCGGGGTCGAGCGCGTGGCGCGAACTCTGCGCGGCGAGCCAGGCGGCGAAGGCCTGCTCGCGGGCCGGGTCGGCCCAGCGGATCGTGGCGTTCAAGGTGGATGGCGACAGGGGTCGGACGGCCGCGGCACCGGGGTTGGCCGCAACGGCGAACGCGGGACCGCGTGGAATAATCGATTCTACAAACCGCATCTGCCTGCCGGCGCCGCGGTGGCGCTGCCCGCGGCAGCGGCCGCACGGCGCGTCCCTCCTCATCCCGCCACGCCCGTGCCGACCTACGATCGCGCCCTGCCTGCCTCGCCCCGGGGCCGCGCGTGGCCCTTGCGACCGGTGGTGGGGGCCTTGTTCGCCGCGCACGCGGGTGTCTGGTCCGCGAGTGCGCTGGCGCAGGCCGGTCCGGAGGGCCCGGGCCTGCGGCTGCCGCCCGACGCCGCGGCACGCTTCGTCCCGGCGCTCAAGGGCGACGATTCCGGCGAGCCCGTGGTCATCGAGGCCGATCGGCTCTTCGGCCGCCCCGACCTCGAGACCATCGCCGAGGGCTCGGTGCGCTTCAAGCGTGGCCCGCTGACGATGAAGGCCGACCGCATCGAGTACCACCAGGCCGGCGACATCGCCCGCGCCACGGGCAACGTCGAGATCGAGCGCGGCGGCAACACCTTTCGCGGGCCCGAACTGCAGCTGAAGGTGCAGCGCTTCGAGGGCTACTTCCTCGAGCCGAGCTACCACTTCGGGCGCACCAACGCCGGCGGCAGCGCGCAGCGCTTCGAGTTCCTCGACGAATCGCGCGGCATCGCCTACGGCGCCACCTACACCAGCTGCCCGGCGCCCGATCCGGCCTGGTTCCTGAGCACCGACCGCGTCGTCCTCGACACCGCCGCCGACGAGGGCCGCGCCGAGGGCGCCGTGCTGCGCTTCTACGGCGTGCCCATCCTGGCGGCGCCGACGCTGAGCTTCCCGCTGTCGGACAAGCGCAAGTCCGGCTGGCTGCCGCCCAGCTTCAACATCGACAACAAGAGCGGCATCGAGGTCGCCGCGCCGTACTACTGGGACATCGCGCCCAATCGCGACGCCACGCTGACGCCCACCGTGCTGACGCGGCGCGGGGCGGCGCTCGGCACCGAGTTCCGCTACCTCGAGCCCCGCTACCAGGGCGTGGTGCAGACCTACATGCTGCCCGACGACCGCGTCGCCAATCGCTCGCGCTGGTCGCTGAACCTGGGTCACGAGGCGCGCTGGGACGGCCCCGGCGTCGGCCTGGTCGACTACGGGCTTGCGCTGCAGCGTGCGTCCGACGACGACTACTGGAAGGACTTCTCGCAACGCCTGCCGAGCCTCACGCCCCGCCTGTTGCCGACCGACGGCTACGTCCGGCGGCGCTTCGACAGCGACTGGGGCGACACGCTGGTCTACGGCGGCGTGCGCCGCTGGCAGGTGCTGCAAGACATCGATCCGGCCAGCCGCATCATCGCGCCCTACCAGCGCGAGCCCCAGGTCGGCGTGCGCCAGCGCGGCGCGCAGGGCGGCTTCGAGTGGTCGTGGGAGACCGAGGCCAACCGCTTCACCAACGACGATCGCAGCCTGCAGCGTGGCGACCGCGTGCACGCGCTGGGCTCGCTGGCGCGACCGTGGTCGCCGATCGGCGCCGAGGGCTGGACACTGACGCCGCGGCTGTCGTTCAACGCGGCCAGCTACGACCTCGAGCAGCCGCTGGCCGACGGCCGCACCCGCAGCACGCGCGTCATCCCGACGGTGGCGCTGGACAGCGCGTGGATCTTCGAGCGCGACAGCACGGCCTTCGGCCGCGCGCTGACGCAGACCCTGGAGCCGCGCCTGCTCTACGTCAACACGCCCTATCGCGACCAGACCGGCCTGCCCAACTTCGACAGCGCCGGCAACGACTTCAACTTCACGTCGATCTACGCCGACAACGCCTTCTCGGGCGTCGACCGCGTGTCCGACGCCAACCAGCTGACCGCCGGCGTGACGACGCGCTTCCTCGACCGCCGGACCGGTGCCGAGGCGCTGCGGCTGGGCCTGGCGCAGCGGCTGCTGCTGCGGCCGCAGCGCATCACGCCCGACGGCGTGCCGGTGACGCAGCGCTGGTCGGACCTGCTGCTGCTGGGCGGCACCAGCCTGGTCCCGCACTGGTCGCTGGACGGCACGCTGCAGTACAACGCCGACATCAGCCGCACGGTGCGCTCCATCCTCGGCGCGCGCTACTCGCCCGGGCCCTTCCGCACCATCAACGCGACCTACCGCTACACCCGCAACGCCAGCGAGCAGCTCGAGCTCGGCTGGCAGTGGCCGCTCAACGGCGCGGCCCGCGAGAACGCGGCGGCCGTCGAGGCCCGCGACGCGCTGGCGCTGGACGGCGTGTCGCGCGGAGCGCGGGCCGCGGCACCGACCGGTTGTCCCGGCGCCTGGTACAGCGTGGGGCGCATCAACTACAGCCGGCGCGACTCGCGCATCACCGACTCCATCGTCGGTTTCGAGTACGACAGCGGCTGCTGGATCGGCCGCATCGTCGCCGAGCGGCTGTCCACCGGCCGCAGCGAGGCGACCACCCGGCTGTTGTTGCAGCTGGAACTGGTCGGGCTCTCGCGCCTCGGTTCCAACCCCCTGAGGGTGCTGAGGGACAATATCCCCGGTTACCGCCTGCTGCGCGACGACAGCCCCGTCGTCGCCCCGGCCCTGTCGAGCCCCTGAGCCGTCCCAAGATGCCCTCGATCGCGAATCCCCTGCGTGCCTGTGGCCGCCTGGCCCTGTGCCTGTCCCTGGCCCTGCCGGCCCAGGCCGTGCTGGCACAGGCCGCCCGCAGCGTGCCGCGTTCGGCCGACTACATCGTCGCCGTCGTCGACCGCGAGCTGGTGACCAACGCCGAGGTGCAGCAGCGGATCGCGGCGGCACGGCGCGAAGCGGCCCAGAGCGGGCGTCCCCTGCCGCCCGAGGACGAGCTGCGCCGCCAGGTGCTCGACACGATGATCGAGGAGCGCGCCCAGCTCAGTGCGGCGCGCGACAGCGGCCTGCGCATCGAGGATCCCGAGCTCGATCGCACCGTCAACAACGTCGCGCTGCAGAACCGCATCTCGCTCGCCGAACTGCGCCAGCGTCTCCAGGCCGACGGCATCGACTTCGCACGCTTTCGCAACAACCTGCGCGACCAGATGCTGGTCGAGCGCATCCGCGAGCGCGAGGTGCAGAGCCGCATCAAGATCAGCGACGCCGAGATCGAGTCGCTGCTGGCCAGTCGTGCCAGCGGCATCGCGCCGGCCGAGTTCAACGTCGCGCAGGTGCTGATCACCGTGCCCGAGGGTGCCAGCGAGGCCGACGTCGCCCAGCGCCGGCAGATCGCCGAGAAGGCGCTCGAGCGGGCACGGGGCGGCGAGGATTTCGCGCGCATCGTCACCGAACTCTCGAACGGCCCGAAGGAGCAGGGCGGGGCCTTGGGCCTGCGCTCGCTGGACCGCCTGCCCGACCTGTTCGCCGAGTCGGTGCGCGACCTGCGTGGCGGCGCGGTCGTGCCGCAGGTGCTGCGTTCGGGAGCCGGCTTCCACGTGCTGAAGGTGCTGGAGCGTCGCGATGGCGGCATGCTGGTCCAGCAGACGCGGGCGCGTCACATCCTGCTGCGGCCGTCGGCGCAGTTGAGCCAGCAGGCCGCGATCGCGCGGCTGCGCGAGCTGCGGCAGCAGGTCGAGTCCGGCAAGGCCAGCTTCGGCCAGCTGGCGCGCGAGAACTCCGAGGACGGCAGCGCGTCGCAGGGCGGCGAGCTGGGCTGGGCCTCGCCCGGCCAGTTCGTGCCGGAGTTCGAGAACGCGATGAAGCCGCTGGCGCTGAACCAGCTGTCCGAGCCGGTGGTGTCGCGCTTCGGCGTGCACCTGATCCAGGTGCTGGAGCGCCGCAACATCCCGGTCGACCGCAAGCAGCAGCGCGAGATCGCCCGCAACGTGCTGCGCGAGCAGCGCTTCGAGAGCGCGTACGCCGACTGGGCACGCGAAGTGCGGGCGCGGGCCTACGTCGAGATGCGCGAGCCGCCGCAGTGACCAAGGCCGGGGGGCACCACGCCCCGCGCAAGCGATTCGGGCAGCATTTCCTGACCGACAGCGCCCTGGTCGAGCGCATCGTCGCCGCGATCGATCCGCGGCCCGGCCAGCCGCTCGTCGAGATCGGGCCGGGCCTCGGCGCGATGACCGATCCGCTGGTGGCCCGCTGCGAGCGACTGACCGTGATCGAGCTCGACCGCGACCTGGCCGCGCGGCTGCGAAAGCGCGCCGAGCTCGAGGTCATCGAATCCGACGTGCTGCAGGTCGACTTCGCGGCGCTGGCCGCCTCGGCCGGCCGGCGGCTGCGGGTGGTCGGCAACCTGCCCTACAACGTCTCGACGCCCATCCTCTTTCACCTGCTGCCGGTGGCCGACCAGGTCGAAGACCAGCACTTCATGCTGCAGAAGGAGGTGGTCGAGCGCATGGCCGCCGCGCCGGGCAACAAGGACTATGGGCGGCTGTCGGTGATGCTGCAGTGGCGCTACGACATCGAGTCGGTGCTGGACGTGCCGCCCTCGGCCTTCGAGCCGCCGCCGCGGGTCGATTCGGCCGTGGTGCGCATGCAGCCGCTGCCGGCGGCGGGGCGCGCCGCGATCGATCCGGTCCTGCTGGGCGAACTGGTGACCGTGGCCTTCTCGCAGCGGCGCAAGCTGCTCCGGCATACCCTCGGGCGGTGGCTCGAGGCACGCGGCTACGCCGGCGCCTTCGACGTCCAGCGGCGCGCCGAGGAGGTGCCGGTCGGCGAGTACGTGGCCTTGGCGGCCGGCGCCGCATGAAGAACGGGCCCCGCAGGGCCCGTCGTTTCGTCAGCGCGTTGCGGTCAGGCCGCGACCAGCCAGCCGGCCGTGTCGAAGGCGCTGCTCATGAAGGGCAGCTGCACGCTGATCGTACCGGCCGGCACCTTGGCCGGCTTCGTGTCGTTCTGGGCTTCCATCGCCCGCTCTCCCTGCCCGAGTTCCGGGGAGCGGGCTACTGAAAAGAATAGAAGCACCTGAAGGGTATCTTTCGTTCCCCCCAGAAGTCTGCAGCGTCACGGAAGACATCGAGCAACTGCTCGCGCGCCTCGCGGTCGAACTTGGGGTTGTCGGGCAACTGCTCCAGCACGACCACGAACCCCGGCTGGCTGCCCGACTTGTGGACCAGGTCGGTCATGCAGTCGAACAGGGCGTCGAGGTTCTTGCCGAAGTGGCTGGGGAACATGAAGGCGTCGGCAATGCCCTCGAGCACGTCCTGCTTCGACTGGGCGTTGCCCAGGTTCGCGTACAGGAAGTGCTGGCCGAGGTCTTGCGCGGCGAGTTGCAGGTCCTCCACGCGGAACGCGCGGATGGCCTGCACGATGTTGGGGCGGACTGTCTGCAGCGGCATCATGGTCGAGTTCCCCCTCGTTCCTTGTTGGTGGCGGATCTCACTGCGCGATGAGGCGGAAGCTCGCGTAGTGATCGTCGGTGTAATAGCAGGCATCGGGTGTGGTGCGCTGTGCCCCACCACACACGATCCGCCGGGCCCCCCGATCGCGAGACCCTGGCGTGCGGACCGTGTACTCGCGGTAGTAGCCGCGGCTGCGAAGCGGAAGCAAGCGCTCCCGATTCCCGAACACGGTGCCGTCTTTCGAATAGGGGAAGGGCCCGCCGACCTGGATCAGCCGCTGGGTGGCCTGAGCCTCCTGCGGCAACGTCGACAACGACACCACGCCGGTCGCTCGGTTGCTGTCTTTCGCCGTGGCTGTCGGGCCCAGCAGGGTAGCGACCGTGACAGTCGCCGCCAGCAAGGTGACAGCCGCGAGACGCCAGGCAGAACCCCGGTGTGACCGACCGGTGAAGACCACGGGTTATCCCTGAAATTCGAAGCCCATATGGTACCGAGACGGGGCGCAAACCTCAAGGGTTTGCCTCAAATTTCAGCAGTTCCGAGGGGTCATGCACTGAAAGTTTGCGTGCGCAAACTCCGCCAGAAAGCCAGATTTCTCAGACTACTGCGGCACTCCGCGCCCGGGACGGATCGGGCCGTCCCGGGCCCGGCACTATCGCAAGGCGTTGATGTCGGCCACCGTCAGTGCCGTCATGTTGACGATCCGCCGGACCGTGGCCGAGGGCGTCAGGATGTGCACCGGCTTGGCGGCACCCAGCAGCACCGGGCCGATCGCGATGCCGCCGCCGGCGGCTGTTTTCAACAGGTTGTACGCGATGTTGGCGGCGTCGATGTTGGGCAGCACCAGCAGGTTGGCCTCGCCGCTCAGGCTGCTGTCCGGGATCTGCGACGCCCGTTGGGCCGGGTCCAGGGCCGTGTCGCCGTGCATCTCGCCGTCGACCTCGAGCCAGGGCGCGCGCGCCCTCACCAGCGCCAGCGCCTCGCGCATCTTCAGCGCCGACGGCTGGTTGCTGGAGCCGAAGTTGGAGTGGCTCAGCAGTGCCGCCTTCGGGACCAGGCCGAAGCGCTTCATCTCCTCGGCCGCCATCACCGTGATCTCGGCCAGCTCGGCGGCGCTCGGGTCGTAGTTGACGTGGGTGTCCACCAGCATCACCTGCCGCCCGGGCAGGATCAGGCCGTTCATGCACGCATAGCTGTTGACGCCCGGGCGCCGGCCGATCAGCTGGTCGACGAAGGACAGGTGCATCGCCGTCGTGCCCCAGGTGCCGCACAGCATGCCGTCGACCTCGCCCTTGTGCAGCAGCATCGCGCCGATCAGCGTCAGGCGGCGCCGCATCTCGATCTTGGCGAACTGCTGGGTGACGCCCTTGCGGGCCATCAGCCGGTGGTAGGTCTGCCAGTAGTCGCGGTAGCGGTGGTCGTTCTCGACGTTGACGACCTCGTAGTCGCGCCCCGCCACCAGCCGCAGGCCGAAACGCTCGGCGCGCTGGGCGATCACGGCAGGCCGCCCGACCAGGGTCGGGTGCGCCAGGCCCTCGTCCACCACGACCTGCACCGCGCGCAGCACGCGCTCTTCCTCGCCCTCGGCGAAGGCGACGCGCTTGTTCTTGGCGCGCTTGGCGACGTTGAAGATCGGCTTCATCGTCGTGCCGGAGGCGTAGACGAAGGCCTGCAGCTTCTCGCGGTAGGCATCGAAGTCCTTGACCGGCCGCGTGGCCACGCCCGACTCGGCCGCCGCCCGGGCCACCGCGGGCGCGATCTTCATCATCAGCCGCGGGTCGAAGGGCTTGGGGATCAGGTACTCGGGCCCGAAGGACAGGGTGGCCCCCGCGTAGGCGGCGGCCACCACCTCGCTCTGCTCGGCCTGCGCCAGCTCGGCGATGGCATGCACCGCGGCGATCTCCATCTCCACCGTGATCGTCGTCGCGCCGGAGTCCAGCGCGCCGCGGAAGATATAGGGGAAGCACAGGACGTTGTTGACCTGGTTCGGGTAGTCGGTGCGGCCGGTCGCCATGACGGCGTCGTCGCGCACCGACTTCACCTCCTCGGGCATGATCTCCGGCGTCGGGTTGGCCAGCGCGAAGATCAACGGCTTCTTCGCCATCTTCGCGACCATCTCGGGCCGCAGCACGCCGCCCGCCGACAGCCCCAGGAACACGTCGGCCCCGGCCACCGCCTCGGCCAGCGTGCGGTGGGCGGTCGGCTGCGCGAACTCGGCCTTGTCCGGGTCCATCAGCTCGGTGCGGCCCTGGTAGACGACGCCGGCCAGGTCGGTGACCCAGATGTTCTGCCGCGGCAGGCCCAGCTTGATCAGCAGGTTCAGGCAGGCCAGGGCCGCAGCCCCGGCGCCCGAGGTGACGAGCTTGACCTCGCGGATGTCCTTGCCGACCACCTTGAGGCCATTGATCAGCGCCGCCCCGACGACGATCGCCGTGCCGTGCTGGTCGTCGTGGAAGACCGGGATCTTCATCCGCTCGCGCAGCTTGCGCTCGACGTAGAAGCAGTCCGGCGCCTTGATGTCCTCGAGGTTGATGCCGCCGAAGGTCGGCTCCAGCGCGGCGATGCAGTCGACCAGCTTGTCGAGGTCGTTCTCGGCCAGCTCGAGGTCGAAGACGTCGATGCCGGCGAACTTCTTGAACAGCACCCCCTTGCCTTCCATCACCGGCTTGGCGGCCAGCGGACCGATGTTGCCCAGGCCCAGCACGGCCGTGCCGTTGGTGACCACGGCCACCAGGTTGCCGCGCGAGGTGTAGCGGTAGGCGTTGGCCGGATCGGCGACGATCTCTTCGCAGGCCGCGGCCACGCCGGGCGAATAGGCCAGGGCGAGGTCGCGCTGGTTGATCAGCTGCTTGGTCGCCGCGATCGCGATCTTGCCCGGGGTCGGGAACTCGTGGTACTCGAGCGCCTGCTTGCGCAGCTCGGCACGTCTCTCTTCGTAGGTGGGCATGGTCTGGCCTTCGGTGACGGGCGCGGGCACCGCGCCGACGCGACGAGTTTCGCGCAGGCGGGCAGTGTTTCAAAGCCGCGGCGTGGCGGCCATGCGCGAAACTGCGTATCTCCTTTGCGCGCAGGGTCCCAATACTCCGACCATGGCCGACGCCCCTCGCACGCCGATGCTCCGATCGCCCGCGACGCCCTGGCGCCGTGTGCTGCCCTGGGCGCTGCTGGTGATGCTGCTGGGCGTGGCGCAGACGCTGCTGCTGGTCTTCACGCTGCGCTACGAGCATGGCCGGGAGCAGGAGCGCGCGGAGCTGGCGGCCGCCGCGGCGGCTGCCGACGTGCGCCAGCTGTTCGCGCGGGACCAGCAGCGCCTGCAGGCCCTGCTGTGGAACGACCCGCCGCCGGCGCAATGGCGCCGCGATGCCGCCGAGCTGCTGCGGGCGCGCCGCGAGCTGCTGCGCATCGAGTGGCGCGGCGGCAGCGGGGAGATCCAGGCCGCCGCCGAATCGCCCTACCGCGGGCCGCTGTTCAGCAGCCTGTCGCGCGACCAGATCGAGCTCGACACCCTGGTGGCCTGTGCGGCGGCGCTGCGCACCGCGTCGCCGACCTGGTCGCGCAGCTACTTCGTGCCGCAGCCCGGCGGCCTGGGCATCGAGGTGATCGACGTGTGCCTGCCGATCGGCCCGGTCGGCGGCGGGCAGGGCGCGATGGCGGCGACGCTCGCCCTCGGTCTGGTGATCGAGGAGGCCGTGTCGACCGAGCTCGCGCGCACGCACGAGCTGTCCTTCGTCGAAGGCGATGGCACGCGGCTGGTCCGCGCCGGCCTGCCGCGCGGTGCCGGCGTCTACGTGGCCGAGCGCCTGGTCGACCTGCCGGGCGTCACGCTGGCACTGCGCGTCGACAGCGCCGGCCAGGCGCCGCGGCTCATCCCCAACCTGACCACCGCACTGGTGCTGGGCCTGTCGCTCGCGCTCGCGGCGGTGGTCGCGCTGCTGGTGCGCGACGTGCGCCGCCGGGCCGCCGCCGAGTCACGCCTGGCCGACGAGCTGGCGCTGCGGCGCGCGATGGAGGATTCGCTGGTGACCGGGCTGCGCGCGCGCGACCTGCAGGGCCGCATCACCTACGTGAACCCGGCGTTCTGCGCGATGGTCGGCTTCAGCGCCGAGCAGCTGGTCGGGCAGACCGTGCCGCCCTACTGGCCGCCGGAGATGCGCGCCGCCTACGAGGCGCGCCACGCCCAGCGGCTGGAGCGCGGCGTGCCGGCGCACGAGCAGCGCGAGGGCCACGAGACCACCTTCATGCGCGCCGGCGGCGAGCGCTTCCCGGTGCTGATCTTCGAGGCACCGCTGATCGCCGCCGACGGCCGCCAGAGCGGCTGGATGAGCGCGGTGCTCGACCTGAGCGCGCAGCGGCGGGTCGAGGAACTGTCGCGCCAGCAGCAGGAACAGCTCCAGGCGACCGCGCGGCTGGCGTCGGTCGGCGAGATGGCCTCGCTGCTCAGCCACGAGCTCAACCAGCCGCTGGCCGCGATCGCCAGCTACGCCAGCGGCTCGCTGAACCTGCTGTCCGACGCGAGCCCCAGCATCGCGATGATCCGCGACGCCACCCAGCGCATCGCCGAGCAGGCCGAGCGTGCCGGCCGCGTCATCAAGAGCGTCCACGACTTCGTGCGGCGCCGCGAGCAGAGCCGCGAGCAGCTCGGCTGCGACCAGCTCGTCGAAGGCGTGCTGCCGCTGCTGCGCCTGCAGGCGCGCAAGAGCGCGGCGCGCATCGAGCTGCTGCTCGGCGACCCGGCGCCGCGCGTGGCCTGCGACCGCACGATGGTCGAGCAGGTGCTGCTGAACCTGACGCGCAACGCCCTCCAGGCGATGGAGGGCGTGCCGCCGTCCGAGCGCGTGGTGACCCTCGGCGCCAGCGCCTGCGGGGCCTGGGTGCACCTGAGCGTCACCGACCGCGGGCCGGGCATCGCGCCCGAGGTCGCGACCAAGCTGTTCACGCCCTTCTTCACGACCAAGAGCGAAGGCATGGGCCTGGGCCTCAGCCTGTGCCGCACGGTGATCGAGCAGCACGGTGGTGCCCTCGACTTCAGCACCCTGCGCGACGCGAAGGGCCAGGCGCTCGGCACGCGCTTCGACTTCAGCCTGCCGCGCGCGCCCGCCGAGCTCGCCGCGATCGTCGATCGGGAGGCTGCGTCATGAGCACTGCTCCGCTGGGTTTGCCGGTGGTCCACGTCGTCGACGACGAGGCGCCGGTGCGCGAGGCGCTGGCCTGGCTGCTGCGCACGCGCCGCTTGCTGGCCGAGCCGCACGCATCGGCCGAGGCCTTCGAGGCCATGCTCGACGCGTCCGGCGACGCGATCCTCGGGGCGCCGGGCTGCGTGCTGCTGGACATGCGCATGCCCGGCGGCATGAGCGGCCTGCAGCTCTTCGAGCGGCTGGTCGAGCGGCGCGTGCTGCCGGTGCTGCCGGTGATCTTCCTCACCGGCCACGGCGACGTGCCGACCGCGGTCGCGGCGATCCAGCGCGGCGCCTTCGACTTCGTCGAGAAGCCCTTCTCCGACAACGCGCTGGTCGATCGGATCGAGCGCGCGCTGGCGGCCAGCCGCGCGGCCCTCGAGGCGCGCCGCGAGCGCCACCTGCTGCAGCGCCGCCTGGCCGAGCTGACCGAGCGCGAGCGCGAGGTGATGCAACTGGTCGTCGACGGCCGGCCCAACAAGCTGATCGCCGATGCGCTCGCGATCAGCGTGCGCACCGTCGAGGTCCACCGCGCGCGCGTCTTCGAGAAGATGGGCGTCAAGTCGGCGGTCGAGCTGTCCAACGTGCTCCGGCACATCGACTGACACCGCCGGCGGCGACAATCGATCGCATGAGCCTGGGAGAGTTCGACCTGATCGCGCGCCACTTCTCGCGCCACCGCGGCGCGAGCGAAGGGGTGGCGGTCGGTCCCGGCGACGACTGTGCGGTGCTCGCGCCGCGGCCGGGCATGCAGCTCGCGGTGTCCGCGGACATGCTGGTCGAAGGCCGGCATTTCCTGCCGACGGTCGACCCGGCGCGGCTGGGCCACAAGGCGCTGGCGGTCAACCTGAGCGACCTCGCGGCCTGCGGCGCCCAGCCGCTGGCCTGCGTGCTGGCGCTGTCGCTGCCGCGCGTGGACGAGGCCTGGCTCGAGGGCTTCTCGAGCGGCCTCTACGCGCTGGCCGACGCCCACGGCTGCCGCCTCGTCGGCGGCGACACGACGGCCGGGCCGCTGAACCTGTGCCTCACGGTCCTCGGCGAGGTCCCGGCCGGCGCCGCGATCCTGCGCAGCGGTGCGCGGCCGGACGACGACGTGTGGGTCAGCCATGCCGTCGGCGGCGGCGTGGGTGACGCGCGGCTGGCGCTCGAGGTCTTTCGCGGCCGCGTCGCCCTGCCCGGCGACGCCTTCGAGCGGGTGCGACTCGCGATGGAGCGGCCCGAGCCCCGCGTGGCACTCGGCCTGGCCTTGCGCGGCCTGGCCAGCGCGGCGATCGACGTCTCCGACGGCCTGCTCGGCGACCTGTCGCACCTGCTGCGGCGCTCGGGCGTCGGTGCCGTGGTCGAGGCCGATGCGGTCCCGCGCAGCGCCGATCTCGCGGCGCAGCCGGCGCCGCTGCAGCAGCTGTGCACGCTGTCGGGCGGCGACGACTACGAGCTGGTCTTCACCGCGCCGCGCGCCCACCGCGACGCCGTGCCGGCGGCCGCGCGCGCGGCCGGCGTCGCCGCGACGCGCATCGGCCGCGTCGTCGCCGACCCCGGGCTGCAGGTGAGGGACGGCGCGGGGCGCCGCCTCGACGACGCCTGGACCTCGTTCGACCACTTCCGCGACTGAGCGGCGATGGACGCCACGCCAGCCTCGCCGTCGACGCCGGAGACGGCCGCGCCGCGCCGCGCGACCGCGCGCTTCCTGCTGGCGCACCCGGCGCACGCGATCGCGCTCGGCTTCGGCGCCGGCCTGAGCCCGGTCGCGCCCGGCACCGTCGGCACGCTGTGGGCCTGGCTCAGCTTCGTCGTGCTCGATCGCTGGCTCGACGATGGCCAATGGGGCTGGCTGCTGCTCGCCGGCACGGCCGTCGGCTGGTGGGCCTGCACCGTCACCGCCCGCCACCTGGCCACCGCCGATCCGGGCGCCATCGTCTGGGACGAGGTGCTGGCCTTCTGGGCCGTGCTGTGGCTGGTGATGCCGACCGGCTTCCTGGGGCAATCGCTGGCCTTCGTGCTGTTCCGCGGCTTCGACGCCGCCAAGCCCGGGCCGGTGGCCTGGGCCGACGCGCTCTTCAAGCGGCGGCGTCAGGGCCGCGGCATCGGCTGGGCCCAGGGCTTCGGCATCCTGTTCGACGACGCGGTCGCGGCGCTGTGCGTGCTGCTGCTGATCGCGCTGTGGCGCTCGGGCGGCTGACGAGGCGACGCGACGCATGAACGAACCCCTGGTCGCCCGCCTGGCCGAAGCGCTGCGCGCGCGGCGCTGGCGCCTCGCCACCGCCGAGAGCTGCACCGGCGGCCTGCTGGCCGCGGCCTGCACCAGCATCGCCGGCTCGAGCGACTGGTTCGAGCGCGGCTTCGTCACCTACAGCAACGAGGCCAAGTCCGAGCTGCTGGGCGTGCCGGCGCCGCTGATCGCTGCGCACGGCGCCGTCAGCGAGGCCGTCGCGCGCGCGATGGCCGAAGGCGCGCTGCGCCATGCCCATGCCGAGATCGCGCTCAGCGTGACCGGCATCGCCGGGCCTGGCGGCGGCAGCGCCGACAAGCCGGTCGGCAGCGTCTGGGTCGGCCTGGCGGCGACGGGCCGGCCGACGCAGGCCGAGCGCCTGCAGTTCGGCGGCGACCGGGCCGCAGTGCGCGGCCAGACGGTGCGGCATGCGCTGCAGCGGCTGATCGAGGCCGCCGAGGCGCCGTGAGCGTCCTGCTCGCCTGCGACTTCGACGCGTCCGAATGGGCGCAGTGGCGTCCGGCGCTCGCGCAGGCCCTGCCGGACGAGCGGCTCGTCGATGCCGACGACGGCGAGGTCGAGGTCGCCATCGTCGCCAACCCGCCGCCGGGCGCGCTGGCCGGACTGCCGCGCCTGCGACTGGTCCAGTCGCTGTGGGCCGGGGTCGAGCGCCTGCTGGCCGACACGACGCTGCCGCCGGGCGTGCCGGTCGCGCGCATGGTCGATCCGGCGATGAACGCGGCGATGGCCGAGACCGCGTTGTGGGCGGTGCTGAGCCTGCACCGCGGGTATTTCCGTTATGCGCGACTGCAGCGCGAAGGGCGCTGGGCGCCGCATGCGCAGCGGCGCGCCGACGAGACGAGCGTCGCCGTGCTAGGCCTCGGCCAGATGGGCCGGGCTGCCGCGCTGCGCATCGTGGCCCAGGGCTATCGCGTGCTGGGCTGGAGTGCGCGGCCGCAGGCGCTGGCCGGCGTCGAGGCCCATGCTGGCGACGAAACCCTCGACGGCGTGCTGGCGCAGGCCGACGTGGTCGTGAACCTGCTGCCGCTGACGCCGGCGACGCGCGGCCTCTTCGACGCGGCGCGCCTGGCCCGCATGAAGCGGCGCGCCGGCTTCGTCAACCTCGCGCGCGGCGCGCACGTGGTCGAGGCCGACCTGCTGGCGGCGCTCGATGCGGGCCACCTGCGGCAGGCGGTGCTCGACGTCTTCGCCGTCGAACCGCTGCCGGCCGGCCACCCGTTCTGGGCGCATCCGCGCGTGACGGTCCTGCCGCATGCCGCCGCCCAGACCGATCCGCGCAGCGCCGCCCGCGTGGTGGCGGACAACCTGCGCGCGCTGCGCGACGGACGTCCGCTCGCGCACCTGGTGGATCGCGCGCGCGGCTACTGACCCCGCTTCAGCGGAACGGGTTCGCGGTCGCGAACCACAGGCCGATGCCGGTGCTGATGATGAAGGCGCCGTCGGTCACGCCGGCCAGCAGGAACATCTTGCCCTGCAGCTTGTCCATCAGCTCGGGCTGGCGCGCCGAGGCCTCGAGGTACTTGCTGCCCATCACGCCGATGCCGATGCAAGAGCCGATGGCGGCCAGGCCGATCAGGTGGCCGACGGCGAGCGGCAGGAGTTCGGTGGTGCCGTTCATGGTGAGGTCCTTCCTTCGGTCGCGGGCCGTGGCAGCGACGCTGCCTTGATCGACCCACGCCGCCATCATCGGGACCGGCCCGCAGCGGGTCCATGACCCCGCAGGTCATGGCCGCATCGCGGCTCAGGTCGCGAGGCGGCTGAAGCCCGAGTCGAGCCGCACCGACTGCAGCTGCGGCGCCGTCCAGTCGCGGATCCAGCCGGCGAACAGCGCCTCGGGCATGGGCTTGGCGACGTAGTAGCCCTGGGCCTCGTCGCAGCCCAGGGCCTGCAGCATCTTCCAGGCCTTGGGCGTCTCGATGCCCTCGGCCACGACGTTGAGGCCGAGGTTGTGCGCGAGGTCGACCGTGGACCGCACGATCTTCGCGTCGTCGAGGTCGCGTTCCATGTTCATCACGAAGCTCTGGTCGATCTTCAGCTCGTGCACCGGCAGCCGCTTCAGGTAGGCCAGCGACGAGTAGCCGGTGCCGAAGTCGTCGATCGACAGGCGCAGGCCCTGGGCGTGCAGGCGCTCCAGCGTCTGCAGCGCGCGCTGCGGGTCGTCCATGATCGCGCTCTCGGTGATCTCGAGGCACAGCGTGCGCGGATCGACGGCCTGGGTCTCGAGCAGGCGCTGCAGCTTGCCCGGCAGGTCCTGGTCGAGCAGGTCGCGCGTTGAGAGGTTGACCGACAGCTTGAGCGTCGCGCCGCCGCCGTTGAGCTGGCGCAGCAACTGCGCGCTGCGCTCCACCATCCAGGCGCTCAGCACGCGGATGAAGCCGGTCTGCTCGGCGAAGGGGATGAACTTGGCCGGCGGCAACAGGCCGCGCGCCGGATGCTGCCAGCGCACCAGCGCCTCGGCACCGATCACCGCACCGGATGCCAGGGCGATCTTGGGTTGCAGGTAGAGGCGCAGCTGCTGCTGCTCGACCGCGACGCGCAGCTCGCTCAGCAGCGACAGCGAGGCCTCGCTGGCGCTGTCGAGGGCGGGGTCGTAGACGACGACGCCGAGCTGGCGCTGCTTGGCGGCGTACATCGCGACCTCGGCGTGGGCCAGCAGCAGGTCGGCCTCGCGGCCGTGCGCCGGGTGGCAGGCGATGCCGATGCCGGCCCCGAGGTCGACGGTGTGGTCGTCCAGCGTGATCGGCAGCTCGAAGGACCGCAGGATGCGGTGCGCTACGTCGCGCGCCATGTCGGCGTCGGCACCGGGCAGCAGCAGGGCGAACTCGTCGCCGCCGAGGCGGGCCAGCACGTCGCTGCTCGGGCGCACCTCGCGCGCCAGCCGCAAGGCCACCTGGCGCAGCAGCCGGTCGCCGAAGCGGTGGCCGAGCACGTCGTTGACGTGCTTGAAGCGGTCGAGGTCCAGCATCAGCACCGCGAACTGCGTCCGCCCGTCCTTCGCCTCGTCGAGCGCCTCGCGCAGGTCGGCGCGGAAGCGCTCGCGGTTGGGCAACTGCGTCAGGCCGTCCTCGTAGGCGAGGCGGTTGACCTCGCGCTCGCGCTCGCGCACCGCCTGGCGCATCGTCTCGAAGGTCCGCGCCAGTTCGTCGATCTCGTCGCCGCCGCTCTTGACGCGCACCGGCGCCTCGTAGTGGCCCTGGCCCAGGCGGCCGGCCGAGCGCGTCAGCGCGCGCAGCGGCGTCGTGATGCGCTGGGCCGTCAGCACGCTGCCGACCGCGAACACCGCGATCGCCAGCAGCGTGAAGGCCAGCAGGATGTACTGCAGTCGCTGGTAGGGCGCCGTGGCCTCGTCGAGCGAGCGCATCAGCACGGCGACGGTCTGCCGGTCGCCGTCGCGGCCGAGCAGCATCTCGCGTGCCAGCACCTGGCCGCTCAGCGAGCCGGGGTCCGTGGCCGGCAGTTCGAGCTTGAGGTTGCGATCGCTGACGGCGGCGTCGCCGGCGCCCGCCGCGGCGCGGGCGCGCAGCCAGCTGGTGGTGAAGGACTCGACGGCGTCGCCGCCGAGCGTGGACTGGATGACCTCCCAGCGCCCCGAGTCCTCGCGCTGGCGGATCAGCGCGACCTCGATCGACGACAGCTGCCGCATCTCGCGCAGCAGCGGCGCCTCGACGCGGAATCCCATGCCGACCCAGCCGATCGTCAGCGGCGCCTTCACCGGCACCGCCACCAGCTGGTAGGCCTGGCCGTCCTGCAGCACCAGCTTGTGCGTGCCGTCGGCCGCGGTGGCCGTGGCCGCGCGCGTCAGCGCCGGCAGGAAGCGATCGGCGCCCTCGCGCGTCGCCGCCTTCAGGCGGAACTGCGCGTCGGTGAACAGGGCTAGGCTCGCGCCGATGCGCTCGCCCTGGTTGGCCAGCGCGGACACCAGCGTGGCGCCGTCGTTGCTGGCGACGGCCGCGCGAAAGCCGAAGTCGGCGGCCAGCAGGCGTGCGGCGTCGGTCAGCTGGCTGGCGTTCTGCGCCAGCAGGCGTTCGAAGACGCGCTCGCCGGTGCGCAGCTCGGCGTTCACCGAGGCGCGCGCGTTGACGTTGATGCTGTTGCCGATCAGCAGCAGGCTGGCGACCTGCACCAGCAGCAGCAGGCCGAGGAAGAGCGCGACGATCCGAAACTGCAGGCTCTGCGGCGACAGGAAGGCCGGCAAGGCCATCTCACGAGGCCTTCAACTGGACCGTCAGCTTCGTGGCGTCGTTGCCGACGCGGACCGGCTGGCTCGGCGCCGGCCGCTCGGCCGGGAGGCCCGGATGCCAGGTCGAGAGCGTGTGCTCGCCGGGCGGCAGGTCGATCTGCGCGCGGCCGCTGGCGTCGGTGGTGGCGAAGTAGGGCGTGTCGACCACCCGCACGTGGGCCGCCATCTGGTCGTGGATGTTGCAGCCGAGGACGGCCGTCCCCGCCTTGTCGAACACGACCGGCGCCGTCGGCGTGCCGGCATAGAGCTTCAGCTCGAAGGTCTTGGTCGGCGAGAACGAGTAGACGTGGTGGCGCACGGTGTCGAAGTTCGGGAACTGCACGGCCGTGCCGGTCTGCACCACCAGCACCGATGGGACGAAGCGCTTGCCGCGCTGGGCGAGCTCGGCCCGCGTGCTGGCCGCGGCCCGGGCCGCAGCGCCCTGCACCTGGATGCTGACGACGGCATTGGACAGCGGCCGGCCGTTCTCGTCGTTGACGATCACCGTCAGCGGCACGGCCTGCGAGGGAATGGCGGGTACGGCCGAGCCGGCCAGCGCACACAGCGCGGCAAGCAGGCCGAAACGACGGGGACGGGGCAGTAGCAGCTGCATCGATCTCATGGCAGGGAGACGGACCGCTGTAGCCGCCCGCATGACCGCGATGATCGCGGCAATCTCCACGCGGTGTCGATCAGGGGATAAGCGGCAAGCCGCATTGCTGCACGAATACCACGCGCAAATCGCACACTCGTGCCATCCGATAGCGTCAACAGGCCCTAGGGCTGCAGCACGAGGCGGCGGCTTCCTCCACCGGCCGCTTGCATCGGCGCGGCGAGCTGCAAGGCCAGGCGCTGCAGCCCGGCCCAGGGGTCGGTCGGCCACTGCGGATGCTTCAGGCCCTTCACCAGGCCGTCGCAGACATGCGCGGCGGCGACCAGGTGATCGAGCGTGCCGGCGGTCAGCAGCGGCAGGGCGCGCTCGAACAATCGTTCCTTCGCGCCCCAGATGCGGTTCTCGCGCAGGGCCATCGGCAGCGGCTTGCCGCTGGCGACGGCGTCCTTGCAGCGCTTGAGCGCCCGGATGTCCTCGGCCAGCGTCCAGTGCACCAGGACAGCGGCCTCGCCCTCGGCCCGCAGGCCCTCCAGCATGCGCAGCACCCGCGGCACCTGGCCGGCCAGCACCGCCTCGCCGAGCTTGAAGACGCTGTAGCGGGCCACGTTCAGCACCGCGGCCTCGACCTGCTCGAGGCTCAGCGCGCCGGGCGGGTAGAGCAGGCCGAGCTTGGTCAGCTCCTGCTGGGCGGCGAGCAGGTTGCCCTCGACGCGATCGGCGAAGAAGGCGAGCGTGCGCTGGCCTTCCTCGCCCTCGGCGACGCGCTGGCCCTGGGCCTTGAGGCGCTGCGCCAGCCACTGCGGCAGCGCGGCCCGTTCGACCGGATCGAGCCGCAGTGTCACGCCGGCGGCATCGAGCGCAGCGAACCAGGCACTGGTGGACTGCTGCCGGTCCAGCCGCGGCAGCATGACCAGCGTGACGACGCCCTCGGGCAGGTGCTCGCAATAGTGCTGCAGCGCCTGCGAGCCGTCCTTGCCGGGCTTGCCCGAGGGGATGCGGATCTCGACGATCTTGGCCTCGGCGAACAGGCTCATCGAGCTGGCGGCGCCCAGCAGCGAACTCCAGTCGAAGTGCGCGCCGGCGACGTGGTGCACCTCGCGCTCGGTGTGCCCGGCGGCGCGCGCGGCGGCGCGGATCGCATCGGCGGCCTCGAGGGCCAGCAGCGGCTCGTCGCCGTGCAGGGTGTACAGGGGCTTCAGGCCCCTCTGAAGGTGCGCGTCGAGCTGGTCGGGCTTGAGCTGCATGCGGTCTAGAGGGCCGGCACGGCGGCGAGCTGGCGCATCACCTGGTCGACGATGTCGCTCTGCATGCCGCGGTAGAGCATCGCCTCCTCCTGCTCCTTGGCGAGGGCGTTGCTCTCGTTGTAGCTCATGTCGCGGCTCAGCAGCAATTCGGTGTCGCGGATCAGCACGCGGCCGGCCGGCGTGCGCAGCCGGAACTTCAGGCGTGTGCGCAGCGTGAACTCGCGCACCTGGCCGGCGGCGGTCTGCGCGGCGACCGACTTGTCGCGCACGTCCTCCAGCGCCTCGAGCACCACCTGGGCCTGGGCCGGCGTCTCGACCACACGGGTGCTGCCGCTCGCCTCGATGGCGCGCCGGAGCTGCTCGGTGAAGGGCGAGCGCTGCG
Source organism: uncultured Methylibium sp. (assembly GCA_964622685.1). GTDB lineage: Bacteria > Pseudomonadota > Gammaproteobacteria > Burkholderiales > Burkholderiaceae_C > Methylibium. Next base: position 23,433 of record CAZUUU010000029.1, read on the forward strand.
GAAAGCCGACCAGCTGCACGCTCGCGAAGGCCAGCGTCGGCGGACGCCGCAGCTGGAAGCCGCAGGCCGCCAGCGGCACGGCGAGGGCCGCGGCCGCGAGCTTCATCAGGGCGCGGCGGCGGTCCGGCGGCATCAGACGACCACGTTGACCAGGCGGCCGGGCACGATCACGACCTTCTTCGGCGCGCGGCCCTCGGCGAACCTGGCGAACTCGGGGCTGGCCAGCGCAGCCGCCTCGATCGCGGCCTTGTCGGCCGAGGCCGGCACCGTGACGGCACCGCGCAGCTTGCCGTTGACCTGCAGCACGTACTCGATCTCGTCCTGCACCAGCGCCGCCTCGTCGACCGCCGGCCAGGGCGCGTCGACCAGGTCGCCCAGGCGCGCGGCGTAGCCGAGCTCGGTCCACAGCGCATGGGCGATGTGCGGAGCGGCCGGGTACAGGACACGCAGCAGGATGCCGAGCGCCTCGCGCAGCACCGCGCGGTCGGCCGGCGTGTCGCCCAGCGTCGCGCCTTCCAGCGCGTTCAAGAGCTTCATCGCGCCCGAGACCACGGTGTTGTACTGGAGGCGGTCGTAGTCGTGGGTGATCTGCCTCAGCAGCACGTGAACCTCGCGCCGCAGGTCGGTCGCGCCGCGCGAGGCGCCCGCCATGTCGCTGCTGCCGGCCACGGCCTCGCGCTGGCGCGTCGCGTAGGCCCACAGCCGCCGCAGGTAGCGGAAGCTCCCCTCGGCGCCGCTGTCCGACCAGGCCGCGCTCTGGTCCGGCGGCCCGGCGAACATCGTGAAGAGCCGCGCGGTGTCGGCGCCGAACTTCGCGATGATGTCGCGCGGCTCGACGACGTTGTTCTTGGACTTCGACATCTTCTCGATGCCGCCCAGCATCACCGGCTGGCCGTCGTCGCGCGCCTTCGCCGACACGGGCGCGCCCTTGTCGTCGTAGGTGATCTCGACCTCGCTGGGGTAGAACCAGCGCCGCTTGCCGGCCGCGTCTTCGCGATAGAAGCACTCGTTGAGCAGCATGCCCTGGGTGAAGAGCTTCGTGAAAGGCTCGTCGAACTTCACCAGGCCCAGGTCGCGCATCGCCTTGGTCCAGAAGCGCGCGTACAGCAGGTGCAGCACCGCGTGCTCGATGCCGCCGATGTACTGGTCCATCGGCATCCAGTAGTCGTTGCGCGCGTCGACCATTGCGCCGTCGCTGTCGGGGCAGCAATAGCGCATGTAGTACCAGGCCGAGTCGACGAAGGTGTCCATCGTGTCGGTCTCGCGCCGCGACGGCGCGCCGCACTGCGGGCAGGCGACGTTCAGGAAGCTCGCGCTCTTGTTCAGCGGGTTGCCGCTGCCGTCGGGCACCAGGTCCTCGGGCAGGATCACCGGCAGGTCCTTCTCGGGGACCGGCACCGAGCCGCAGGCGTCGCAATGGATGATCGGGATCGGCGTGCCCCAGTAGCGCTGGCGGCTGATGCCCCAGTCGCGCAGGCGCCAGGTGGTCTTCTTCTCGCCCAGGCCCTTGTGGGCGAGCGCGGCGGCGACCGCGTCGACCGCGAGCTGGTAGCTCAGGCCGCTGAAGTTGTCGGAGTTGATCGTGACACCGCGCTGCTTGTCGGCGTACCAGTCCTGCCAGTGGTCGTAGCTGAAGTGCTCGCCGTCGACATGGACGACCTGCAGGATGTCGATGCCGTACTTCCTGGCGAAGGCGAAGTCGCGCTCGTCGTGGGCCGGCACGCCCATCACGGCGCCGTCGCCGTAGGTCATCAGCACGTAGTTGCCGACCCAGACCTCGACCGGCAGCCCGGTCAGCGGGTGCTGCACCGTGAGGCCAGTGCGCAGGCCCTCCTTCTCCCGCGTGGCCAGCTCGGCCTCGGTGGTGCCGCCGGCCTTGCAGGCCTCGATGAAGGCGGCCAGCTCCGGGTTGGACGCGGCGGCGTGCGTGGCGATCGGATGTTCCGGCGCCACGGCGCAGAAGGTCACGCCCATGATGGTGTCGGCGCGCGTGGTGAACACGTGCATCCGGCCGTTGCCGATCAGCGCACCGGTGGCGTCGCGGATCTCGTGCGGGAAGGCGAAGCGCACGCCCTCGCTCTTGCCGATCCAGTGCTCCTGCATCAGGCGCACGCGCTCGGGCCAGCCGTGCAGGTAGCCTGCTACCTCCGGGTCGGCGACATTGGCCAGCAGTTCGTCGGCGTACTGCGTGATCGCGAGGTAGTAGCCGGGGATCTCGCGCTTCTCGACGATGGCACCGCTGCGCCAGCCGCGGCCGTTCTCGACCTGCTCGTTGGCCAGCACGGTCTGGTCGACCGGGTCCCAGTTGACGACCTGGGTCTTCTTGTAGGCGATGCCCTTCTCGAGCATCTTCAGGAAGAACCACTGGTTCCACTTGTAGTAGCCGGGGTCGCAGGTGGCGATCTCGCGCGACCAGTCGAAGGCCAGCCCGAGCGGCTGCATCTGCGACTTCATGTCGGCGATGTTCTCGCGCGTCCACCTGGCGGGCGCGACCTTCTTGTCGATGGCGGCGTTCTCGGCCGGCAGGCCGAAGGCGTCCCAGCCCATCGGCATCAGCACGTTCATGCCTTTCATGCGCAGGTAGCGCGCCATCATGTCGTTGATGGTGTAGTTGCGCACGTGCCCCATATGCAGCTTGCCGCTGGGGTAGGGCAGCATCGAGCAGGCGTAGAACTTCGGCCTGGCCGGGTCTTCGACCACGCGGTGCGCGTCGCGTGCGCGCCAGTGGGCATGCGCCGCGGCTTCGACGGCGCTCGGGTCGTAGGAAGGGGCGGGGGTCGGGGCGCTCATGCAGGCTGCGGCAGTGGGACTGCCGTCTCGAAAGACTGGCCGGATTCTAGGGTGCGGCCTGCGCGGCCGCCCGTTCAGCGCGCCGCTGCGGAGTCCGGCTCGGGCTGCGCGACGAAGGCGATGCGGTTGAGCCCCGCCGCCTGCAGCCGGCCGATCAGCGTCGCGACCCGGCCATAGGGCACGCTCCGGTCGGCGCGCAGCTGCACCTCGAGGCCGGGCTGGCGCCTCGCGGCTTCGGCGATGCGCGTGTCGAAGTCGGCCTCGGCGAGCGGCTGGTCGCCCAGGTGCAGGCGGCCGTCCGGCGTGAGTGCGACGCTGATGAAGGCCGGCGCATCGCCCGGCGCGGCGCCCTCGGCCCGCGGCAGGTCCAGGCGCAGCGCCGAGGTCATCAGTGGCGCGGTGATCATGAAGATCACCAGCAGCACCAGCATCACGTCGATCAGCGGCGTCATGTTGATGTCGCTCATCGGCTGCGG
>CAZUUU010000030.1:0-26460 GCA_964622685.1 uncultured Methylibium sp.
GGCAACGTCACCTTGACGGGCGCCCTGGCCACGACGGGCGTCTGCGCTCGCTGAGGTCGACCCACGACCCCGATCCCGCGCGAGGCTGGCCCTCGCACGGGATCGCCTCCACCCCAACCGCGCCCCCTCGGCCTCCCAGGCCCAGGGGGCGCGTCCTTTGGCGAGCACGACGCCGTCGCGGACCTGCGGAAAAACGTGACGAATGCGCCGCCTCCGCGGCCTGCCACCCCTAGTCGGATGGGGCAGCGCCGTCGCCGGACCGGCCCTGCGCGACTATGCTTTGCGGCAATCGCCAGCGACCGTCCCACGCCCTTGCCGATGCGCCCCGACCTCCTCCCCCTCGCGTTCGCCATCGCCTCGAGACCCGGCCGCTTCCTGTTCTTCGACGCCTTCGTCCGCGACCGGCGGCTGGTGCTCGTCTCGACCTACTACCCGGACGTCGTCTTCGACTTCGCGCAGGTCGAGGTGCGACTCGACGGGCAACGGCTGAGCCGCTTCGAGGAGATCGGCGCCAACGAGTACGAGCCCTCGCGGGCCATCGTCTACCCGCTCGACGACTCGTGCCGCGGATCGCGGCTGGAACTGCAGGTCCGCTACCAGGGCCAGCAGCTGGCGGCGTTGCTCGAGCCCGACACGGGTCGGCCGGCGCCCGAGTTCGCGATCGCGACGCTGTTCAAGGACGACTTCGCCGACATCCCGACCTTCTACCGCTACTACAAGCTGCAGGGCGTCGACCGCTTCTACCTCTACTACAACGGCGACCTCTCCAGGGTACGCCGCCTGCTGCCGGACGCCGACGACATCGTCTACGGCGAGTGGGACTTCCCGTACTGGCTGGACCCCGAGTCCGAGGCCTTCAAGTCGGGCCTGGTCGACCCGCAGGCCGCGCGCAACAAGCACCACGCGCAGACCGCCTTCCTTACCATGGTCCGGCATCGCTACCTGGGCGACTGCTCCTACCTGGCGCTGATCGACCTCGACGAGTTCCTCGGCATCCCGGGCGAGACGGTGCGCGCCCACGTCGAGCGCATCAACCTGCCTGCGCTGACGGCGCCCTGTCACTGGGCCGAGGTCCGCTCGCTGTCCTGGCTGCCGGGTGCGCTATGGCGCAAGCGGGGCGTGCGCGTGATGCTGGCGGCCCGGGCGCGGCTTTGGGAGGCCGTGCGGCGCCGCCTCGCCACGCGCGTCGCGACGCCCAACCTTGCCTTCCGCGAGCTGCGCCATGTCTGGGCCAACGCCCGCAGCGAGGGCGGCAGCCGCGTCAAGACGGTCTACCGCGGGGACTATCCGGGGCTGTTCGGCATTCACACGCCCAAGCCGCCCACCGTCGTGACGACCTCGGACCACATGAAGCTCTTCCACATCGTCAACACCGGCCACGGCCGCCACACGCGCATCCACGGCGACGCCGTGCCGGTGCCGCTGATCGCACAGGGCTAGCCGGCGGCGCGCGCTTCGATCAACGTGAGGAGTTCGCCGACGTCCTTCAGGCTCACCACCTCGCCGGTGCTGAAGCGGATGCCGAAGTGCTTCTCGATCATCACGACGAGGCGCACGTTGTTGAGCGAATCCCAGCCCTTGATGTCGGCCGCGGTGGTGCCGGCGTGGATCTCGATGTCGTCGTCATCGAAGAGATCGCGGAAGATGTCCTGCAGTTCGCCGCGAAAGTCCCGCATGGTCATGGTCTCCGATCAGTTGCGAATCTGGATGCTGTGCGACAGGCCGAGGGGTTCGTCGACGGCGTAGATCCAGGTCGACCCTTCGCCGCCGGACTCGATCCGCTTGAAGCCGAGCGATGCATAGTGTCCTTCGACGAGCTGGTTCTTGGCGGTCGGCAGGTAACGCCCGCGCAGGCGCTTCAGGCCCCGGCGCCGGCAGAACGCGAGCAGCTGCTCCAGGTCCAGCACCTCGACGCCGCGCTTGAGCACGCGGCAGCTCATCAGCCACACCTCGATGTCGAGCAGGTCCGGCGCATCGGCCGGCACGCTGCCGAGCACGACGCTGATCAGGCCGTTGTCGCCGAACTTGTCGGTGAGCCGAGTGGTCGAGGTGTAGCGCAGCGGGTCGGCCGCCTGGGCCCGCACCTCGGCTTCGGTCATGCGCCGCGTCGTCAGGTTGAACTGGTTCGTCTTGTTGATCAGCTGCGTGGTGCGCGCGAGGTTCTGCTCGGTCACCTGCTCGACCACGGCCGTCATCTCGAGCTGGCGCAGGTAGTCGTCGTAGTTGGCGGCCGACTTCTCCAGGCTCTCGCGCGCGACGTTGCCCTGGAAGAAGTCGCTGCGCTGGCGGTCCTCGGCGGTGACGCCGAGCGTGTCGAACCAGTGGCCGTCGACCAGGCACTGCACGTAGTAGGACGGATCGACCGGCACCTCCGGCACGGTCACCTCGGGCAGGCGGGTCCTGACGAGTTCGCGCTCGGCCGGGTTGTCGTCGAAGAAGACCAGCGCATCGGTCCCGATGTTGAGCTGACGCGCGATCGCCGCGATGTTGCCGTCCTTCGGCTCCCAGTTGGCGACGAAGCAGCTGATGTCGGACTCCTTCAGCACCATGTCGGGATGCTCGCGGAACGGCAGCACCGCGTTCTCGTGGTGGTTCTTGCTGGCCACGGCCAGCAACACGCCGCGATCCTTCAGCGCCTTGACGTAGCGCTGGAAGGCGACGAAGGCCTCACCGGCCGGCACGCCCGCGCCGAGCTGGATGCCGCCCAGGCCGTCGTCGCCGATCACGCCGCCCCACAGCGTGTTGTCGAGGTCGAGCACGAGGCACTTCTTCGACTTGCCGAACATCGCCGCCAGGGCCGCCGCCAGGTGGTCGGCGTAGTGGGGCTGGCAGTCGAAGCTGATGGCGCACTTGGCCGAGTGATACAGCCGGGCGTCCGACCAGCGGGCCTTGCCGTGGACCGCCGACAGCATGTCCACGTCGTGCAGGAAGACCTGCGGCGGGAGATGGCGCGCCAGCGCCAGGTTCACCGCGCGCAGCAGGCTGTTGCGGGTGCCGCCGAGCACGGCATCGAGGCTGCCGTAGGGCCGCTCGACCTCGGTCGCGAAGTTGTCGGCCAGCACCTGGCAGGCAAAGCGCTCGGCGGCCGTCGCATACAGCGTGCGGAACCGTGTGGACTCGGCCTCGGCGCGGGCCGCGGCATCGTCCTCGTGATAGGCGAACGGCAGGTTCTGGCTGCAGACGTGGAAGTGGATCACGTCCGGCTTGAACGCCCGCAGCGACGCCGAGTCGGACCAGATCTCCTGCTCGAACAGGCCGAAGTCGCTCTCGTAGATCTCGAGGTGGACGCCGCGCCGCAGCGCGAACAGCCGCAGCAACGGCACGAAGAACTGTGTCGTCGCGCCACCGAGGATCGCCAGCCGCTTGCGCAGCGGCACCCGCGCGTCGAGCAGCTCGCGCGGGATCTTGTCCAGCGCCGTGCCGGCGTACTGCAGGTCATCGATCGGATCGGACGGCGAGGCCTGCAGCAGCAGCGACAGCGCCTCGTCATGGGCGCCGGCCCGCAGATGGGTCTTGAGTGCACTCTTCATCGGGTCGGTCCGCCGTCCTGGTCGAGCACCGCGAGCGTCGCCCGCGCCGCCTTCAGGTCGCACTGCGGTGTGAAGTGGCCATCGGGGATGTAGTGGGTGCGGTCGGTCGACGGGCACAGGTCGAAGCTGCTGACCACCGGCACGCCCCGCGCCTCCAGCGTCCGGCGCAGCAGCAGGTCCAGGTGGTTCGCGTAGTCGCGCGTCGAGAACAGCACGACGACGGGCTTCACGCCCTCGGCGCGCAGGTCGTCGACCATGCGCTGCAGCAGCGCCTCGAACACCTGGATGATGTGCGAGTCCTGCTTGAAGCCGCGGGGGCCGTAGGCCTGGGCCGTGTAGTTGTCGGCGTGCCGCTTGGCCAGGCCGCGCCGCACGAAGCGGGCGATCAGGCTGTGGTCGAGCGCGCTGGCGGCGAACAGGGTGCGCTGGAACGCGTCGTCGTGCTGCGCCATCACGTCGAGCTGGCGGCTCCAGAGCGCCGGGTCGTCCCGGAAAGCCCGGGCCAGGTCGTCCGGCGAGTTGATCAGCGGCGTGCCGGTGCGCTCGATGCGACCATCGACCAGCTCGTAGCGCGGGAAGAAGTACGGCATCGGCGCGTCGGCGTTGACGCTGCCGATGTTCATCGTCAGCACCTGCGCGACGTCCTCGGAGGCGACGCCGATGACCGCCGTGCGCGTCTTGCGCTTCGTGCGGTCCAGCTCGTAGAAGCCGTAGGCGTGGTTAAGCGGCGCGCCCGGGCCGCCGACGAAGCGCAGCTTCAGGTCCGGCCGCAGCTCGCGCATCGCCTTGCCCAGGTTGCCGGCGAACGAGCTGCCGTAGACCGTGACGTCGACGTCGACCGGCTTGTCGGCCAGCGCCGCCTCGTTGATCCAGCCGGCGAACAGGATGGAGTTGGGCGCCGGGTTCGGCGTCGCGACCAGCTGGCGCAGCTTGCTCTCGTAGGACGAGCCGTACCAGAAGTAGGACCGCATCGACGCGTTGCGCAGCGGCGTGTGATTGAACGCGAACCAGCACAGCAGCTCGAACAGCAGCAGCGCCGCGACGAACCAGGCCGCCGTCACGCCGGCGGCGCGCCAGCGCGACGCAGCCGGCGCGGCCTCAGAACTGGAAGTAGATGAACTGGGTGGATGCATTCGACAGCCCCATCAGCAGGAGCGTGAACAGCGTGGCATACAGCGCGCCACGGGCCATCGGCGGCCAGCGCAGGTAGAAGCGCTCGCTCTCGTGGCGGTAGGCCAGGTGGTCCAGCACGAGGAACAGCGGGATCGCCAGCAGCGTCGCGAAGGTCGGGCGCTTGAGGTGGAAGTCGAGCGCGCCGATGTGGGCGATCGCGCCCAGGAAGTCGCCGATCTGCTCGACCGACGTGGCACGGAAGATCAGCAGGCTCACGAGCGTCACGTGGAAGTAGAGCACGATCCAGAACGCGCCGGGGATGCGCTTGCGCAGCGGCTTCAGCGCCCTGGGCCACTTGACCACTGACCACAGGACCAGCATCAGCCCGTGGTACAGGCCCCAGAGGATGTAGGTCCAGGCCGCGCCGTGCCACAGGCCCATCAGCAGCATCGCGTAGAGGTGCGGGCGGGCCTCGTTGAGCTTGCTGTCGCCCTTGCGCAGGTAGTGCAGCGCAAGCGGCAGGTAGATGTAGTCCTTGACCCAGCTCGACAGGCTGATGTGCCAGCGCGTCCAGTACTCGGACGGCGACTTGGCATAGAACGGCGTCATGAAGTTCTTGACGACGTCGAAGCCCAGCATCCGTGCGACGCCGCGGGCGACGTCCGTGTAGCCCGAGAAGTCGCAGTAGATCTGCAGCACGTAGAGGTAGGAGGCGGCCGCCATGTCGGCGCCGCTGAAGCCGCCCTGCCCGCTGAAGACCGGATCGATGGTCTCGGACAGGCCGTCGGCGATGACGATCTTCTTGAACAGGCCCAGCAGCACCAGGAAGGCGCCGCGCGTGAAGCCCTCGAGCGTCAGCACGCGCGCGGCGGCGATCTGCGGCAGCAGCCGCGTGGCGCGCTCGATCGGGCCGGACAGCAGCAACGGGAAGAAGGAGACGTAGAGCGCGCAGTCGGTGAAGCTCTCGACCGGCCGGAGCTTGCCGCGGTAGACGTCGAGCACGTAGCCGATCGCCTGGAAGGTGTAGAAGGAGATGCCGACCGGCAGGATCAGGTTGAGCCCGGTCCAGCCGAGCTTCATGCCGAACAGCGCGAGCAGGGCCTCGAAGGACTCGGCGAAGAAGCCGAGGTACTTGAAGAGACCCAGCACGCCGAGCAGCACGCCGACGGCCAGCAGCATCCAGCGCTTGCGCGCGGCGGCGTCCTCGGTGCGGCCCATCGCGCGCGTGCACAGGTAGACGAGCACCGTGGACCCGAGCAGCAGGCCCATGAAGCGCCAGTCCCAGAACCCGTAGAAGAAGTAGCTCGCGGCGAGCAGCAGGTGGTTCTGCGCCCGGTGCTTCAGCACCGAGTACAGCGCCAGCACCACGGTCATGAAGACGAGGAAGCTGAGACTGTTGAATAGCACGGGGGGTCCTCGATGCGCGCGGATTGTAGGGTCGCGCCTCGCGCGTTCTCACCGTGGCGGAACCCCTCGTTCGCGCGTCGCCACACGCTCCGGCGCATGGGCTCGCGTCGCATCGGTACTTGGTCACGCGAGGCACCGGATCGAGGTGGCGACGCTGCCATCGGGTGCGGAAGCGACCACAATCGGGCGCTTCGCGCGCAGCGCTCCTCGTCCGTCACGCCCGCGTCATGGCCTCGTCGCAGAACACGCCCCAGCTGCTGTACATCGCTCCCGGTGATCCCTGGGACCGCTGGACCAATTCCGGCACCTCGATCTCTCTGATCGAGGGATTGCGTGCGAAAGGGCTGCTGTTCGGGGCGATGAGCCGCTTCGCGACCGACACCGCGGAGCTGCATGGCCGCAACCCGCTGCATCACCTGGGCCGCGAGGTCGGCGGCCGCCTCGCCAAGCTGCTGCGTCGCCCCCCGCCGCAACGACCCGAGATCGTCGACGAGCGGGCCGAGCCCTGGGCGTCGCTGCTGCGCCGCCTGCCGCCCGAGAGCTGGGTGCTCTATCACTACGCGCTCCCGGAGATCGATCGATCGCTGCCGATCCGGCGCGTGCTGTTCCAGGACATGACGGTCGACGACGCGGTGGCGGCCCGCGGCTTCGGCTGGAACCGCCTCACTGCCGCCGAGGTCGACGAGCGGCGCGCGCGCACCGCGCAGGCCAACCGCGACGCCGACGCGATCGTGTCCTTCGCCAGCTTCGTGGCCGACTCGATGCACGCGCAATACGGCATCCCGAAGTCCAAGGTGTTCCCGATCGGCGGCGGGCCGATCCGGCGCTGGGACCGGCCGGTGCCGGCCGACCTCGAGCGCTACCGCCAACGCCGCGTGCTGTTCTGCGGCCGCGCCTGGGAGCGCAAGGGCGGCCCGGTCCTGATCGACGCCTTCCGGCGCGTGCGCCGCGAACTGCCCGACGCGACGCTGACCGTCGTCAGTTCCGGCGCGCCGCCCCTGAACGAGCCCGGCGTCGAGCAACTGGGCCTGATCGACGATGCCCGGCTGCACCAGCTCTTCAGCAGCTGCTCGCTGTTCACCATGCCCAGCATCTGCGAGTCCTGGGGACTGGTCTACGTCGAAGCGGCGGCCCACGGCCTGCCCACGGCCAACTGGAGCAACTGGGCCCTGCCCGACATCGTCGACCGCAACGTCACCGGCGTGCTGACCGATCGCCACGACGCCGACGGCCTGGCCGAGGCTCTGGTCGAGGCGCTGCGCTATCCGCAGCACCTGATGCAGATGGGGCAGAACGCCGTGCGGCGCGTGCACGAGGTGCTCGATTGGCCGCACGTGATGGACCGGCTGCTGGCCGCCACCTTCCCCGAGGCACTGGACGGCCGCGAGCCGGTGTGGATGCGGCCACGCTAGGGCTGGGCCGCGCCGCCCGGAGCTCGGGCGCCAAATGTAGCAATCCGTAACTGCGGGGTTCGCCGTGAAGGCGCAGCGGGGCTGGAATCGGTCACGCAAACCTGCGATTCCGGCCCGGCCAGCCCCCATCGAGGCGGGGTCGGGGCGCGAGCGGGGATTACCTCCTGCGACAAATTGGACCCCCACTTCGAGGGGGGCTGTCCCCGACAATCCTTGAACTTCTCGCCGGCCCAAGGCGGTCTGCCATGGGCAGCCCCTGACCCCGGGTCGGCGAGCGGTCCGTTCAGGCGCCGATCCAGCGCCCAGCACGGCCCCGAAAACCTCGACCCGTCCATCGCATGCACCAGCCGAACCGCCCCGCGCCGCAGTCCACCGCGACCCGTCTCCTTTTCCTGTCCATGGCCTTCGCGGTGTTGAGCGCCTGCGGCGGTGGCGGTGGTGGCGATGCCGGCGGCTCTGAAGGCCCGGTGGGCACGCCCTCGCCGAGCCCTTCGCCCTCGCCGTCGCCTTCTCCGTCTCCATCACCGTCACCGTCCCCCGCGCCGCCGTCCGGCGCGACGGTGACGCTCTACTTCAGCGACTGCCAGACGGGTGCTGCGGCGGGGTGCGTGGCGGGCAACAACGCCAACGCCGGCACCCAGGCCTCGCCCAAGCGCGACCTCTCCGGCATCAACCTCAGCACCCTGGGCGCCGGCTCCCAGCTCTACTTCGCCCGCGGCGGCTCCTGGAACATCGGCCAGCTCGAGATCGCCAACAACAACGTCTCCGCCGCCAACCCCCTCGTCCTGGACGCCTGGGGCTCCGGCCCCGCCCCCTCCCTGCGCTCCACCTCCGCCGCCGCCGCCATCCAGCTCGGCGGCCGCTGGGGCAACACCGACAACGACGGCGGCTACGTCCTGCGCAACCTCAGGATCGACGGCCTGGGCTCCGGCCAGACCGGCATCTGGCTGCTCCACAACGTCCATGACGTCACCATCGAGAACGTCGAGATCACCGGCTTCTGGATCGGCATCTACGGCACCCCGGGCTCGCCCTACGGCGTCAACAACGTCTCCCTGCGCAACTCCACCATCCGCCGCAATGGCTCCATGGGCTGGCTGGGCGGCGCCGACAACCTCACCATCGACAACGTCCTCTTCGAGGCCAACAACTTCAACGGCGACCCGCGCAACCACGCCCTCTACCTCAGCCACTCCGACAACGTGCGCATCACCAACAACCGCTTCATCCGCAACTCGGTCGTCAACGGCCAGTGCACCGGCGGCAACGTGACGGTCCACGGCGTCATCAACGGCATGACGATCGAGAACAACCTCCTCGAGCAGGACGCCAGCGCCATGACCTGCTACGGCGTGGCCATCACCTCGGGCTACGACTCCGTCGAGACCTTCCGCAACACCGTCGTGCGCGGCAACACCATCGTCAACCTCGGCCTGTGCTCGATCTGCGTCAACTCCGCCCCGGGCATCGTCATCGAGAACAACCGCTCCATCAACACCCGCGCCACCTACCACGTCGGTGTCGTCGAGCCCGCCAACGGCGAGCAGGACGTCGCCTCCACCGGCGCCGTCGTGCGCAACAACACCCTCTGCCAGACCACCCCCGTCAGCGGTGCCGCAGCCGTCGCCGTCGGCGCCGCCGGCGCCATCCTGAGCGGCAACGTCACCTTGACGGGCGCCCTGGCCACGACGGGCGTCTGCGCTCGCTGAGACCGACCCCGGCCCGGCAGGCCGCAGCAAACCCGCCACGTCCTGATCGCCGCCGCGCCCCTGGGCCCCAGAACCCAGGGGCGCGGCGCTTTGCGGCCCCAGCGGCCATGGCATCGATCGGCACCCCAAGGACAGGGGTCCGGCGGCGCGCTGTCGACGACGAACGCTCCGTTAACATGCCCCGACGCTGACGCCTCGACATCCACCGGGGCGGCCCTCAACCGGACCGGAGACCAGATGATCGGCATGACCGTCGTCGGCCGCGCGCCTTTCCCAATGGCCGTACGACGCGGCCTGCTCGGGGCCCTGAGCCTGGGGCTGGCCGCCCTCGTCGGCTGCGCCAACCTGGCGTCTGCCCGCAGCTATCACTTCAGCGATTGCCAGGAAGGCGCCGCCCCGGATTGCCAGCCCGGCAGCAACGGCAACCCGGGCACGGCGGCCGCGCCCAAGCGCGACCTGTCCGGGATCGATGTCAATTCGCTGGCACCGGGTTCGCAACTGCTGTTCCGTCGTGGTGGGGCCTGGAACCACCGCATGCTCGAACTCGAGAACGACTACGTCACACCGGCCGCGCCGCTGGTGTTCGATGCCTACGGCGAGGGCCCGTTGCCGTTGCTGCGGACGGCGCGGGCCAACGCCTTCCTCGTCGGAGGTCGCTGGGCCAACACCAGCAACGACGGTGGCTACACCTTCCGCAACCTCAAGCTCGACGGCCTCGGCACCGCGGACTGGGGCATCTGGCTCGTTCACAACGTGCGCAACGTGACCGTCGAGAACGTCGAGATCACCGGCTTCCACATCGCCATCCACGCCAGCGGCGGCAGCCCGCATGGCATCCACCACGTGGTCGTGCGCAACTCGACCATCCGGCGCAACGGTTCGATGGGTTTCCTCGGAACGATCAACAACAGCGTCTTCGAGGGCAACCTGTTCGAGGCGAACAACTTCTCGGGCAGCAACCGCAACCACGCGATCTACCAGTCCGGCGGCAACAACAACACCTTCCGCAACAACAAGCTGATCCGCAACTCGATCGCCAACGGCACCTGCACCGGGGGCAACTTCACCGTGCACGGCCAGGTGGACCGCCTGCTGATCGAAGGCAACCTGATCGAGCAGGATGCCGCGGCCGGCGGCTGCTACGGCTTCAGCGTGACGACCGGCTACGACTCGAACGAGTGGTTCCGCAACGTCGTCGTGCGCGGCAACACCGTCGTCAACGTGGGCTACTGCGCCGTCTGCGCCAACGCCGCACCGGGCATCCTGATCGAGGGCAACCGCCTGATCAACACGGCCAACACCTACCAGGTCAGCGTGCAGATCCCGACCAGCAAGCGCAGCGCCGGCGACGACGAGGACGCCCGCGCGATCGTGCGCAACAACGTGATCTGCCACGCGGCCCCGGCGAGCGGCAGCACCGACGTGCGCGTCGCCGGCGAAGGCGCCCAGGTGAGCGGCAATGTCTACCGCCGGGACCGGGACGCGACGACAGGCCCTTGCGCCCGTTGAACACGCCCGCAAGGACCATCAACGCAGAACCCCGACACGCAGCCCATGATCAATGACGACGTGGTCATCTTCCTCATCGCCCCCAACGTCGGCGAGCAGATGGGCGGAGAGGCCATCAAGGCGCTCCAGATCTTCCAGGAGCTCAAGAAGGTCCACCGCCACACTTACCAGATCACGCACGCGCGCAACATCCCGGAGGTCCGCGACCGCCTGAAGCTCGACGACGTGTTCTTCGTCGAGGACGACCGGCTGATGATCGCGCTGTGGCGCTCGAAGGTCTTCGGCTTCCTGATCAACAGCGTGTTCAGCAAGCGCGCGGTTCAACTCGCGGAACGCAAGGCCCGGGAGCTCGGGCTCGCCGATCGCTTCGTGATCCTGCACCAGACCGAGCCCAACTCGCCGGTCGCGCCGCGCAGCATCTCGCGCCGCCACCGCAACGTGTTCGGCCCGATCAACGGCAACATCTACTACCCGGCGATCTTCCGCGCCCACGAGAAGCTGCAGGCGCGCATCCGCCGCGTCTTCCACATGCCGGTGCAGCGGCTGAATCGCCTGCTGTTCAGCGACCTCAGGAAGGCCGATCTGATCCTGTGCGCCGGCGGCGACCGCACCCGGGTCTCGCTGCGCGCCGCCGGCTGCCCCGAGACCGCCATCCGCGAGTCTCTCGACTGCGGCATCCGCGAGGAGCTGCTGCAGCGCCCGCGCGTGAGCCACCAGGGCCGCAACCCGCGCTTCCTGCACTTCGGCCGGCTGGTCTTCCACAAGGGCACGGCGCTGATCATCGAGTCGCTGCCGAAGACGCGGCAGCGCATCTGCCTCGACGTCGTCGGTCGCGGCCCCGAGCTCGAGAACTGCAAGCAGCTGACCGCGCGCCTGGGTCTCGGCGACCGCGTGCGCTTCCTCGGCTGGTACGAGAGTCACCAGGATCTCTTCGCGTCCTTCCACGACTATCGCGGCGTGTTGCTGCCGAGCATCGAAGACGCGAACGGCATCGTCGTGCAGGAGGCGATGGCCGCCGGCCTGCCGCCGATCTGCCTGGACTGGGGCGGTCCGCAGCTGCTGGTCGACGACGGCGTCAACGGCTTCCTGATCGAACCGAAAAGCCGCGAGCACATCACCGACGGCATCGCCGCGCGACTCGACGCGCTGGCCGAAGACGCCGCCCTGGCGGAGTCGATGTCGATCGCGGCGCGCGCCAAGGCCGAGGCCTGGCGCTGGCCCCGCATCATCGAGAGCTGGTCGGCCCTGTACGGCCAGCTGCGGTGATCTCCGCCTCGGCCGCCGGCCGGGCCGCGGCGAGGCGCGCGTCGACGGCCTGCGCCACGCGCAGCGCGTTGGCCGCGATGGTCAGGCTCGGGTTGGTGCCGCCGCTGGACGGGAAGAACGAGGCGTCGACCACGTAGAGGTTCGAGAGACCGTGTGCCTTGTTGTCGCGGTCGAGCACGCTGGTCGCCGGATCGTCGCCGAAGCGGCAGGTGCCGCAGACATGGCCGAAGTTGATGTTGTTCTCACCGGAGAGCACGATGACGCGATGCGGCGCCAGCCGCTCGGCCAGTCGGCGCCGGAACGCCTTGACGCGGGCCGTCAGCTCCGCGGGGTAGCGGTACTCGAAGCGCATGCCGCTGGCGGCCTGCGGATCGGCAAGGACGCGGTTGTCGTGGTACGGCAGGTCCTCGACGATCGTCGCCCACACGGCTGCGTTCTTGAAGTTGAGGCCGTGGAACATGACCATCGCGGCAAGCCGCACGAAGGGGCTCGACAGCTTGCGCCACCAGGTCGGCCGCGGGCTGGCCAGCCGGGTCCACCAGCGCGGATCGGTCTGGGCGACGTCGCGCATGTACTGCATGATCTGCCCGACGCCGATCGCCGCGCCGGCCGTCTGGAAGGTCCCGAGCTTGCGGCCGCCGTCCTGGTAGAAGTCGTTGAGCGCGAGCGTCTTCTGGGGGCCGGCACCCGACAGGCGCTCGAGCGGCCGCACGGCCACGAAGTCGCTGGCGTGGAACATCAGGTTGCGCCCCACCAGCCCCGAGCCATTCGCCAGGCCGTCGGGCCAGTGCTCGTTGCGGGACTTGAGCAGCAGCACGGGCGACATGTAGGCGCCCGCCGCCAGGGCCACGACCTTGGCGCGCAGCGCGAACTCGCGGCCACCGCGGCGGCACCACAGGCGCTTCACGTCCTGCGCGTCGGCCTCGAGCCTCAGCACCTCGCATTCCGACAGCAGGCTCGCGCCGTGCTGGCGCAGCGCCGGCAGCAGGCAGATCCAGGCCGAGTCGCTCTTGCAGGCGCGCGCGCAAGGCCCCTCGCCGCAACCGGTGCAGCCCTCGACGAACTCGTAGCCCGCATGGATGCGGTAGGGATGCAGACCGCGCGCCTCGAACGAGGCGCAGAAGTGCCGGTCGCGTGCGTTCAAGGCCGGCGGCTCGCGCAAGGTCGGCGCCGGCGCCGCGTCCAGCGGATCCTGGCTGCCGCGCACGCGGTACAGCGACTCGGCCTGCTCGTAGAAGGGGCGCAGCTCCTCGTAGTCGATCGGCCAGCGCTCGGGCAAGGTCGAGTCGACGACGTCCGGGAAGTTGCCGCGCGGACGGAAGTCGGCCGGCGAGAAGCGCTCGAGCCCTGCCGCGTACAGCGCGGTCGAGCCGCCGGAACCGCAGCCGAGTGGCGCAAAGAACTCGATCTCGCCGAAGCTGGTGCGTCCCTTCAGGCGCGTCGGCCAGCGGCCGCGTTGCAGTCGTGCCGCTTCGGCATCGGCGTCGACGTCCTGACTGCGGTCGCGGTCCGCCGCCGGCTTCGCCAGGCCGGCGAACTCGCCGTGCAGGAACAGCCCCTTCTCGATGAACAGCACGCGATGCCCGCGCCGGGCCATCTCGAATCCGAACGTCGCCCCCCCCATGCCGGTCCCGACGACCGCGACGTCCCACTCGGTCGTCTCGATGTCGGCCGGGGCGTGCGGCCCGAAACTCATGCGCTCTTGGCCAGCCCGAGTGCCTTCTTCACCCAGCGCTTGAGACGGGTCTTGCGCCCGACGTGCTCTTCGTAGAGCGTGCTCTGGACGAAGGTCTGGCCGCTCGGGCCGCCCTTCGGCAGGCCCGCGACGAAGCGGATGTGCGGGTAGATCGCCTCGGCATCCTCGCCGGACTCGCTCATGCGAGTCCGCACGATGCCCGGCATCAGCTGGTTGACCAGCACGTCGGGGAAGCGCGAACGATCGATCTCGCTCGCCAGCGCCTTCGTCAGCGGCCCGACGGCGCCCTTGGACACCGAATAGGCCGAGCTGTTGGGGATCGGGCCGCGCCAGGCGAAGGAGCCGAGATTGACGATGCGCCCGAATCCGTTCGCCAGCATGTCCGGCAGCGCCATCCGGCAGCACAGCGCCATGCCGATCACGTTGACCTCGATGACGCGTCGCCAGTCCTCGTGCGAGCCGTCGAGGAAACCCTGCTTCGGGTACAGCGCCGCGTTGTTGACGAGCACGTCGACGCGGCCCGAGAGGTTCTTGGCCTCGACGAACAGGCGTTCCACGTCCTCGGGTCGCGACACGTCGCCGACCACGAAGCGCATCGCGCCCGGCCGGCACAGGGCGGCCGTCTGCTCGAGGTCGCTGCGGGTGCGTCCGATGCCGATCACCTGCGCACCGTCGGCGCAGAAGCCTGCGGCCGCTGCGCGTCCGATCCCGGAGCCGGCACCGGTGACGATCACCGTCTTCCCAGAAAAATCCATGGCGACTCCGCTACCCGACACGCGCTGATGGAACAATCGCTCGGCGGCGGGATGGTACCGCGGGAGGTGGGAATGAATCAGTCGCGCATGCCACTCGGACGAGTGGTCCGGGCACTGTTGCTGCTGCTCGGCGCCGTGCTCGTGGCCTATGCGATCTCGGACCATCCGTTCTACGGCGGCGAGCCCGGGTTCGGGCGACTGCAGTCGCTGATCGCTGCGGTCGGCGCTGCGCTCGCGATCGCGGCCGCGCTGCCGCTGCGCGTCGCCGAGCGGATCCTGCTGATCGCCGTGACTTGCCTGCTGATGCTCGCGCTGGCCGAGGTCGCCGCGGGCATCGTCCTCGGGCAGTCGCTCAGGCCCATCTACCAGACCGACGAGCGACTGATCTTCAAGTTCATCCCCGATCGGCAGAGCGCGATGAAGCGGCTGCCGGTGAACGGCGGCACCGTCGTCGGCCACCGCATCAACACCGACGGTTTCCGCGGGGAGGAACTGCTGCCGACGGGCAGCGCCCGGCGCGTCGTGGTCTACGGCGACTCCTTCATCCACGCCTCCTACACGCCCGACGAGGAGACCTTCGCGGTCGTGCTGGGCCGGCAGCTGCAGGCGGCGGCCGGCAAGCCCATCGAGGTGATCAACGCCGGCGTCAGTTCGTACGGGCCCGACCAGATCAGCCTGAAGATGGAGGACGAGTTGCCCCGGCTGCGCCCCGATCTCGTCGTCGTGTCGGTGTTCGCCGGCAACGACTACGGCGACCTGATGCGCAACAAGCTCTTCCGGCTGGACGACGGTGGGCAACTCGTCGCCAACCGCTGGACGCTGGACCCCGGCGTGCGCAACAAGCTCGAACTCAGCCAACGCGAGTCGATCCTGGTGCGCGCGCTGCGGCAGATGCTCGGATCGTTCAGGTCACGGCCGGGCGGGGACGCCGCCGGTGCGGCCGAACAGGCCGCGAAGTTCTCGGACTGGAACTTCCTGCTGGCCGAAGCGGAGCGCGAGTACCGCAGCTTCGTCGTCGAGCGCAACGACATCGTCACGAACACGCACGTCGACTACTACAGCGCCGACGTCAGCCTGCAGCCGCAGAGTCCTTCGGCGCGCTACAAGGTGGCGCTGATGCGGGCGGTGCTGGGGCGCATCCGCGATGTCGCCCGGGCCCAGGGCGTGCCACTTGCCTTCCTCTTCATTCCCCACCCGAACGACGTGACGGACCAGTATGACGACTGGCGCCCGGTCGATCGGGCCCGCTTTCCCGCCTACGACGGACGCAACCAGACCGCTGCACTGGAAGACGCTGCCCGCGCGCTCGGCGTGCCCTTCGTCAACCTCTACGAGTCCTACCGCGCCGTCGATGCCAGCCAGCTCTACTTCCGCGGCGGCGACGACCACTGGAACGCAGCCGGCCAGCGCATGGCGGCCGAGCTGATGGCGCGGCTGGCCGCTCCGATGCTCCCACCCGGCCCGACCGCCGCTGCGCCGGCGTCGGCGCGTTGAGACGCTGGAGCCTCAGTACAGGATCCAGGCCAGCGCCTTGTCGAGCAGCCAGCCCACCGCGCCGCCGGCCACGAGGGCCACCGGGAGGCACGCATCGTTCCAGAGGCTCGTCAGCCCCTCCTTGTAGCGGAACCACAGCGCGATCGGCCAGTGGGCGAACTGGCTCAGCACGATGGCCGTCAGCGCGCCGTCCAGCTGGTAGTGCGCAAAGCCCAGCGGTAGGCCGACCAGCAGCACGATCACCCTCGGCAGCATGCCGGCGGCCACCAGCGAGTTGCGCCCCATCGCCGTGTAGACCAGCTCGACGAGGAACATCCGCGCACCGAGCGACCCGATGGCAAGCACCGCGAAGATGTGGCCGGCGTCGTGATAACGATCGTCGTACAACAGGTCGATGATGGTCCCGCTGGCCATGAACATCGCGCCGGCGAGCAAGCCCAGGGAGATGTCGATCAACTGCTGGAACTTGCGGTAGGTGCGCGGCAGGTCCGCGCGGCGTTCGCGCACCACCTCGCTGACGGCCGGATAGACGACGCGCATCATCACCATGTTCAGCACCGTCGAGCCGAGCGTGGCCAGGCCGAAGGCGATCGAGTACAGGCCGAAGCTCGTGCTGTCGGCCAGGCCTCCGAGCAGCAGGCGGTCGCCGTTGGTCGCGATGAAGCCCATCAACGTCGTCAGCAGGATCCACTTGCCCTTGCTGATGAGTTCCCTGAAGGCTTCGGGCTCGAGCCGCAACGCCGGCCTCGGGCCTTCGAGCAGCAGGTGCGACAGCACGCACTTGAGGAGGGCCGTCACGAGGCCGCCGACGACCAGCGCCCACACCGACGCCGTCCACAAGGCCAGGCCGACCGTGACGACCAGCGACCCCAGCCCGGCGGCGATGTCGACCAGCGAGAGCTTGCGCAGGTCCAGGTTGCGCTCGGCGAGCTTGTTGTTCACCGATCCGAAGCCGATGATCGCCAGGCCGAAGGTCGCCACCGCGATCATCGGCGGCAGCTGCGGGTCCGCATAGACCGTCCCGCCGATGAACCAGCCCCAGGACTGCCCGAGGGCCACGGTCGCCGCCACCGCCAGACCGAGCATCCACAGCGCCAGCCCGCGGATGATCTGCAGGGTCCAGGCGGTGTGCAGGAAGGCCCGCTCGGCACCGCGATGGCTCTGCACGATGACGGTCCCGGCCCCGATGTCGGAGATCAGGTTGAGCGCCATCATCAGCGTCGAGATCACCGCCATGATGCCGAAGGCCTCGGGCATCAGCAGACGGGCGAGGATCAGGTTGCCGATCAGGCGCGTGACCTGCCCGACGACATGGCCGCCGCCCACCCAGGCGCCGGCGCGCAGGCTGCGACGCCGCAGCGAAGCGCTGCGCTCGGTGGGGCCGGAGGGGACGTCGGCGCGCATGGTTCAACGGCGGTCGATGCCGTCGCCGCAGGCGCCGGGAGCGAAATGGGGCGTCATCGCGCCGGCCCGCGCCAGCCGTCGGCCAGTCGCGTCGCGCGTTCGGGGAACCGGGCGACACCCCTCGGACCGCGCCGCTCCGCGGCCGCTGCTTCGGTCGCGGCTTCGGGACGAGGCAGCCGCAGGTAGCCGGCGGCCAGCCCGACGACGACCCAGTAGATCTGCGGCACGGCGACGATCGACGAGACCGTGCCGATCGTGATGAGGATCGCGGTCAGGCAGGCCAGCAGGCCACGTCCGAGCCGGTACCACTCGCTGTCGCGGTCCTTCTTCTCGATCCACAGCCGCCGGACGATCGCGCCCATGGTGATCGCGAACGGCGCGGCAAAGAGCGTCAGGCCGACGACGCCCATGTTGAGCGCGACGGCCAGGTAGGTGTTGACCATGTCGATGATGCCGTCGCCGCCGCGCATCTGCTCCAGGTCCGGGTGATAGCCGATGCCCCAGGTGCCGAAGAACGGGAAGTTGGACAGCACGCTCAGCGTCACGTCGAGCAGGCGTGCCCGGAACTCCACGTTCTGCGCCTCGACCGTGCCGACGAAGGGCAGGTAGTCGATCATCTTCTGACCCTGAGGCGTCATCAGCAGCACGGGCAGCAGGATCATCGCCGCGATCAGCGCCTGGCCGACCCGGGACTGCACGCGCGCGCCGGTGAACAGCAGGACGACGGCCAGGCCGGCGGCCCCGACCCATGGGCCGCGCGACATGGCGGCGATCAGACCCAGCGACAGCACGACCACGACCATCAACCACTGCCGGTTCTGGCGGAACGACGGGCGCACGAAGACCATGAAGGCGAGCGCCGTGGCCATGATGTAGCCCAGCACGATCGACTGCCCGGACGTGACCTGCGCCCGCAGGATGCCGTCGCCCCGGCGCAGCATCAGGCCCAGACCCGAGAACGGCAGGTTCATCGAGCCCTCGATGCTGGCATACAGCAGCCAGCTGCGCAGCACCTCGAAGACCGCCATCGGGCTCATGATCAGCACCGCGATCACGTAGCAGAGCAGGCCGTCGCGGTAGTCGCCCAGGGTGCGCAGGCCGCGGCTCGCCACGTAGTACAGCAGGAAGATGTCGAGGAACACCTCGACGAGGTTGCGGACCGCACTCGTCAGCGTCGGCGCGTTGGAGAAGTCGACGAGGAACAGCAGCGCCATGTAGGCGGCGACGAACTTGTCGGTCAGCGTGCGGCCGAAGGGGATCACGCCGGGCGTGCGCCGCAGCGCCAGGTAGGCCGGCAGCAGCAGCAGCAGCGCCAGCCAGCGGAAGTGGTGAACCTGCAGCCACAGCGTGCCGCCGGTGCGCAGATCGACGCGGAACGGCGGGATCGCGAACATCAGGAACAGGAACAGGCACAGCCGGTTGCTGTCGCGCTTGCCGGCGATCGCGATCAGCGGTGCCGTCACGACCGCGTAGATCCAGTAGTTGTGCGCGAGGAAGGCCGCCCCCGTGACGGCGATCCACGCCAGCGTTCGACGCCGGAAGTCGGCCGGATCGACGACCCCCTCGGCCGCGAAGCGGCGCGCCATCCAGAGCACGGTGCCCCCGAGCACCAGGATGACGATGAGCGCCTTCAGGTGGGCCGACATGCGGGTTGTGCCTCGGGCCGCCGATCACGGGCGTGCGCGCACCCGCGCCGCCCACAGCAACGCATCCAGGCCGAAGAAGGCCGCGAGCGCCGTCAACATCAGCACGATGCCGGCCGCACCATGCAGGAAACCCTGCCCGGCCTCGTCGCCGAAGTGGTAGGTCACCAGCATCAGGATCATCACGCGCACGATGTTCGCCGCGAAGGCGACCGGCAGGATCGCCGCCGCCATCAGCGCGTTGTGCACCCAGCCCGGTCGCCGGATCAGGAACATGAACAGCGTGCCCAGCGCCGCCAGGCTGAACATCGAGTGCAGGCCCGAGCAGGCATCGGCCACGAGCATCTGGTACTGACCGATCGACAGGATCACGCCGCTGCGCGCGATCGGATAACCGGCGGCGTACAGCAGGTTCTCGGCAATGACCGAGATCCACTGCTTCAGCGGCCCGGTGGCCGCATCGACCAGCAGGCTCGGCAGCGGCGTCGCGAAGACCAGGTAGAGCAGCGGGAACCACAGCAGCCGCGCGGCGGCGCGGCCGCGCATCAGCAGCAACACGCCCGCCATCGCGAGCGGCTGGGATCCGAAGGCGAGCACCGAGGAGTCGACCGCGCGGCCGGCCAGGTAGGCCAGCAGCCCGATGCCGAACAGCGGCCAGCCGAAGCGACCGTCGGAGCCGGCCGGCAGCGCGGCCAGCGCGCGCCGCCGGTCCCAGGCCAGCCAGGCGGCGACCAGCAGGATGAGGGGCCCGTGGGCGTGGTCGTCGGTCTGCCAGATCGAGCCCGCCGCGGCCCAGTAGACCGGCAGATACATCGCCGCCAGCCCCAGCAGCGGCAGCAGGCGCTGCAGCGGCCCGCCTGCCCCGGTGTCGGCGGGGCCGTCCGAGGCGGGCATGGTCGCCGCACTCACCGGGCCGCCTTGCCGGGCTGCTTGGGAACGTCGTTCAGGACCGAGCCGACCACCGCCACGCCGGCCGCACTGAGCCCGGCGACCATGTCGGCGAAGGCATGCACGCGCGTCTGCACGGTGCGCGCGACGGCCAGCGCCGCACCGGTGCGCATCGCGATCGGCACCGCGTCCTCGCCGCTCGACAGGCTGGGCGTGTCGATGATGACGACATCGTAGGACGCGCGCACGTGCGCCAGCAGCTCGTCGAAGCTCGGGCGGTTCAGCAGTTCGAGCGGGTTGGGCGGGACCGGTCCCGCCGGCAGGACGGACAGACCCACCAGGTCGGTGATGCGCACGATCGCTTCCTCGCGCGAGCGATGCGCCAGCATCGTCGACAGGCCCGCCTTGTTCTCGAGCGTGAACATCTGGTGCAGACGCGGCGCGCGCAGATCACCGTCGACCAGCAGCGTGCGCTCGCCGAGCTGGGCGAACACGACGGCCAGGTTCGCGGCGACGTAGCTGCGGCCCTCGCCGCGCGCCGTACCGACGATCGACAGCATCTGCCGGCCCTCGCTCTTGTCGAACCAGCGCAGCATCAGCTGGCTGCGCACGGCGCGCAGGCGATCGACGCTGGGGCTGAAGGGCTGGTAGGCGGCCACCACCTCTTCGCTGACCGACTTGCTGGGCTCGTTGAGTCGCAGGTAGGCATAGTCGAACTGCCGCGCCAGCGCGAACTGCACGTCGGCTTCGGTCAACAGCCCCAGGCGGATCGCGGCCTCGCCGAAGCGCAGGTTGTTCTGGCGCTGCAGGCGCAGGATCTGCTCGGCGGCTTCCGGCGTGATCAAGCCGGCGTCGACCAGGATCGCACCGATCGTGCGATTGGCCCTGGGCAGGGTCGGGATGGTGGCGACGCTCATCCGCATCAGCGCGCTCCCACTCCGGGCAGCGCCGGACGCCGCGGCGCAAGAGGGCCACCGTACGACAGGCTCCGGAACATCGGTACCTTCGAGCCCGGCGGGCTCAGCACACCGAGCACCGGCAGGCCCTCGATGACCAGCAGATCCTCGGGCGCACGGACGCGCCGGTCGATCAGTTCGAGGCCGAGCGCCACCGCCAGCGCCATGACGATCCCGCCGGCCAGCGACAGCGCGATGCGCTTCATGCTCTCGGTCTTCGTCGGATCGAGCGGCTCGATCGCCGGACTCATCACGCGCACGCTGTGCTGGTTGGTCTGGCTTTCCAGGCTCAGCTGGCTCAGGCGCGTGCGTGCACTGTCGTAGGCGCGCTGCGCGTTCTCGACGTCGCGAACCAGCACCTGGATGTCGTCACGCGAGCTGCGCATCGACAGCACGCGGGCCTTCTGTGCATCGACCAGGCCCTGCAGCTCGGCCAGCTTGCGGCCGCTCGCGCGGCTCACGGCCGAGGTACTGCCCGAGACGCGCCGCATCTCGGCCGCGAGTTGCTGCCGGATCTCCACGATCTGCGCCTCCAGGGTGAGGCGCTGCGGGTGGTTGCTGCCGACGATGTTACTGATCTCGGTGAGCTTGGTCTGCGCTGCCGCCAGCTGGCTGCGCAGGGCCTGCACGGCGCTGCTCTGCTGCACGTCGGGAGAAGCCTCGCCGCCGGACACGCCCAGCCGGCTCGACGCGTCGGCGCGCTCCGCCTGCGCGGTCGCCAGCTGGCCGATCAGGACGTTGAGCCGGGCGGTCTCCTGCTCGAGGCGCTCGTCGGTGATGCCCTTGTCCTGCTGGTACTTCGACAGCTTGGCCTGGGCCTGCTCGAGATCGGAGCGCAGCACCTTGGACTGCTCGTCGAACCACACGGCGTACTGTCGCGCCGGCTCGACGCGCAGGTCGACGGCGACGTCCAGGTAGGCCTTCGAGAACGCGTTCGCCGCGGCGGCCGCGAACTGCGCATCCGGGGCGGTGTATCCGATGGTGATGAAGTTCGTGCCGCGCGCCGGCTCGACGGTCAGGCCCGCCAGCAGGATGCCGCCGTAGTAGTTCTCGATCGGCGTCCTGCCCTTGGTCGCCTCCATCCAGGCCTGCACGGCGCCGTCGGCCTTGTCGATGCCCAGCAGCTTGACCACCTTGTGAGCGACGCGATCGCTACGGATCATCTCGACCTGCGTGGCCATGTAGACCGGCGTCGCCAGCCCGGGCGCCATCGCGCCCAGGATGGGGTCCGGCCGTACCTCGACCAGCATCGACACCTCGGCGAGGTAGCGCTTGGGCTGCTTGAGCGTGTGCAGGATGCCGATGCCGCTGACCAGCACGAACAGCGCCAGGCACACCCACTTGCGGGCCCACAGGATCCTCAAGCATTGCGAGATCGACATGTCACGCCTCTTCGTCTTCCTCGACCGCTTCGGAGCGTTGCCTCAGAAGAGGCTTTCGCGAACATACAGCACATCGCCGTCACGCAGCGAGTCGTCCATGCCCGGCTGGGCGACGGCCACCTTGCCGTCGGTGGCACGCCGGTGCAGCCGGATGCCCTTCTCGGTGCCGCGCTGCGTCAGGCCGCCGGCCGTCGCGAGGGCCTGCAGCACGGTCAGGCCGCGCTCGAGGCGGTGCACGCCCGGTCGCTGCACCTCGCCGTAGATGAAGATCGTCGGCGCGCGATCGACCCAGACCACGTCGTCGTTGCGCAGCAGCACGTCGTCGCCGCGGCGGTCGGGCCCGAAGACCTTGGGCAGGTCCACCTCGGCGCGGAAGGGCTTGCCGTTGCGGCTGCCGACGACCGTCACGATGTCCGAGCCCGTCGGCGTGATGCCCCCGGCCGTCGCCAGCAGGTCGGTCAGGCGCAGTTCGCCGGTCTCGATCGGGTAGCGGCCCGGCCGCCCGACCTGTCCCAGCACCGACACCTGGTTGCCACGCACCTGCATCACCAGCAGCGACACCTGGGGCTGCTTGACGAAATTGCCCTCGCGCAGGCCATCGGCGATGCGCCGCTCGGCCTGGGCCGTGGTCATGCCGAGCAGGCGGACGCTGCCGAGCAGCGGGAAGGAGATGGTGCCGGTCTCGGACAGCCGCGTCTCGAGGCTGAGATCCGGGTTCTGGAAGACCGTGATCCGCACGGCGTCGCCGGCCGCCAGGCGGTACTCGGCCGAGGTGGTCGCGGCCGGTGCCGTCGCCGGGGGGGCGGGCTGGGCCTGCGCCTGGGCACGCCCGGCGCCGCCGACCAGCCCGAGGATCAGGGCCATCAGTGCCACGGTCCATCGCAGTTGGCTCATTTCTTCAACCCCATTCCACTGTTGATGACGTTCACGTCCAGCGCGCCGGAGGCCGGCACCACGACGGGAGCCGCCGCGGGCGACGCCTGGGCCGCGCTGCGCTCCGTCGCCGCCGATTCGGCGAACCGGCCCACGTACTCGATCTTCGCCGCCGCCCGCAACGCCCGGATGTCGTCTTCGACGCGCTTTCGGCGGCCTTCGTTCAACAGGAACTGCTCGATCGCGGGTCGGGCACGCGCCTCGTCGACGGGTTCGCTGCGCGACGCGACCAGGACCAGCACCTGCACGCCGGTCGGTGTCACGGTCAGCACGCTCTCGCCGTCCTTCATCCTCGCGAAGGCGTCGACGCTGCCCAGCGGCAGCTGTTCGGCAGCGCGGACCGCCTCGCTGACCGTGAAGCGCAGGTCGTTGGCCTTCAGGTACTCGACCAGCGCGCCCACGCCGAGGCCGCCGGCCAGGCGGCCGCGCAGGGCCTCGACCTGCTCCGGCCGGGCCTCGACCGAGATCTCCTGCAGGCTGTAGATGCGGCGCTCACTGAACAGCGCCGGCTTGTCGGCGTAGTAGCGGGCCACCTCGTCGGCGCCCGGCTTGGCCGCGGCTTCGGCGACGCGCTCAGCATAGGCCCGCGCGATGATCTCGCGACGCGAAGCCTCCAGTTGCGCCAGCACCTGGGGCTCGCGGTCCACGCGCAGCTCGGCAGCACGCTGCAGGGCCAGTTCCTGGTCGATCAGCCGCTCGAGGGCCTGGCGACCCGCCCGGTCGGCCCGGTCGGCCCGCACCCGCTGCTGCTGCAGCAGATGGTTGACCTGGTGAACCGAGATCTCCTCCTTGTTCACCTTGGCGGCCACCTGGCTGGGCGGCTTGTCCTTGCCGCCACCGCAGGCTGCCAGCAATCCGGCCAGCATCAGGATCGCACCGTACCGGCCGTTCCAGACGGGCAAAGCGGACGCATTCGACTTCATTCGGGAGCCTCGGGAGGACGGACGGCACCGCCCGAAAAGGTAAAGATTCAGTGTAAGCCGCCCCTCCGCCCGGCGAACCACCTCAACAGTGGGGGCCGGCGGCACGGACGGCACCGGGGACCGGTGAAACTGCACGTCCGGGGCGGTGGGCCACCCCCATCCTGCTACGCGCCAGCCTCAGCACCGGATGCCGACGTGCAGCGCGACGACGCCACCGGTCAGGGTATGGACGTCGACGTGCCCGAAGCCGGCGGCCTTCATCATGGCCTTCAGCGTCGCACGATCCGGGTGCATGCGGATCGACTCGGCCAGGTAGCGATAGCTTTCGGCATCGCCAGCCACCCACTGCCCCAGGCGGGGCAGCACCTTGAACGAGTACCAGTCGTAGGCCTTCTCGAGCGGCTTGGCCACCTTGGAGAACTCCAGCACCAGGAGCCGGCCGCCGGGCCGCAGCACGCGGGCCATCTCGGCCAGCGCCTGCTCCTTGTGCGTCATGTTGCGCAGGCCGAAGGCCACGCTGACCAGGTCGAAGCTCGCGTCGGCGAAAGGGAGCGCCTCGGCGTCGCAGATCGTCGTCGGCAGCGACAGGCCTTCATCGAGCAGCCGGTCGCGGCCGGTGCGCAACATGGCTTCGTTGATGTCGGTGTGGACGACGGTGCCCGCGGCGCCGACCTGCCGGGCGAACGCGCGCGCCAGGTCGCCCGTGCCACCGGCGATGTCGAGCACCTTGTCGCCCTCGCGCAGCCTGGCGACGGCCACCGTGTAGGCCTTCCAGGCCCGATGCAGCCCCATCGACATCAGGTCGTTCATCACGTCGTACCTCGACGCGACGCTGTCGAAGACGCCGCGCACGCGGCCGGCCTTCGCGCTGTCGTCGACGGTCTCGAAGCCGAAGTGGGTCTGGCTCACGGTCCGCGCCTCAGTGGTGATGTCCGCAGGACGAGCCGGGAGCCTCGGGCATCGGCGTGTCGCGCGTGGCGCCGGCCGCCTCGAGGCGCCGCTGGTAGTCGGCCCACAGGGCGTCCTGCTGATCACCCAGGTAGTACAGGTAGTCCCAGGCATAGAGCCCCGAGCTGTGGCCGTCCGAGAAGGTCGGCTGCACCGCGTAGTTGCCGACCGGCTCGAGGCCGACGATCTCGACCTCGCGCTTGCCGGTCTGCAGCACCTCCTGGCCGGGGCCGTGGCCCTGCACCTCGGCCGACGGCGAGTAGACGCGCAGCAGTTCGAACGGCAGCCGGAACGTGGCGCCGTCGGTGAAGGCGATCTCGAGGATGCGCGACTGCTGGTGCACCGTCAGTGCGGTCGGCGTGGGGGTGTCCTTGGTGAGACCGGCCATGGTGTCCTGGGGAAGTTCGTCGGGAGTCTAGTCGCCGGCCGGCGCCGCCAACGCCATGGCCACACGCGCGTCCAGCGCTTCCAGGGTGATCGGCAGGCGCTGCGCCGCCGGCGGGTCGACGGCCCGCTGCGCAGGGCCCCAGACCGGCTGCGGGAAGTGGCTGTCCCAGTCGAAGCGCGCGATCACGTGCCAATGCAGGTGCGGCACGACGTTGCCCAGGCTCGCGAGGTTGATCTTGGTCGGGCGCAGGGCCTCGCGCAACACCGTTTCGACCTTCGCGACGGCCTGCATGCACAGGCTGCGCTGGGGCGGGGCGAGGTCGGTCCACTCGGCCACGTGCGCGTTCCAGACCACGCGGTAGAAGGCCGGGAAGCTGACGTCGGGGGCGCGGATCACGCGGAACTCGGCGTGGCGGACCACCGGCACGCCGCCCTCCGTCGTGCACAGCTCGCAGACGCTCACACGAGGACCCGCTCGATGCCGCCGGCGTTGGCCTTCTCCACGTAGGCCGGCAGCCACTCCTCGCCGAGGATGCGGCGCGCCATCTCGACGACGATGTAGTCGGCCTCGAGCAGGCCGTTGTTCAGGTCGTTGCCGTAGCGGGACAGGCCCTGCAGGCAGCTCGGGCAGGAGGTCAGGATCTTCACCGGCCCGTCGGCGGCGACAGCCGCCGTCGCGCGCAGCGCCGCCTCGTCGCGCCGCAGTTCCTCTTCCTTACGGAAGCGCACCTGGGTCGCGATGTCGGGCCGCGTCACGCCCAGGGTGCCGCTCTCGCCGCAGCAGCGCTCGCTCTTCAGCACCGCGGGGCCGACGAGCGCCTTCACGGTCTTCATCGGTTCCTGCTGCTTCATGGGGCTGTGGCAGGGGTCGTGGTACAGGTACGCACCCTCGTTGCCTTGCAGCGTGATGCCCTTCTCCAGCAGGTACTCGTGGATGTCGACGATGCGGCAGCCGGGGAAGATCTTCTCGAACTCGTAGCCCTGCAGTTGGTCGTAGC
This sequence comes from uncultured Methylibium sp., assembly GCA_964622685.1. Classification (GTDB taxonomy): domain Bacteria; phylum Pseudomonadota; class Gammaproteobacteria; order Burkholderiales; family Burkholderiaceae_C; genus Methylibium. Next base: position 26,354 of record CAZUUU010000030.1, read on the forward strand.
AGGTGCCGCAGCTGACCACCACGGTCTTGATGTCCAGGTAGTTCAGCGTGTTGGCCACGCGGTGGAAGAGCACCCGGTTGTCGGTGATCATCTTCTCGGCCTTGTCG
>CAZUUU010000031.1:0-26161 GCA_964622685.1 uncultured Methylibium sp.
ACTTGTCGCCCATGATCATGAAGGTGGCCGTGCCCTTGCCGAAGCATTCGCCGATGTTCGGGCAGGAGGCTTCCTCGCAGACCGTGTGCAGCCTGTGCTCGCGCAGGATCTGCTTGATCTCGTAGAAGCGCGTGCTGGGCGAGCCCGCCCTGACGCGGATCCACTCGGGCTTCTTCAGCACCTCGCCGGCCGGCACCACCTTGATCGGGATGCGGGCGGTCTTGGCCTGCGACTTCTGCTTGGCCGTGGGGTCGTAGGCGGGGACGGCGGGTTGGGTCATGTCGCGCTCAGGGACTCAGGTAGCCGCGCAGCCGGTCGCCGAGCGCACCGGCCGCTTCGTCCCAGGTGGTGGTGACACCGATTGTAGAAAGGTCGACCGATGCCAGACCGGCATAGCCGCAGGGGTCGATGCGTGCGTAGGGACTCAGATCCATCGCGACGTTGAGCGCCACGCCGTGGTAGGTGCAATGCCGCGTCACCTTGATGCCCAGCGCGGCGATCTTGCCGATGCCCTTCCAGGGGTCGCGCGGGTCGCGGGGCGACGGCAGCGCCGCGTGGCCGCCCGGGTCGTCCAGGCTGACGTAGATGCCCGGCGCGCCGGCGACGCGGTGGCCGGTGACGCGATAAGCCTCGAGCGTCTTGATCACCGCCTGCTCGAGCCGGAACACGTACTCCTTGACGAAGATGCCGAGCCGCCGCAAGTCCACCAGCGGGTAGGCCACCACCTGGCCGGGCCCGTGATAGGTCACCTGGCCACCGCGGTTGGCCTGCACCACGGGGATGTCGCCGGCGTCGTGAAGATGCTCGGGCCGGCCGGCCACACCCTGGGTGAACACCGGCAGGTGCTCGCAGAGCCACAGCTCGTCTTCGGTGTCGGCGCCCCGCGACTCGCTGAAGGACCGCATCGCGGCCACCGTCGCCGCGTAGTCGGCGCGGCCGAGCAGGCGTCGCTTCAAAGCACGACCTTGACCATCGGGTGGGTCGACAGCGTGCGGTACAGCTCGTCGAGCTGCTCGCGGCTCGTCGCGGTGACGGTGATGGTCAGCCCCAGGTAGTTGCCGGCCTTGCTGGGCCGCTGTTCGATGCTGGCGGCATCGAAACCGGGGTCGAACTGCGCGGCGACCGCCGCGATCGCCTCGACGAAGCCCTCGACCTGCGCCCCCATCACCTTGATCGGGAAGCGGCTCGGGTACTCGATCAGCGACTGCTCGGGCGGGATGTCGGCCATGCCGGTCTCAGGTGCACTGGGTGGACTTGGCACGCTGGTAGGCCTCGTACAGCCGCGCGTAGACCGGCCCGGGCTTGCCGCGCAGCGCGCCGTGGCCGACCAGCTCGCCGTCGAGCCGCGTCACGGACAGCACCTCCTTGGTCGACGAGCTGAGCAGCACCTCGTCGGCCGCAGCCACCTCGCCCTCGGCGACGGGCCGCAAGCTGTAGCCGACGCCGACGTCCTCGCACAGCTCGCGCAGCAGGTCGACGCGGATGCCTTCCAGCACATGCTCGCTCTTCGGCGGGCCGATGAGCGCGCCGTCCTTCGCGATCCACACGTTGGACGCCGAGGCCTCGGTCAGCCAGCCGTCGCGGAACAGGATCGTCTCGACCGCGCCCTGGTCGGCCGAGATCTGCCGCGCCAGCACGTTGCCCAGCAGCGAGATCGACTTGATGTCGCCGCGTTCCCAGCGGAAGTCGCGCGCGCTGACGCAGGCCACGCCGGCGTGGCGCTGCTCGGCGGTCGCCGCCTTCAGGGGGCTGGCCATCATGAACACCGTCGGCGCGATGTCCTTGGGCATCACGTGGTCGCGCGGCGCGACGCCGCGTGTCACCTGCAGGTAGACCAGCTGGTCGGTCGCACCGGTCTGCTCGTGCAGGGCGGCGATCAGTCGCCGCAGCCGCTCGAGCCATTGCGGCGCCGCGTGCGGGTTGCCGATGCGCAGCTTGGACAGGCTGCGGTCCAGCCGCGCCATGTGCTCGTCGAACCGGAAGATGCGGCCGCCATAGACCGGCATGGCCTCGTAGATGCCGTCGCCGAAGATGAAGCCGCGGTCGAGCACGCTGACGCGCGCCTCGCCGAGGCGCTGGTACTCGCCGTTCAGGTAGCACAGCGAGTCGGCGAGGAGGTCGGGCAGGCCGTTCATGGGCGCAGGGTAGGACGGTCGCGGGCGATCGGCAAGCGGGGCGGGCTACTTGAGCCAGAGCCGCAGCGAATCCCAGGCGCGACCCAGGATGCCGGCGGTCTCGACGTTCTCGAGCACCGTCAGCGGCACCTCGGCCACCGGGGCGCCGCCGGCACTGACCTTGATCGTGCCCACGACCTGGCCCTTGACCAGCGGCGCGACCAGCGGGTCGGTGCGTGCGATGTCGGTCTTGAGCTTGTCGCCCTGGCCCTTGGGCACGTTGACGAACACCGCCGCCGCGCTGCCGAGCTTGGCGTTGCGGCTCTTGCCCTTCCAGACCTCGGGGCTGACGACGGCCTGGCTGGCATCGAACAGCTTGACCGCGTCAAAGGCGCTGTAGCCCCAGTTCAGCAGCTTCTGGCTCTCGTTGGCGCGGCTCTCCATCGAGGCGGCCCCCAGCACCACGGCGATCAGGCGGCGCGGGCCATTGGGAAAGTCGCGTTTGGCCGTGGTGATCAGGCAGTAGCCGGCCGCATCGGTGTAGCCGGTTTTCAGGCCGTCGACCGTCGGATCGCGGTAGAGCAGCAGGTTGCGGTTGGGTTGCTTGATCTTGTTGTAGGTGAACTCCTTCATCGAGTAGTACGGCAGGTACTCGGGGAAGTCGCGCACCAGGCGCTCGGCGATGACCGCCAGCTCGCGCGCCGTGCTGGTGTGGCCGGGCGCGGTCAGACCCTCGGGGTTCTTGAAGCTGGTGGCCTTCAGGCCGAAGGCCTGGACCTGGCGGTTCATCATCGCGACGAACTGCTCGTAGCTGCCGCCCACGCCCTCGGCCAGCACGACGGTCGCGTCGTTGCCGCTCTGGACGATCATGCCCTTGAGCAGGTCGTCGACCTTCACCTGGCTGTTCAGCGGCAGGAAGCTGCGCGACGCGCCGGTCATGCCGGTGCGCCAGGCGCGCTCGGACACCGGCAGCGTCTGCTCGAGCGTCAGCCGCTTGTCCTTCAGCGCCTGGAAGACGATGTAGGCGCTCATCAGCTTGGTCAGCGAGGCCGGCTCGACCGGCAGGTCGGCGTCCTTGGCAGCCAGCACCTGGTGGGTGTTGACGTCCAGCAGCAGCCAGGAGCGCGCCGCGACCTCGGGCGGTTGCGGGGCCTGCGCGAGGACGGCCGTGGCGGCGAAGGCAAGGGACAGGAGAGCGAGCAGTCTTTTCATCGGGGATCCGGGGAGCGGGAAGCGGTGAAGCGTCGGGCGGGAGCTCGCATCGACGCGACGATCATGGAGAGGCAGACCAGGCCTTGTGCACCAAGTTCCTGAGCAGGGCGAGCTGGCCATGGAAGAAGTGCCCGCCGCCGGGCACCACCACCACCGGCAGCACCTGGGGACGGGCCCAGTCCAGGGTGGCGGAGAGCGGGACCACGTCGTCGGCCTCGCCGTGGATCACCAGCGTGTCGGCGGGCACCGGCGGCACCACCTGTTTCTGCGTCGACGGCGCGACCAGCGCGAGCCGCTGCGGTCCGTGGCCGTCAGCGGCGAGCCGGGCCGCTGCAGCCGCCGCGACATAGCCGCCGAAGGAGAAGCCCGCGAGCCACAGTGGCAGCGACGCCTCGCGACGGGCCGCGACCACCGCCAGGGCATCGTCGATCTCGCCGCGGCCCTCGTCCCAGTGGCCGTCTGAATCGCCGACGCCGCGGAAGTTGAAGCGCACGCTGCGCGCGCCCAGGCGCAGGCCGGCACGCGACAGCGTCTGCACCACCTTGTTGTCCATCGTTCCGCCGTGCAGGGGGTGCGGGTGGCAGACCACCAGCACGGCGCGCAGCGGGCCTTCGGGCTCGTCGATCGCGCAGGCGATCGCGCCGGCCGGGCCGGGCAGGGTCAGCAGCTGGGTCTGGGCATTCATCCGCGGCCCGGGGTCCGGCGCGATCCAGTCGCCTCAGCGACCCACTGTCTCGGGCAGCAGCAGCCGCTCGACCACCTTGCCGTTCTTCAGATGCGATTCGACGATCTCGTCGATGTCGTGCGCATCGACGTAGGTGTACCAGACGCCTTCCGGATAGACCACCGCCACCGGCCCGCCGGCGCAGCGATCCAGGCAGCCGGCGCGGTTGACCCGCAGCTGGCCCTTGCCCATCAGGCCGGCGGTCTTGGCCTGGGCCTTGCAGCGGGCGAAGCCCGCCTCGGCATCGTGGTCCGCGCACGCCGCTTCGCCGTCGCGCTGGTTGAGGCAGAAGAAGATGTGGCGCTGGTAGTAGCTCATCGGTGCGATTCTAGGTTTGCGCCTCCGTCGTCCCTTTGCACGACGCGGCCCAGCAGGTAAGCGAGTGTGGCCCAGGGCCAGAGCCAGCCGATCCACTGGGTCAGGCCATGGAAGCGGATGAAGCGGCCCTGCTCCCAGGCCTGCAGGCTGGCCGCGTAGTACGCATCCGCCGGCGCGGCGTTGACGAGCGCGACGCCGAAGCTGATCACCAGCAGCGCCACCGCGGCCGCGCTGCGCGGCCGGACCCAGGCCATCAGCGCGGCCACGCCGAGCGCCACGCCCATCGCCGGCAGCACCGGCGGCGTCAGCCAGGTCAGTGCGTGCTCGGGGCCGAAGTTGAGCGCGGTCGACAGCGTCGTCCCCGCGACTCCCAGCGCCAGCGCGCCCAGCGGCAGCGCCAGCCGCCGCAGCCCCGGACGGGTCAGTGCATAGGCCAGCAGGCAGGGCGCCAGCAGGCCGGCGGCGATCGCCAGCAGCTCGACGCCAGGCGCGAGCGGGGTGCTCGGCGGCGGCCCGGGGCGCAGCCAGCCATCCCAGGCCGTGCCTGCCAGCACTTCGATCAGCAGTTCGCGCGCGCGCAGCAGCACCTGGCCCAGGCCGAACGGCAGCGGCGGCGGGAACAGCAGGCCGAAGGGCCACAGCAGCAACAGCGTCAGCCCGACCCCGCGACCGCGCAGCAGCCAGCGCTCGCGCCAGCGCTGCCAGCCATCCAGGGCGCCGACCGCGTGCAGCAGCAGCATCGCCAGCGCACCCAGCGCCGCGCCGGCGCTGTTGAGGCCCCAGTCGATCAGCGAGGGCACGCGCAGCGGCAGCCAGTGCTGCAGGGTCTCGAGACCGTAGCTCAGGGCGCTGCCGGCCAGCAGCGCCGTGGCGAACGCGGCCGCGTAGGTCCGCTGGGCGCGCAACAGGCCGCCGGCGACCAGCAGGCCCAGCGGCAGGTAGGCCAGCAGGTTGACGACCAGGTCGAAGCGGGTGACGTAGTTCGGCCGCGGCACCGCGAGCCGCCACCAGTCGACTCCGGGCCGCGGCGGCTCCCAGCCGGTGAAGGGATGCAGGCTCGCGTAGACGATCAGGCAGACGCAGGCTGCGGCGAGCGGCCACGCCGAGCTGCGGTACGTCGCCATCAGAACGGCTTCACGACCACCAGCACCACGATGGCGGCGAACACCAGCACCGCCGACTCGTTGAAGACGCGGAACCAGCGGTCGCTGCGACGGTTGGCCGACCGCTCGAAGTCGCGCAGCAGCGCCCGGCAGACATGGTGATAGCCGATGGCCGCGACCACCAGCGCTAGCTTCGCGTGCAGCCAGCCGTTGCCGGCGCCCCGGCCGACGCCGTAGCCCAGCCAGAGCCACACGCCCAGCACCAGCGCCGGGACCATCAGCAGGCTGCTGAAGCGGTACAACTTGCGTGCCATGAGCAGCAGGCGCTCGCGCTCGGCGTGACTGTCCGGCGGCACCATCGCCAGGTTGACGAACAGCCGCGGCAGGTAGAACAGGCCGGCGAACCAGCTGGCGACGAAGACGATGTGGAAGGCCTTGACCCAGAGGTAGCCGCTGCTCATCGGCCGATTATCCCCATCGATCCGGCCTCGCCGCGCCCAGAAAAAAGCCCCGGCAGAGCCGGGGCCGCAAAGCCTTTGCGCTGTCACACGGTCAGGCTCCTGCTCAGGGAGGAAAAGCAGGGAATGAACGCCTTGCGACGTATCATTCGCTGGCCAGTTTAGCAGTGCAATGCTTGCTTCGGACTGTCTGTGGCACCCCTGCAAATCGGTGTCCGGCGACCGCGCAGCCAACCTCCGACGGGCCGCCCTTGACTTCCTACTTCCAACGCTTTCCGGCCACCCGCGCGCGGCGCCTGCGTCGCGACGACTTCACCCGCGATCTCGTGCGCGAGCACGCGCTGACGCCCTCGGACCTGATCCTGCCGGTGTTCGTGCTCGAAGGCAGTGGACAGGTGCAGGACGTCGCTTCCATGCCCGGCGTGCAGCGCCTGAGCCTGGACCGCCTGCTGCCGGTCGCCGAGGCCTGCGTGCGCGAGCGCATCCCGGTGATGGCGCTGTTCCCGGTGATCGACGCCGGCCGCAAGAGCGAGGATGGCCGCGAGGCCACCAACCCCGAGGGCCTGGTGCCGACCGTCGTGCGGGAGCTCAAGCGCCGCTTCCCGGAGCTGGGCCTGCTGACCGACGTGGCGCTCGACCCCTTCACGACCCACGGCCAGGACGGCTTGCTGGACGCCACCGGCTACATCGTCAACGACGAGACGGTGGCGGTGCTGACGCAGCAGGCGCTGGTCCAGGCCGAGGCCGGCGTCGACATCGTCGCGCCCAGCGACATGATGGACGGCCGGATCGGGGCGATCCGGGCCGCGCTCGAGTCGCGCGGGGCGATCCACACGCGGATCATGGCCTACAGCGCCAAGTACGCGAGCGCCTTCTACGGCCCCTTCCGCGACGCGGTCGGCTCGGCCGGCAACCTCGGCAAGAGCAACAAGAAGGTCTACCAGATGGACCCGGGCAACACCGACGAGGCGCTGCGCGAGGTGGCGATGGACATCGCCGAGGGCGCCGACATGGTGATGGTCAAGCCCGGCATGCCGTACCTGGACATCGTGCGGCGCGTGAAGGACGAGTTCCGCGTGCCGACCTTCGCCTACCAGGTGAGCGGCGAGTACGCGATGCTCAAGGCCGCGGCCGCCAACGGCTGGCTCGACGGCGCCGCGGTGATGATGGAGTCGCTGCTGGCCTTCAAGCGCGCGGGCGCCGACGGCGTGCTGAGCTATTTCGCGCTCGATGCGGCGCGCGCGTTGAACCAGGCCCGCTGAGCCGCGCGATGCGGGTGTTCCACGTCACGCCCGAGCAGTTCGTCGAGCTCGGCGACGCGCTGCCCGAGCAGTTGCCCGCCACGGGCTATCTCTGGATCGGCAGCGCACGGCGCGAGTTCGAGGTCGGCGTGCCGGCGCTGCAGGCGGCGCTGCAGCGCTGGACCGGCGGCCAGCTGGTCGACCTGCACGTCGCCGACCTGGTGAACAACCAGCTGCCCTCGCACTACGACTACACCTCCTGGTACGACATCATGGTGTTCCGCCGGCTGGCGGCCAGCGGCAACAGCGGCAGCCTGTTCGTCGACGACCAGCACGGCACGCTGGCCGGCGCCAAGCGCGCGCTGGAGTCGATCGACACCAGCCCGGTCGGCTTCGCGGTCTTCGACCGGGTGCTGCTGACCGTGCACCCGACCGACTGCCAGGTCCGCGAGTACTTCGCCCAGCGACTGCAGCAGGCCGGCCAGGGCGGCGAATCGCGCAGCGGCACGACGCGCATGCCGGCCAGCCCCGCCGACTTGATGCTGCGCATGGTCAACCACATGGTCGACAGCTACCTCGAGCTGCGCCGCCTGCTGACGCGCCACCTGGGCTACCTGCAGCAGGAGCTGTTCCGCCCGCGCGGCCACTTCAGCGACTGGAACGCGCTGCTCGATGCCCGCAACGCCCTGCACGCGCTCGAGGACACCTGCGAGGACCAGCGCAGCGCCATCACCGAATGGATCGACGCGCTCGACGAATGGCCCGACGAGACCGAGCCCGCGGCGCAACGCGAGCGCGAGCTGCTGCGCGTGCGCTCGCGCGACGTGCTCGAGCACATCGAGCGCGTGCTCGGCCATGTGCGCCGGCTCGAGAGCTCGGCCGAGAGCGCGGTGCAGATGCATTTCTCGGCGCAGAGCAACCGCACCAACGACATCATGCGCACCCTGACGGTGATCACGGCCATCTTCATGCCGCTGAACCTGATCACCGGCTTCTTCGGCATGAACTTCGACTTCCTCCCGCTGGTGCACACCAGCACCGGGGTCTGGGTCACGATGCTGCTGATGGGCGGCGTGGCGGTCGGCCTCGTCGTGTTCTTCCGCCGCAAGCGCTACCTGGATCGCGGGCGCTGACGGCGTGGCCGGGCTCAGCCGGCCGTCGTGCGCGCCACCCAGGTCTCGAAGGCGGCCGCCGACAGGGCCGGGCTGATCGCATCGCCCTGCAGCTCGTCGCACTGCTCGCGCGCCAGGAAGAGTCGCTGCGCCTCGTTCTCGACGCCCTCGGCGATCACGCCGATGCCCAGGTTGCGCGCCATCTGGATGATCGCGCGCGCGATCGCCACCGAATCGCGCGCCTCGGGCAGGTCGGTGACGAAGGAGCGGTCGATCTTCATCTTGTCGATCGGCAGCGCCTTCAGGTGGCCGAGCGAGGAATAGCCGGTGCCGAAGTCGTCGACCGACAGCCGGATGCCCAGGGCCTTCAGCTGGGCGAGCTTGTGGTCGACCTCGGGCAGCTCGTCCATCAGCATGCGCTCGGTCAGCTCGAGCTCCAGCAGCCGGCCGGGCAGCCCGACCTCGTCGAGCACGCGCGCCACCGAGGCGACGAAGTCCGGCGCCTGGAACTGCATCGTCGACAGGTTGACGGCCACCGGCACCTCGCACAGGCCGGTGTCGTGCCAGCGGCGCGCCGCGCGCGCGGCCTGCCGCAGCACCCAGGCGCCGATCGGCAGCATCAGGCGCTGCTGCTCGGCCAGCGGGATGAAGAGGTCGGGCAGCAGCAGGCCGCGTTCCGGGTGCTGCCAGCGCAGCAACGCCTCGGCCCCGACCAGCACGCCGTCGCGCGCGCGCACCTGCGGCTGGTAGTGCAGCAGGAACTCGCCGCGTTCCAGCGCCTGCGCGAGCTGACCCTCCATCACCAGCGCGGCGTAGGCGTTGGTGGCCAGCGACGGGTCGAAGAACTGGTAGGTGGCGCGGCCGCGCGACTTGGCGCGGTACATCGCCGTGTCGGCGTGCTTGATCAGTTCGGCCGGCGTGTGGCCGTCGCCGGGGAACATCGCGATGCCGATCGACGGCGTGACCGAGATCGGCCGGCCCTCGGCGTGCAGCGGTACCTCGATGGCCGCGAGCAGCTTGCGCGCCACGTCGGCGACATCGTCGCGCTGCGGGCTGCCGCCGATCAGCACCATGAACTCGTCGCCGCCGAAGCGCGCCACCACGTCGGTGCCGCGCAGCACGGCGCCGATGCGCTGCGCCACCATCTGCAGCAGCGCATCGCCGGCCAGGTGGCCGAGCGAGTCGTTGACCCGCTTGAAGTGATCGAGGTCGATGAACAGCAGCGCCAGCGGCTGGCGGTTCTGGCGCGCCGCCATCATCGACAGCTCGAGCTGGTTCATGAAGGCCAGGCGGTTGGGCAGGCCGGTCAGCGCGTCGTGATGCGCGAGGTGGTGGATGCGCGCCAGCGCGGCCTGGCGATCGCGGATGTCGCGCACGATGGTCATGCGCAGCCGCTCGTCGCCGCGCATCATCGTGCGCACGATGAACTCGACCGGGATGCGCTCGCCGCGCTTGTCGACGATCGCGCTCTCGTAGGCGGTCTCCTGGCCCGAGGCGATCACCTCGGCGACCTTGGCCACCTGGTCGGGCGCGATGAACTCCAGCGTCTTGCGGCCGAGCATGTCGTCGAGGCTGTAGCCGATCAGCGCGCAGGCCGGCGGGTTGGCGTCGGTGATGAAACCGTCCTTGTGGAAGACGATGCCCTCGGCGCTGGCCTGCATGAACTTGCCGAGCCGTTCCTCGGACTGGCGCACCGCGCGCTCGGCGAGGCGGTGCCTGGTGATGTCGGAAATCATCACGAAGCAGGCGATCGCGCGCCCGTCGCCGCCGACATGCGGCAGCAGGTGCACCTCGATCCACTGCGGGCTGCCGTCGGTCCGCGTCAGCTGCCGCTCGTAGACCACCGCGCGCAGCTCGCCCAGCACGATGTCCACCTGCGGCCGGATCTGCTGCCACGCCGCGTCGCCGATCACCTCCCAGGTGTGGCGGCCGAGGATGGAATGCTCGTCCCAGCCGAAGGTCTGCGCGTACTCCCGGTTGGCGAAGAGGCAGGTGTTGTCGGCCGCCGCGTAGTAGGCGATCAAGGCCGGCACGTTGTCGGCCAGCAGGCGGAACTGCTCGGCCTGCGCGCGCGCCGCGAACTCGGCCTGCCGCGTCTGCGACATGTCGTGCAGCACGCAGCACCAGCGCGCCGAGGCCGTGTCCCACTGGCCGGCGACGTCGACCCAGGCCTCGCGCGCGACGCCGCTGCCATCGTCGGCCCGCAGCAGGCTTACCTGCAACGCGAAGACCTGCTCGCGCTGCAGCGCGGCCAGCAGCGCGTGGCGCGAGATCTCGGGCAGCAGCAGCTGCCAGCCGACGCCGCGGGCCGCCTCGGCCGGCAGGCCGGTGAAGCGGCTGAAGGCCCGGTTGACCTGCTGCGCCTGCCCGTCGCGCGTGAGCAGCAGCACGGCGCTGGGCAGCGCGTCCCAGACGGTGGTCTCCTCGATCTGCGGCAGCGCGGACATGGGTGGCAGCGGCCCCCTCGTGCCGCCGGACGATGATAGGGGCCGGCCCACCTCAGGTCGAGCCGGTGCCGGCGCGCTCCATCGCTTCGCGGGCCAGGCAGAGATCGTCCCAGCCGCGCGCCTTGTCGGCGGGATTGCGCAGCAGGTAGGCCGGGTGATAGGTCACGACGGTGGGCACGCCCTGGTAGCGGTGCACGCGCCCGCGCAGCCGGCCGATCGCCTCCTGGCTCTGCAGCAGCGACTGCACCGCGAAGCGCCCCATGGCCAGGATCAGCTTCGGCTGCACCAGCGCGACCTGGCGCTGCAGGAAGGGCTCGCACTGGGCCACTTCGTCGGGCTGGGGGTTGCGGTTGCCCGGCGGCCGGCACTTCAGCACGTTGACGATGAAGACCTGGCGGGCCGGGTCGCCGCCCACCGCCTGCGCGTCGCGCGACAGGCCGAGCGCGCGCAGCATGTTGTCGAGCAGCTGGCCCGCCTTGCCGACGAAGGGCTCGCCCTGCCGGTCCTCCTGCTCGCCCGGCGCCTCGCCGACGATCATCCAGTGCGCCCGCTCGTGCCCGACGCCGAACACCGTGTTCGTGCGCCCGCGGCACAGGCCGCAGGCCGTGCAGCCGGCAACGGCGGCGCGCAGCGCGGGCCAGTCCATGGCCTCGACGCCGGTCGCGAGTCGTGCGCGCGGTTCGGCCGGCACCGGCTGCAGCGAGGCACGCGCCTCGCCTCCCCCCGTCCCGGAAGGGGGGCCGGGGGGTTGCCCCAGTTCAGACGGAACGGCAGCGCCCTGCGGGCCGGAAGGGATGGGCGGCCACAGCCGCACACCCATTTCGGCCAGCATGGCGCGCTGCCGCTCATCCCAGCCCATGCGCCACCTCCGGGATCTGCAGGCTCATCACCACCGCGTCCTCGCGCTGCCGGCCCTGCGCCGGGTAGTAGCCGCGGCGCAGGCCGACATTGCGGAAGCCGTAGCGTTCGTACAGCAGGCGCGCCCGTGCGTTCGAGATCCGCACCTCGAGCCACAGCTGCTGCGCGCGCCGCGCCGCAGCGATCAGGCGCAGCTCGTCGAGCATGTAGCGTGCGTGGCCCCGGCCCTGGGCCGCGGGCGCGACGCTGAGGTTCAGCAGGTGCAACTCGTCGACGCCGGGCAGGGCGATGAAGTAGCCGACCAGTTGCGGCGGCGACGTCCACAGCGCCTGCGCCAGGTAACCGGCGCGCAGCGAGTCGATGAAGTTGCCGCGGGTCCAGGGGAACTCGTAGGCGGCGCGCTCGACGGTCATCACGGCCTCGAGGTCGGCATCGGACAGCGCCTGCAGGCTGCGCGGTTCGGGCTGCACGACGGCGTTCATGCGCGCCGCTCCCCGGCTGCCGCGGCCCGCTCGGCCGTGGTCTGGGCGACCTTGTCGCGCACGTAGAGCGGCAGGGCCTGGGCCGCGTCGACCGCCTCGCCGCGCGCCCAGGCGGCGCGGGCCAGCGACAGCAGCGCGCCGGCACGCGGACCCGCATCGGGCCAGCGGGCGCGCCCGCAGGCGGCCCACGCCGTGGCGTGCGCCGACAGCGAGCTGCCGGCGACCTGCGGGGCGAGGCCATCGGCCATCACGCGCCCTGCCAGCGCCGCCGGGTCGTGCAGCGACGGCGCCTCGAGCGTCCGCCAGCCGTCGGGGCCGTGCCGGTAGCGCGCCGCGTAGGCCTCGCCCATGCGGGCATCGATGGCCACCCAGAGCTCGTCGCCCGCCCCTTGCGAACGCGCGTCCTCGGCGACCGCCATCAGGCTGTCGAGCGGCAGCACCGCAAGCCCGGCGCCGAAGGCCAGCCCCTGTGTCACCGCGCAGGCCGCGCGCACGCCGGTGAAGGCGCCCGGTCCGCGCCCGAAGGCGATGGCGTCCAGATCGCGCAGTGCCAGGCCGGCCTCGGCCAGCAGCGACATCAGCGCCGGCAGCAGGTCGGCCGAGGCCCGCGCACCGCCCGGCAGCGCGCGCTGCCACGCGCGGTCACCGCGGCAGGCGCCGAGGTGCAGAACCTCGGTGCCCGTGTCGAGCGCCAGCAGGGTCGGCGTGCTCACCGGCGGCCTCTCATGTCGCGCCTTCGGGTCGGGGCAGCGCCGCGGCCCGCGGCAGCGCCGCACGCAAGCCGAGCAGCAAGCCGCCGGTCACGCAGGCCAGGCCCAGCAACGTCGTCGGCGCGAGCGCCTCGCCGAGCAGGGGCACGGCCGCCAGCGCCGCGATCGGCGGCACCAGGGCCGTGATCATCGTGCTGCGCACCGGCCCGAAGGTCGCGACCACCTGCGTGTAGGCCATGCCGGCAATGACCATCGCGAACAGGCCCTGGTAGAGCCCCTGGAAGACGATCTCCGGCCACGGTGCGGCGTGCAGCCGGCTCGGGAACACGCCGCCCAGCACGCCCAGCGCGTACAGCGGCACGGCGGTCACGAGGCAGAAGCTGCCGATCGCCAGCGTCGCCTCGAAGGCCGTCACCCGCCAGCGCCGGCACAGCACCGTGTACAGGCCCCAGCTCATCGAGCCGCACAGCAGCAGCAGGTCGCCGATCCAGACCGTGCCGCCGTCGAAGGCCTGCAGCAGGCTGGCACCGCCGACCAGCAGGTCGCCGGCGACGATCAGCGTCAGACCGGCCAGCCGCTGCCGGCCGGAGCGCTCGCCGAGCAGCAGCCAGGCCATCACCGCCGTCCACAGCGGCAGCGAGCCTGGCAGCAGCACCGCGCCGTGCGCGGCCGGCGCGAAGAAGAAGGCGCTGTAGGCGAAACCGCAGTAGGCGACGCCGGCACTGAGCCCCAGGCCGGCCCAGCGCGCCGGCGCCAGTCCGCCACGCCATTGCGGCAGCAGGGGCAGATCGCGGCGGCGCCACCACCAGGCCAGGCCCACCAGCACCACGCCCGACACGGCGAAGCGCAGGAAAGCGATGTCGAAAGGGCTGAGGGTCCGACTGGCCGACGACCGGGCCACGAGGATGAACGACGACCAGATGCACAGCACCACCGCCGCACAGAGCCAGCCGACCCAGGTGGCCCGCGGACCAGGCTCGATGCCGGCTCGGGAGTCCATGCCTCAGTGTAGCGGTGCGTCCCGGCGCATGCGGCCGCTACCATCCCGGTCCATGACGAGACCCTGGGTTCGCTGGCGACGAAGCGCCGCCGCTGCAGTGCTGGGCGCCACCGCCCTCGGGATCGCCGCCAACGAGCTGCCGACCTCGGTCCAGGCCGCGATGAAGCGCGCGCAACTGCCGCCCGATGCCCTCGTCGTGCAGGTGGTCGAGGTCGGCACGCCAGGCGCGGCCGCGCCGAGGCTGTCGCACCGTGCCCAGCAGCCGGTCAACCCGGCCTCGCTGATGAAGCTCTACACCACCGGCGCGGCGCTCGAGTTGCTCGGGCCGGCCTGGACCTGGGCCACGCCGGTGCTCACCACCGGCGCGACGGTCGACGGCGTGCTGCTCGGCGACCTGGTGATCCAGGGCCGCGGCGATCCGACGCTGGTGATCGAGCGCCTGTGGCTGCTGCTGCGCCAGGTGCAGGCGCGCGGGATCCGCGAGGTCCGCGGCGACATCGTCCTGGACGGCAGCGCCTTCCCGCCGCCGAACGGCGAGCCGGGCGACTTCGACGGCGAGCGCTACCGGCCCTACAACGTGCAACCCGATGCGCTGCTGCTGAACCTCAAGTCGATCACGCTCACCCTCACGCCCGATGTCGCGCGCGGCGTCGCGCGCGTCGCCAGCGACGTCAGCCTGGCCGGCGTGCAGATCGATACGACCGTGCCGCTAGGCAACGGCAGCGGCGACTGCGGCGACTGGCGCAGCGCGCTCAAGCCCGACTTCACCGACCCGCTGCGCCTGCGGCTGACCGGCCTGTACGCTGCCGGCTGCGGCGAGAAGATCTGGCCGATCGCGTATCCCGATCCGCGCGGCTACAACGCACGGCTGGTCGAGGGCGTGTGGCGCGACCTGGGTGGCAAGCTGCTGGGCCGCGTGCGCGACGGTGCGGTGCCAGCCGGCGCGCAGCCCTTGTTCGAAGCGACGTCGCCGCCGCTCGCCAGCGTCATCCGCGACATCAACAAGTTCAGCAACAACGTGATGGCGCAGCAGCTGTTCCTGACACTCGGCCTGACGGTGGCGGTGAACCGACCGGCGTCGGCACCGGCCGGACCGGCCGACGCCGCGCGCGAGGTGGTGCGCAGCCAGGTGCGCAGTCGCGCCGCCTGCAGCGATGCCGAGTTGTCGGTCGACAACGGTTCGGGGCTGTCGCGCCAGTCGCGCAGCAGCGCGCGCTGCATGGCGGCGTGGCTGCAGGCGCTGTGGTCGAGCCCGGTCATGCCCGAGCTGGTCAGTTCGCTGCCGCTGACCGGCATCGACGGCACGGCACGACGGCCCGGGCGCCTGTGGGGCGCCGCCCTCGGCCGCGCGCACCTGAAGACCGGCTCGCTGCGCGACTCCATGGGGCTGGCCGGCTACGTGCTGGGGCAATCGGGCCGCCGCTACGCGCTGGTGGCCATCGTCAACCACCCGAACGCCGGTGCAGCCCGACCGGTCCTCGATGCGCTGGTGCAGTGGGCAGCCGAGGACCTGGATCGATGAGCCTCGGCTGGGTCGACGCGCTGGGCTACGCCGCGGCCGCGCTCACCACGGCGGCCTTCGTCCCGCAGGCCTGGCTCAGCTGGCGCACGCGCGACCTGTCGGGCGTCTCGCTCGCCATGTACGGCGTGTTCTCGCTCGGCATCGCGCTGTGGCTGGCCTACGGCTGGGCGCTGCGCGCCTGGCCCATCGTCGTGGCCAACGCGATCACGCTGGCGCTGGCGCTCGTGATCCTGGGCCTGAAGATCGCGAGCCGGCGCTAGAACGGATTGTTGGTCGCCCGCGTGATCGCCAGGTTGCCGATGCGGCTGTGGGCGTCCACGTTGAAGCGGTAGGGATCGGCCCAGAGGTAGTTGCCGACCGTGGCGCCGGTGACGATCGTGCCGGTGGTCGCCGGCGCCGAGGCTGTCGCCGACGTCGGAGAGACGCAGTTGAGCAGTTCGTCGGTCGGCCGGAAGGGCGCGCTGGCCGACGGTGCCGAGACATTGCTGCACGCCGACGCCGAGATGCTGGCGTAGCCGAAGACCGCCGGATTGTTGATGACCAGCTGCAGCTGCTCGTCGGCCTGAACCAGTCCGATGATGCGGCCGTCGTTGATCAGTGCCGCGCGCAGGCCGGCGTTGAAGCGCTGCGTCATGCGCGTCAGCAAGGCGGCGCGCCCGCCGCCGAGCGCTTCCTGGGCCACGGCGAACGGCGTCACGCCCTGGTTCGGGATCGTCGCGATCAGCACGCGACCGCCGGCCGTCGCGATCGCGTTCACCTGGGCGCCGAGCGCGCGGCCCGCCGACTCGGCGATCGCCACCACGGCGTCCTCGCTCTGCGCCGGAAAGAGCGCGTAGGCATCGAGGATGTCGCGCTGGCCGACCATCACCGTGACCAGGTCGGTGCTGGAGAAGCCGGTGCCGGTCGAGATCTGGTGGTTGGTCACCTGCGCGGCGATGGTGGCCACGCGCGCGCCGACCTGCGCGTAGATGCGGCCGCGAGCCGGCGTGGGAGTGTAGGGATTGCAGGCCTCGGGCGCGACCGTGGCGGTCGTCGCGTTGGGCGGTACGGCCGCCAGGCCGAAGCCGTAGAAGTTGGCGACGGCCTGGATCCAGATCGGGAGCACGCCGCAGCTGTAGGTCGTGAGCGGCGCGCCGGTGTCGGCGAGGTTGCGGGCGTTCACCGAGTACTTGGCGCCGGCCTGCGTCGTGATCGCGACCGGCGGCGTGTCGGCGGTGTAGACCACGCCGTCGCTGCCGGCGATCACGTTCGCCTCGTCGCCGAACACCAGCAGGCGTTGCGGCGCGAATGTGTTGACACGGTCGCCGCCGCCGCAGGCCGCCAGCACCACCAGCAGCAGGCCCAGCACGGAGATGGCCCCGGCGCGCGGGCTCAGGCGGCGCCAGCCGCGATGCAGATCGATCCCAACACTCATGCTCACTCCAAGGACAAGGCGGAGGGTCGCGGCGCTCAAGGCGCGGCCGCGCGCTGGAGGCGGTCGCGCACACCCTCCCAGGCGGCATCGGCCGGCGGCTCTTCGACCCAGATCAGCTGCACGCCCTCGTCGTCGAGTTCGTGCAGCACGGAGAACAGTTCATGCGCCGCCGCAACCGGATCGTCCGGCATGCGGTGGTGCCTCAGGCGCGACGGCACCGCGACGCTGCGGGAATATACCGCCAGCCTGCGCGGGCCCTGCTTCGGCAGGGCCTCGACCGGCAGGACCTCGAGCGCGGTGCGCAAGGCGCTCGGCGCCATCAGTCGCAGCCGCGCGCGCGGTGCGTAGTGCGAGGCCAGCGTGCCGGGGGCGCGCGGCGCCTCCGCGTCGGCCTCGCCCAGCGGCTCGCCGGCCGCGGCCTCGATCCGTGGACGCGCCAGCACGCCGGGACGCAGCAACACCGGATGCCCGCGCGAGCAATCGACGATGCTGGACTCGATGCCGACCTCGCAGTCACCGCCGTCGAGCACCATCATCTCTTCGCCGAACTCGGCCGCCACGTGCGATGCGCGCGTCGGACTCAGGCGGCCGTAGCGGTTGGCGCTCGGCGCCGCGATGCCCGGCACGCCGAGCGCCGCCGCGGCGCGCAGCAGGTCCTGCGCGACCGGATGGCTGGGGCAGCGCAGCCCGATCGTCGACTGCCCGCCGGCCGCGGCGGTGGCGACACCATCGCGACGTTGGACGATCACCGTCAGCGGCCCGGGCCAGAACGCCGTCATCAGGCGCTGCGCGAGCGGGGGCAGCACGGCCGCGAAGGCCGCAGCGCCCTGCGCATCGGCCACGTGCACGATCAGCGGATGCCCGGTCGGACGGCCCTTGGCCGCGAACACCCGGGCCGCGGCCGCATCGTCGTCGGCCCGGGCCCCGAGGCCGTAGACCGTCTCGGTCGGGAACGCGACCAACCCACCCTCGGCCAGGCGCTCCGCGGCCTGCACGATGGCGCCGGGCACGCGCCCATCCAGCACCGTCATGCGGCCCCTAGAAGGCCGGCAGGCCCAGCCGCTCGGCGGCCTGCAAGGCCAGCGCGCGGGCGGCCTCGGGCGTGGCGGCGGTCAGCGTCAGATGACCCATCTTGCGGCCGCGACGCGCACTGCTCTTGCCGTAGAGATGCAGGTGCGCGCCAGGCAGCGCCAGCACCGCGGCCCAGTCGGGTGTGCGCTCCTGCCCGGCGGCGTCGAACCACAGGTCGCCCAGCAGGTTGAGCATCACCGCCGGCGAGTGCAGGCGCGGCGACGGCAGCGGCAGGCCCGTCATGCAGCGCACCTGCAGCTCGAACTGCGAGACGTCGCAGGCGTCGATGCTGTAGTGGCCGGAGTTGTGCGGGCGCGGGGCCATCTCGTTGGCCACGAGACTGCCGTCCTGCAGCACGAAGAACTCGACGCACAGCACGCCGACGTAGCGCAGGCCGTCGGCGATGCGCTGCGCGGCTGTCGTCGCCTGCGCGGCCAGTGCGGGGGTCACGCGCGGACCGGGCACCTGCGTCACCGCGAGGATGCCGTCGCGGTGCAGGTTCTGCTGCACCGGCAGCGCGACGCTGTGGCCGTCGGCGTCGCGCGCGAGGATGACGCTGATCTCGAAGTCCAGCGGCAGCAGCTTCTCCAGCACGCAGGGCGCCTGCCGCAGTTCGGACCAGGCGGCCGCGAGTTCGTCGCGCGTGGCGACACGCAGCTGGCCCTTGCCGTCGTAGCCCAGCCGTGCGGTCTTCAGGATGCCGGGCAGCAGGTCGGCGTCGACGGCGGCCAGCTGCCCGGCCGTCTCGATCACCGCATGCGGCGCGCACGGCACGCCGCAGCGTACGAAGTGCTGCTTCTCGAGCTGGCGGTCCTGGCAGATCGCCACCGACTCGGCAGAGGGCGCGGTCGGCAGGTGGGCGCCGAGGGTGTAGAGCGCACCGGCCGGCACGTTCTCGAACTCGGTCGTGATCGCGGCGCAGCGGCGCAGCATCTGCGCGAGGCCCTGTTCGTCCAGGTAGTCGGTCTGCACGTGCACGTGCGAGACCAGCCCGGCCGGGCTGGCGACATCGGGGTCCAGCACCGCGGTGAAGTAGCCCAGGCGCTGCGCCGCGTGCACGAACATGCGGCCCAGCTGACCGCCGCCCATCACGCCGAGCGTGCTGTCCTGCGCGCCGGCGGCCACGGCAGCCGGCAGGAGGGTACGGAACTGCGACATCAGGATTCCAGCTTCGAGGCGCGGGCCGCTTCGGTCTGGCGTGTGCGCCAGGCGTCGAGCCGCTCGCTCAGCGCCGCGTCGTCGTGGGCCAGCACCGCGACAGCGAACAGCGCGGCATTCGCCGCGCCGGCCGCGCCGATCGCGAAGGTGGCCACCGGCACGCCCTTGGGCATCTGCACGATGGAGTGCAGCGAATCGACCCCCTGCAGGTGCTTGCCGGGGACCGGCACGCCCAGCACCGGCAGCGTGGTCTTGGCCGCCAGCATGCCCGGCAGGTGGGCCGCACCGCCGGCGCCGGCGATGATCGCCCGCAGGCCGCGACCGCGGGCCGCCTCGGCATAGCGGAACATGTCGTCGGGCATGCGGTGCGCCGAGACGACCTGCGCCTCGAAGGGCACGCCGAACTCGGTGAGAATGTCGCCTGCGTGGCGCATGACCTCCCAGTCGCTGCTGGAGCCCATCACCACGCCGATCAGGGGAATCGCTGCGCCCACGGCCGCTCCGGTTCCGAGAAACCCCGAATTGTAGGCGGCGCTTGGTTTGCCGACTCTCGCCCGCACCTGTCCCGACATGATCGACATCACCCTCCAGAACCTCGAGACCGAGCTGATCCAGGCGTCGATGCACACCCCGGTGCTGCTCGACATCTGGGCCCCGTGGTGCGGCCCCTGCAAGCAGCTCGGCCCGCTGCTCGAGAAGCTGGAGACCGCGTATGCCGGCCGCTTCGCGCTGGCCAAGCTCAACAGCGACGAGCAGCCCGAGATCGCCGGCCAGCTGAGCCAGGCCTTCGGCGTGCGCTCCATCCCCTTCTGCGTGATGTTCGTCGGCGGCCAGCCGGTCGATGGCTTCGTCGGCGCCCTGCCCGAGGCCCAGATCCGCGCCTTCCTCGACAAGCACGTCCCCAGCCCCGACGAGCTGGCGGCCGAGGAGGAGGCCCAGGAGGCCGAGCAGCTGGCCGCCGAAGGCGACACCGGGGCGGCGCTCGACAAGCTCTCGGAAGCGCTGGCCATGTCGCCCGGCGACGACTCGATCCGCGCCGACTACGTGAAGCGCCTGCTCGACGCCGGCCGAGTGGCCGACGCCCGCCGCGCCTACGAGCCGCTGGCCCCCAAGGCCCTGGTCAATGCGCGCGCCAGCGCGCTCGGACTGTGCCTGCAGGCCTGGGAGGCCGCGGCCGCGGCCCGCAGCCCCGAGGCCCTGTCGGCGGCGATCGCCGCCGACAAGCGCGACTTCGCGGCGCGCTTCGAGCTCGCCCAGCGACACCTGGCCGGCGGACGGCCGACCGAGGCGATGGACGAGTTGCTCGAGATCCTGATGCGCGACAAGGCCTGGGCCGAGGAACGCGCACGCAAGCTCTACGTCGCGATCCTCGAGCTGATGAGCAAGCCGGCGCCCAAGACGGCCGCCCCGGCCGAGGCCAAGGGCACACTCGAGATCGCCGGCGGCAAGGCGCTCGCGGTCGCCAGCGATCCGGTGGTCGACGGCTACCGCCGCCGCCTGAGCATGGTGCTGCACTCCTGAGCCACGCGCCGCAGCCCGCGGCGGGCCGCGCTCACTCCTCGGACCAGCCGACGCCGAAGGTCTTGTCGAGCTCGGCCACGGTCTGGGCCTGCTGCTCGCGATGCCGATCGGCGTGCTCGCGCGCCTGCTGGCTGTGGTGGCGGGCCTGCGCGGCCTCGCCCAGCGCACGGTAGACCTGCGCCAGCCGGCCGTGCGTGACGGCCAGATCGTCGACGTGGCATTCCGGCCGCAAGGCGGCAACCGCCGCGAGCGCCTGTTCGCGCGCCAGCTGCGGCTGGCCGAGCTGGCTGCGGCACCAGGCGACGTCGGCGCGCAGCGCGCACTCGAGCCGCCCCAGACCTTGCGCCAGCGCGTCCGCGAAGTGCGCCTCGAAGAGCACCAGCGCCTCGGCATGGCGACGCTGCGTCACCAGCAGCTGCGCGCGCAGGATGGGCTGCAGCACCGGCAGCGCGGCGCCGCCGATCCGGTCGTCGAAGTGCTCGGAGGACTCGGTCGCCGCCAGAGCGTGCAGCGCTTCCTCGGCCCGCGCCGCGTCGTCGTCCAGCACCGTCGCCAGCCGCGCCTGGTCGCCGCGCAGCGCGGCCATGTTGTGCATCAGCGCGCTGATCGTCGCGGCATCGCCTTCGGCGCTGGCGTGCTGGCGGGCCCGGGCGTACCAGGGCTGGGCAAGGTCCAGCCGGCCCGCGTAGTGGTAGCTCATCGCGACGACGAGGTTGGCGCGCGAGCGCGCCGAGTGGTGGTCCGGCGCCGCCAGACGCATGGCCAGCGACGCATGGCGCACGACACCGGCGAAATCGTTGTGCACGTAGTCCAGGTGAGCCAGCCAGGCCGCGCACAGCGCCTGCAGGGCCGGACGGCCGGCCGAGATGCTGAGCGAGCGCGCCTGCTGCAGCTTGACCCGCGCCTGGCCCCCGAGGTCGCTGAAGTAGTCGACCATCGCGTCGGCCAGGCCGATCGCCGCGGCCGTGGCGGCGTCGGGCCGCAGGTGGTGACGGCGGTGCAGCGGGCCCAGCCCGGCGCGCGCCTCGTCGAGCCGGCCCTCGCGCGCCAGCAGGCCGACGCGCTCGGCCCGCAGCACGTCGGCCTCGACCGGGTCGGCGGCCTGCGCGATCGCGGCGTCCAGGCGGGCCAGCAGGCGGGAGTTGATGGTCATCAGCCGGCCTGCCGTGACATCAGGCTGTCAAGCGAGCCAGCGCTTCGCGGTACCTGGCCGCCGTGTGGGCCACCACGTCGGCCGGCAGCGCCGGCGCCGGCGCCTGCTTGTTCCAGGGCTGGCCGTCGATGCGCACCTGCTCGAGCCAGTCGCGCACGAACTGCTTGTCGTAGCTCGGCGGGTTGCTGCCCTCGACATAGTCCTCGACCGGCCAGAAGCGCGACGAGTCCGGCGTCAGCACCTCGTCCATCAGGGTCAGCGTGCCGTGCTCGTCGAGGCCGAACTCGAACTTCGTGTCGGCGATGATGATGCCCTTGCCGAGCGCGAACGCGGCGGCCGTCTCGTAGAGCGAGATCGCGATGCGCCGCACCTGGTCGGCCAGCGCCGGCCCGATGATCGCGGCCATCTGCCCGAAGGAGATGTTCTCGTCGTGCGCCCCCATCTCGGCCTTGGTGGCCGGGGTGAAGATCGGCGCGGGCAGCTTGCTGGCGTTCCGCAGGCCGGGCGGCAGCTCGACGCCGCAGACCTTGCCGTCGTGCTGGTATTCCTTCCAGCCCGAACCGGCCAGGTAGCCGCGCACCACCGCCTCGACCGGCAGCGGCTTCAAGCGCCGTACCAGCATCGAGCGGCCGGCGACCTGCGGGCGTTCGGCCGCGCTGACCACGCTTTCCGGCGCCTCGCCGGTCAGGTGGTTGGGCACGATGTGGCCGAGCTTGTCGAACCAGAACAGCGCCATGCGCGTCAGCAGCTCGCCCTTGCCGGGGATGGGTTCGCCCATCACCACGTCGAAGGCGCTGAGCCGGTCGCTCGCCACCATCAGCAGCCGGTCGTCGCCGACGGCGTAGTTGTCGCGCACCTTGCCGCGTGCCAGCAGCGGCAGGCTCTGCAGGCGGCTCTCCAGCAGCGGCGGGGAGGTCGTGGCGGGCTGGGACATGACGGACAGGTGCGGCAGGGAACGGCTTCGATTCTAGGGGGCGCCTCGAAGGATCCGCGGCGCAGGAAGCGTGCCACGAAGCGCAGCGGGCGCCGAAGCGCCCGCTGCGAGGACCGGGCCGGGGCCCGCTCAGTTCACCAGCTGCGCCAGCTCGCCGCGCGCGTAGCGGGTCGCGACGATGTCCAGCGAGGCCGGCTTGATCTTGGGCGCCTGGCCCTCGCAGCCGAACTCCAGGTAGCGCTGCTTGCAGATCGCCTTGGCCGCCGCCGTCGCAGGCTTGAGGAAGTCGCGCGGGTCGAACTTGCTCGGGTTCTCGTGCAGGTAGCGGCGCACCGCGGCCGTCATCGCGAGACGGATATCGGTGTCGATGTTGATCTTGCGCACGCCGTGCTTGATGGCTTCCTGGATCTCGGACACCGGCACACCGTAGGTTTCCTTCATGTCGCCGCCGTACTTGCGGATCTCGGCCAGCAGGTCCTGCGGCACGCTGGAGCTGCCGTGCATCACCAGGTGGGTGTTGGGGATGCGCTTGTGGATCTCCTTGATGCGGCCGATCGCGAGGATGTCGCCGGTCGGCTTGCGGGTGAACTTGTAGGCGCCGTGGCTGGTGCCGATCGCGATGGCCAGCGCATCGAGCTGGGTCTTCTTGACGAAGTCGGCCGCCTCCTCGGGGTCGGTGAGCAGCTGGTCCATCGTCATCGTGGCTTCGGTGCCGTGGCCGTCTTCCTTGTCGCCCTTCATCGTCTCGAGCGAACCCAGGCAGCCGAGCTCGCCCTCGACGGTGACGCCGAGCTTGTGCGCCATGTCGACGACCTTGCGGGTCACGTCGACGTTGTAGTCGTAGCTGGCGATGGTCTTGCCGTCGGCCTGCAGCGAGCCGTCCATCATGACCGAGCTGAAGCCGAGGTCGATCGCGCCCCTGCACACGTCGGGGCTCTGGCCGTGGTCCTGGTGCATCACCAGCGGGATGTGCGGCCAGGTCTCGACCGCCGCCTGGATGAGGTGCTTGATGAAGGGCTCGCCGGCGTACTTGCGGGCGCCGGCGCTGGCCTGCAGGATCACCGGGGCACCGACTTCGTGGGCAGCCGTCATCACGGCCTGCACCTGCTCGAGGTTGTTGACGTTGAAGGCGGGGATGCCGTAGCCCTGCTCGGCGGCGTGGTCGAGCAGCTGGCGCATGGAAACGAGGGGCATGGGAGTCTCCGAAGGTCAGGAACCGGGGCGGGCAGGAGCGCACGAGGCGCTGCCGCGAAGTCCTTGATTTTAGGCGCCCGGTGACGGGCCCCGCCCCCCCGCGCTCGCTGGGGCGCGGTCTCAGCCGACCCGGCACACCTTGGCTGCGCCGAAGTGGTCGCGTTGGCCTTCAGCCAACGCGACACACTTTCAGCATATTGGTGCCGCCCGGGTGTCCCATCGGCTCGCCGACGGTGATCGCATAGGTGTCGCCGGGCTTGAGCACGCCCTGCTCGATCAGCAGCGCCTCGGCCTTGGCCAGCGCCTCGTCGCGGTCGGTGTACGACGGCATCAGCAGCGGCCGCACGTTGCGGTACAGCGTCATGCGCCGCTGGCTGGCCGGCTGCGAGGTCAGGCCGTAGATCGGCACGTGGATCTTGTGGCGGCTCATCCACAGCGCCGTCGAACCCGACTCGGTCAACGCGACGATGGCCTTGCAGCCCAGGTGGTGGGCCGTGAACAGCGCGCCCATCGCGATGCTCTGGTCGATGCGGCCGAAGCGGCGATTCGTGAAGTCGGCGTCGAGCGACACGTCCTCGGCGGCCTCGGCGGCCTCGGCGATCGCGGCCATCTGCTCGATGGTCTCGACCGGGTACTTGCCGGCGGCCGTCTCGGCGCTCAGCATCACGGCGTCGGTGCCGTCGAGCACGGCATTGGCGACGTCGCTGACCTCGGCCCGCGTCGGCACCGGGTTGACGATCATCGACTCCATCATCTGGGTCGCGGTGATGACCACCTTGTCGAGCTCGCGCGCGAGCTTGATCATCTTCTTCTGCAGCGCCGGCACCGCGGCATTGCCGACCTCGACCGCGAGGTCACCGCGCGCGACCATGATGCCGTCGCTGGCCTTGAGGATCTGGTCGAGCACGGGAATGGCCTCGCTGCGCTCGATCTTCGCGATGAGCGCCGGCTTGTGACGGAAGGGCTCGCCGGCCACGTTGGCCAGCTGGCGCGCCATCTCCATGTCGGTCGCGTTCTTCGGGAAGCTGACCGCCAGGTACTCGCACTGGAAGGCCATCGCGGTCTTGATGTCCTCCATGTCCTTGGCGGTCAGCGCCGGCGCGGTGAGTCCGCCGCCCTGCTTGTTGATGCCCTTGTTGTTGGACAGCTCGCCGCCGACCTTGACGGTGGTGTGCACGGCCTCGCCGGCCACCTTGTCGACCGTCAGCACGATCAGGCCGTCGTTGAGCAGCAGGGTGTCGCCGGGCTTCACGTCGCGCGGCAGCGACTTGTAGTCCAGGCCGACCGCGCGCACGTCGCCGGGCTCGGTGCGCGCCGCGTCCAGCACGAAGGCCGCCCCCGTCTCGAGCATCACCTTGCCGTCGGCGAACTTGCCGACGCGGATCTTCGGGCCTTGCAGGTCGGCCATGATCGCGACCGCCTTGCCGACCCGCGCCGCGACCTCGCGCACCTGCGCCGCGCGGTCGATGTGGTCCTGCGCCTTGCCGTGCGAGAAGTTGAGCCGCACCACATCGACGCCGGCGCGGATCATGCGTTCCAGCACCTCCGGCGTCGACGACGCGGGGCCGAGGGTGGCGACGATCTTGGTGGCGCGCTGCATGCTCATGGGAGGCCTCGGGTCGGCAACGACGGGCGCCGCGGCGCCAGAAAGGACGAGGGCGCCATGGCGCCCCCGGGAAGTATCGGTCAGGCCTCGGCCCGCTTCTGCAGGATCTCGAAGGCCGGCAGGGTCTTGCCTTCCAGCACCTCGAGGAAGGCGCCGCCGCCGGTGGAGATGTACTCGATGTCCTTCTCGATGCCGTACTTGGCGATCGCCGCCAGCGTGTCGCCGCCGCCGGCGATGCTGAAGGCCGGCGAATGCGCGATGGCCGCGGCCAGCGTGCGGGTGCCGCCGGCGAACTGGTCGTACTCGAACACGCCCATCGGGCCGTTCCAGACGACGGTCCCGGCGCGCGCGATGATGCCGGCCAGCTCGGCGGCGGTGCGCGGCCCGATGTCGAGGATCAGGTCGTCCGCCTGCACCTCGGTGGCCGCGACCTTGTTGGCGCGCGCCATCGCCGAGAACTCGTTGGCAACCACGACGTCGGTCGGGATCGGCACCGCGGCGCCGCGCGCCTGCATCATGTCGATGATCGCGCGCGCCTCGTTGACCAGGTCGGGCTCGGCCAGCGACTTGCCGATCGGCAGGCCGGTCGCCAGCATGAAGGTGTTGGCGATGCCGCCACCGACGATCAGCTGGTCGACCTTGGAGGCCAGCGACTTCAGGATCGACAGCTTGGTGCTGACCTTGGAGCCCGCGACGATGGCGACCAGCGGGCGCTTGGGGTTGGTGAGCGCCTTGGTGATCGCGTCGATCTCGGCCGCCAGCAGCGGGCCGGCGCAGGCGAGCTTGGCGAACTGCGCGATGCCGTAGGT